>CACGCL010000001.1 GCA_902571525.1 uncultured Pelagibacteraceae bacterium
GAAGATTTAGAATAGACAATTCAAGAAGAAAGCTTCATACAGCATTAATTGACTGTGAGCTTTTGTCTAAAGTTTATATAAATTTAATTGATCAAAAAGAGCCAAAACTAGACTTTATGTCAGAGGAGACAAGAAAACCAGAAAATATCAAACCCACAGTTTATTGCAAAAAAATTATCGAACCAACAGAGAATGAGTTAAAAAATCATAAACTTTTTATAAAAAAGTTTTTAAAAAAAATTATTTAATTTTTCCTATTTTTATATAGTTCATTAAAGTCCACTTTGGTCTCAAATTTTACATTTGGATAACCAGAATGGCTAAGTAGATCTAAGAAAATTTTTTCAATTTTTGGATAAACTTCTGTTGGAACATCTTTTAAGAATATTGGTTCTAAAATTTCTTTTGTATTCACTTCTTCGTCAATTTTTACAACTACTGCATATACCATTTCAAAATAGCCGTATTTATTACTATCATTTTCTTTAAATTTTGTTGATATCGAAACCTCGGCCATTTTGTTTTTCAGAGGCTTTGTATTTATATCAATAAACAATTTATATTTAGAAATATTTTCTTTAGTATATATATAACTTTCAATATCTTTTGTTTCAGCAGAAATATCTTTTATAAATTCTCCTAGTATCCTATAATTTTTTTTTTCCATTAATTATCTTTATCCTCATACTCACCTTCAATCAAATTATCTTTAGCTTTTTCGTTTGCATTTTTTTTCTTTGTATATTTTTTACTCAAATATTTAAAAAATATATTTCTAGTTACCGGGATAATTAACAAAAAACCAATTAGATCTGTAGCAAATCCTGGAATAATTAAAAGTAATGCTGCTAATGCCAAAGCAGCCCCGGACATCATTTCGTAGATTGGCATTTGGTTTCTATAAAGTTGTGTAATACCAGATTTTAAAGTATTCAAACCTTGTAATCTTGCAAAATAAACCCCAACAACTGCAGTTAAAAGAATTACAAGAATTGTGCTAAAAGCACCTATTTGTCCCCCAATTTGAATGAAAAGGTAAATTTCAATAAGAGGAACTAATAAGATTATTAATAAAAGTGTGTTCATTTGTCATTAATCTAATTTGCTAGTTGAAATTAAGCAATAGAGTAAATATGATAAAGTTATGAGTTATAGCTTTGAATATATAGACATAATACTCCTGGCAATGATTGCTGGTTTCATATTTTTGAGACTGAGAGGTATTTTAGGTAAAAAGTCTGGTTTTGAGGAAGATATCACCCAGAGTTTCCCACACGAATTTCCAAATGTAAATACAATTAAAAAAACAAACTTTGATGTTTTTGACGAAAAGGCAAAATCTGAATTTCTGTCTGGAGCTAAAATAGCTTACGAGAATATCATCACTGATTTTTCAAAGGGAAACTTAAAGGATATTAAAAGCCTTTTAGAAAAAAAAGTTTTTAAACAATTTCAAGAAGCTATTTCTGAGCGCGAGAAACAGGGTAATATTTCTGAAACAACGTTTATAGGAATTAATTCAGCAGAAATCAAACAACATGATAGAAATGGTAACTTCCTTGAAGTTACAGTGGACTTCGTAAGTGAAATTATTTCATGTGTTAAAGATAAAAACCTAAAAATTATTTCTGGTGATCCAGAAAAAATTAAAAAAGTTTATGACACTTGGAAATTTGCAAAAAATGTGAAGTCAAATGATCCAAACTGGTCACTGATTGAAACAAACGTCTAATTGAATAAAAAATTATCCAAAAAAGATTTAAAAGATTGGAAAAATTTCGTAGAAGGAAATGAGAAAGTTCAGGATAAAGATTACACCAGAGGACAAACAAAATATAAAAATGAAGCAACTATAGATCTTCATGGATTTTCTCTAGATCATGCCAATAGTAAAGTAGAAAAATTTATTATTGATTGCTTTGATAAAAAAGTACTAAAACTGAATATTATTACGGGTAAAGGATTAAGATCAAAAGTTGATCAAAATCCTTATCAATCGAAAGATTTAGGTATTTTAAAATATTCTGTTCCGGAATTTATTAAATCAAATACAGAGTTAATGAAAATAATAAAAAAAATTGATGACAGTACAGATGAAAAAAATTTAGGTTTTTTTTCTGTTTATTTAAAATTATAAGATAAATTTTGACAAATCGTTATCTTTTACTAGTTGTCCAAGATTTTCATTTACATATTTAGAGTCTATAATAATTTTTTCTCCAGATCTGTCAGTTGCAGTAAAACTTATTTCGTCGAGAATTCTTTCAATTATTGTATGAAGTCTTCTTGCGCCTATATTTTCTACAGATGAATTGACTTCAGTCGCAAGATTCGCAATAGTTTCAATGCCGTCATCAGAAAATTCCAGGTCAACCTTTTCAGTTTTTAGCAAAGCCTTATATTGTTTGATTAAACTATTATCCGGCTCTTTCAAAATTCTCTTAAAATCATCACTTGTAAGAGCATCTAATTCTACCCTAATAGGCAATCTGCCTTGAAGTTCTGGCAACAAATCAGATGGTTTCGCCAGTTGAAAAGCCCCAGAAGCTATAAAAAGTATATGATCAGTTTTAACGGGTCCATATTTTGTACTTACCGTTGTACCTTCAATAAGTGGAAGAAGGTCTCTTTGAACACCTTCTCTAGATACATCTCCACCAGTTCTGTCGGTTCTACCAGAAATTTTATCTATTTCATCTAAGAAGACAATACCATTATCTTCGGTAACATTTTTTGCTGATTTTATTATTTTATCTTGTTCTATTAATTTGTCTGCTTCTTCATTAAGTAAAATCTCATGAGACTCTTTTACCGTCATCTTTTTCTTTTTAACTTTACCACCCATCGATTTACCTAACATTTCACCAATATTTATCATCCCAATATTTGCACCTGGCATTCCTGGTATTTCAAAACTTGGCATGTTGCTAGTTTCGCTAGTTGCGATTTCTATCTCATTGTCATCCAAATCACCATTTCTTAATCTTTTTCTAAAACTTTCTCTTGTTGCAACTGATGCCTTATCTCCAACCAAAACATCTAAAACTCTCTCTTCTGCAAGTTTTTGAGCTTTAGTGTGCACTTCTTTTCTCTTTTTAACTTTTTCCATGGCAATAGCTATTTCAAGCAAATCTCTTATAATCTGTTCAACGTCTCTTCCGACGTATCCAACTTCTGTAAATCGTGTAGCTTCAACTTTTACAAAAGGTGCCTCGGCTAATTTTGATAGTCGTCTCGATATTTCAGTTTTTCCAACTCCTGTTGGACCTATCATTAAAATATTTTTAGGAAGCACCTCATCGCGCATGTCTCCTGTTAAAGCTTGTCTTCTCCATCTATTCCTTAAAGCAATAGCCACAGCTCTTTTTGCTTTATTCTGACCAACAACATATCTATCTAATTCTGATACAATCTCTCTAGGAGATAATGAGTCGATATGACTCTGTTTTATCTCCTCAGTTTTCTTTGGAAAAGTTTTTATATTAGATTTTTCCATTAAATTTTTTCAATTCTAATATTATTATTTGTAAAAACGCAAATATCAGATGCAACTTGGATAGCTTTTTTTGCAACTTCTTCTGCTTTCAATTCGGTATCAATTAATACCTTTGCTGCAGCTAGAGCATAATTTCCACCTGAACCAATCCCAATCACATCTCCTTCAGGCTCTAAGACATCACCTGTTCCAGAAATGATAAAACTTTTCTCTTTGTCACCAATTGCCATAAGAGCTTCTAATCTTCTTAAATATTTATCAGTTCTCCAATCTTTAGCTAACTCAACAGCCGCCCTTGTTAAATTTCCCGCATGCTTCTCTAGTTTTGCCTCTAGTCTTTCAAATAAAGTTAAAGCATCTGCTGTTGATCCAGCAAATCCTGCGATCACATTTCTTTTCTCAATTTTACGAACTTTGTTAGCGTTGCTTTTTATCACGGTATTTCCCATACTCACTTGTCCATCACTTGCCACAACTACGTCATTATTTTTTCTTACTAGTACTATCGTTGTCATTTTAGTTAGATGGATATTAATTTTAAATGTTCAAGTGTTAAATTAACTGTTATTGATATCGGTAAATAATGTATATATATCTAACTAAATATGAAGAGAAAAGCAGAGATAACTAGAAAAACAAAAGAAACCAAAATCGATGTAGCTATAAATATCGATGGTAAGGGTAAGTTTAAAATAGACACTGGTATTGGTTTTTTAGATCACATGCTAGAGCAGTTATCAAAACACTCCTCAATTGATTTAAAAGTGAAAGCCAAAGGTGATACGCATATTGATCTTCATCACACAACTGAAGACACAGGCATTGCAATTGGTGAATGTTTAAAAAAAGCATCAAAAAAATTCGTAGGTATAAAAAGATATGCTCACGCGATGATTCCAATGGATGAAACTTTAACAAGAGTTGCCTTAGATGTTTCGAATAGACCATACTTAATTTGGAAAGTTGATTTAAAGGTAGAAAAGCTAGGTGAAATGGATACAGAATTATTTAAAGAGTGGTTCCAAGCATTTTCACAAGCAGCAGGAATTACCTTGCACATAGAGAATTTATATGGTGATAACAGTCATCACAAAGTGGAGTCTTGTTTTAAAGGATTAGCAAGATCTTTAAGAAGCGCACTTGAGATTGACCCACAAAACAAGAACGTAGTACCATCGACCAAAGGTTCTTTATAAGAATTCATGAATGTAACAATTGTTGATTACAAATCAGGGAACATAAGTTCTGTCATAAATTCATTTAAAGAAGTAGCACAAAATAAAGTCAAAATTGAAGTCACTTCTGATCTAAATAAAATAAAGTCAAGTGATAAAGTCGTCTTACCAGGACAGGGGTCATTCAAAAGCTGTACTGATGCACTAAATGGTATTAACGGTCTTGTCGAGACTTTAAATGAATTTGTAATCAATAATAAAAAACCTCTACTTGGAATTTGTGTTGGGTTACAAATGTTTTCAGATATAGGATATGAGGAAGCCGAAACAAAAGGATTAGGTTGGATCCCTGGAAAAGTTACTAAAATAGATAATCAGAATGGAAAATATAAATTACCACATATAGGTTGGAATGAAATTAATATTTTAAAAAACAGTAAAATATTCAAAGATGTAAAAGATAAATCTCACATGTATTTTGTTCACAGTTATGAATTCGTACCCAATGATAAAAGTACTATT
Organism: uncultured Pelagibacteraceae bacterium; assembly: GCA_902571525.1. Lineage (GTDB taxonomy): Bacteria > Pseudomonadota > Alphaproteobacteria > Pelagibacterales > Pelagibacteraceae > Pelagibacter. Next base: position 5,194 of record CACGCL010000001.1, read on the forward strand.
TTAGCAACGACCGACTATTCCTCAAATCATGTTTGCGCTGTAGAAAAAGAAAACATTTTTGGAACTCAATTTCACCCAGAAAAGAGTGACAAAATAGGACTAAAAATTATTAATAATTTTATAAATTTATAGATGAAAATATTCCCAGCAATCGATATCAAAGATAAAAAATGTGTGCGTTTAGTTAAGGGTGATTTTGACAACAAAACGGTGTACAAAAATTCTCCTGTAGATCAAGCTAATAGCTATAAAGATCATGGATTTAAAAATATTCACATTGTTGATTTGGATGGAGCTTTAACTGGAGAAACGGTCAATGTTGATATTATTCAAGAAATAGTAAAAAAGTCTTGTCTTAAGGTGGAAATAGGCGGAGGTATTAGAAATTTTGAAAGCATTCAAAAATATTTAGATGTTGGTGTTGAAAAAATTATTCTAGGAAGTGCTGCAATTAAAAACAAAAGTTTTCTAAAAGAAGCTTGCCAAAAGTTTCCTCAAAAGGTTGCTCTTGGTCTAGATACACAGTGTGGAAAGCTTTCAGTTTTTGGATGGAAAGAAAGTTCAAATAAATCTACATTAGAATTTTTAAAAGAGGTAAATGATTACGGCGTGAGTAGATTAATTTTTACAGATATTAATAGAGATGGAACTAAAGAAAGTCCAAATTTTGAGGAAACATCAAAAGTTGCAAATATTTCTAATTGTCCAGTTATAATCTCTGGTGGTGTTTCATCAATCAATGATGTCAAAAAAGCAAGGAACATGGAAAATATTGAGGGTATAATAGTTGGTAAAGCTATTTACGATGGTGATATTAAACTAGAGGAGTTAGTTAAAGAAGATGCTTAAAAATAGAATAATCCCTTGTTTAGACGTAAAAAATGGTCGTGTTGTAAAAGGCATTAACTTTGTCGACTTAAAAGATGCAGGTGATCCAGTCGAGCAAGCAAAAATTTATAGCGACGGAGGAGCAGATGAAATTTGTTTTTTAGATATAACAGCTTCAAATGAAAATAGAGAAACAATCTACGAAGTGGTAAAAAAAACTTCAAAAAAATGTTTTGTTCCTTTAACGGTAGGCGGCGGAGTAAGAAGCTTAGAAGATATTAATAAGTTACTTAATTGTGGTGCTGATAAAGTGTCAATTAACACTGCAGCTGTTCAAAATTCAAAAGTAGTTATAGAAAGTTCAAAAAAATTTGGATCACAATGTATTGTTGTTGCAATAGATGCGAAACATAATGGCAAAAGTTGGGAAATATTTACTCACGGTGGAAGAAAAAGTTCTGGTATAGATGCAATAGAATATGCAAAAAAAATGGAAGAATGTGGTGCTGGAGAATTATTAGTTACTTCTATGGACAGAGATGGAACGCAAGTTGGTTATGATATTGAATTAATGTCTACAATATCTTCAAAGGTAAATATACCATTGATTGCATCTGGAGGAGTTGGGAATCTTGATCATTTAGTAGATGGAGTTAAATTAGGAAATGCCAACGCAGTGCTTGCAGCCTCAATATTTCATTATGGAAAATACTCGGTAAAACAAGCAAAGGAATATTTGGATTCAAAAGGAATTCCTGTTAGAATTTAGAATGCTTAATGTATTAGAGAATCTGATTAGTCTCGCAAGACAAAGAAAAGAAAAACCTATAGACGGCTCATATACAAATAAATTATTAAAAGATAAAATTTTAAGCAGAGAAAAAGTTTTAGAAGAAATTGGTGAACTAATCCAATCTGTTGAACAAAACAGTAATAAAATCCATGAAGCTGCAGATGTATTTTATCATTTAATTATTTATCTCGAATCTAATAATATTAAAATTGAGGATATAATGCTGGAATTAAAAAAAAGAAAAAAATAAATTTATGGGTAAGATAAAAATAATATTTTTTTTAATTATCGGCTTTATTGGGTACAAAGGATTTATAGCTTTTAAAAATTTTGAAATCGGTACATCAAATAAAATGGCAGAAATCGAGGAGGTCGCTGGCATTGAAAAGAAAAAAGAAGTTGTGGGTTTGCTCATGTATTTGGGTGAACCTCCAAAAATGATTGAACATTTATACATGGAGAGTGGGTCTAAATGTAAAGACCTGAAGTCTATCGCAGAGGAAAATTCCAATGCGATTTATGAGTGTGCTAGGTTAAATGCAGTTTTAACAGGAAAAAAGATTGTAAAAGTGATTGATAAACTTGAAGTTATTCAATGACTTATGACGAAAATAACATTTTTGCAAAAATTTTAAGAGGCGAAATTCCATGCAAAAAGATTTATGAAGATGAGTTTGTTTTATCCTTTTACGACATAAACCCTCAGAAAAAAATTCATGCGCTAGTGATACCTAAAGGAAAGTATATTGATTTAGACAATTTTGCAAATAATGCTTCTGAAAAAGAAATTGTGGGATTGATAAAGGGAATAAACACGGTAGCAAAAAAACTACAGATTTCTTCTGATACGGGAAAAGGCTATAGAGCTTTAGCCAATATTAGTGAAAACGGTGGACAAGAAGTGCCTCATCTACATTTTCATCTTTTTGGGGGCGAAAAAATTGGTAAGATGGTTGAATGATGATCCATGTTGAAAGAAACTTTTTAGAGTTAAAAGACTTAAAAAATCTTAAGGTATACTCAGTCAATAAAACCAAACTAATAGTAGAGAAAATTAAACCAGATTTTCAATTAAATAAATTTTTTTACAAACAAGTTGGGAAAAAACATAGATGGGTAGATAGACTTAGCTGGTCAGATGACAAATGGATTAAATATATTTCTAATAAAAATCTAGAAACTTACGTTATAAAATATTCAGAAGACTTAGCAGGTTTTTTTGAACTTTTGTATAATCCAGAATTAAATGAAACAGAAATTTCTTATTTTGGTTTATTACATGAATATATTGGTAAAGGAATTGGTGGATATGCTCTAAGTGAAGCAATAAGAAAATCTTTTGAGAGAAATATCAGAAGAGTATGGTTGCATACATGTACTTTAGATCATCCAAATGCTCTAAAAAATTATATAGCCAGAGGAATGACTGTTTTTAAAAAAGAGAATATAAATATATTAGATAGTTAATTAAATTTCTTTAAACTAAATAAATTTTCATCGATAATTTCATTCACAGATAGAATGTTTATTTCTGTAAATACAGAATTATTGTAAATATCTATAGTTCGCCAACCCTTTAAGTACAATCTTTCTTTATCAAAATAAACTTTTATATCAAAATTTTGATAATTTATTCTGACAAATAATTCATCATTTTGATCTTTTATATTGTTCATCTTAAGTTCATTAATTAAATATCTTTTATCTAATAATTTGTAAAAAGATGTGTTTTTTAATTTATAAAAATTTGGAATATCAGAATTGTTAGTTTTAATAATTATATTTTTTCCATCTGAAATTAAAATCTTACCTAAATTATCATATTTACAATTTATTTTTTTATCAAATACCAATACGCAATTTCCTGTTTCTTTTTTATCATTAATCTGTTGAGTAAATTTAAAACTATAATTTTCAGAATTTTTTAAATTATTTATTATTTGTTTTGCCAGATCTGAGTAAGCCTTAGTAGTTATAAAAAAAAAAAATAAGATAAGAATTAAAGCAAACCTCATTATAAAACTTCTCTTTTTCCAACATGGTTTGCTTTACTTACTATTCCCTTTTCTTCCATTGTGTCAATTATTCTCGCAGCTCGATTATATCCAATTTGTAATTTCCTTTGTAAAAAGGAAGTTGATGCTTTTCTTTCAGATTTTACTATTTCTAAAGCAGCTTCATATAAATCATCTAACTGGCTGTTATCTAAATTATCCTCTGAAAAATTATCTTTTTCATCTGATAAATTTAAAATTTCTTCTACATATTCAGGCTCATCTTGAGATCTCAAAAAATTATTAATTTTTTCAATTTCATTTTCAGATACGAATGGAGCATGGATTCTCGTTATCCTGTTGGCTGATGACATGTATAACATGTCACCTTTCCCCAAAAGTTGTTCTGCACCTTGCTCACCAAGAATAGTTCTACTATCTATTTTGGACGAAACTTGAAATGACACTCTTGTTGGAAAATTTGCTTTTATTGTTCCAGTTATCACATCTACACTAGGTCTCTGTGTTGCCATTATAATATGTATTCCTGCTGCTCTAGCCATTTGAGATAATTTTTGAATATAATTTTCGATTTCTTTACCAGCTACTAACATTAAATCTGACATTTCATCAACCACAACAACGATATATGGCATTGGTAATTTATGTTTCGAATTATATCCCCCAATATTTCTCACGCCCACTTTTGTCATTAATTTATACCGACTTTCCATCTCTTTAACTACCCAACCCAAAACAGTAGCAGCCTTTTTTGCCTCGGTGATAACAGGACATAAAAGATGGGGAATTCCTTCATAAGTTGAAAGCTCTAACATTTTTGGATCAATTAATATAAATTTACATAGGTCTGGTTTGTGCCTATATAAAAGTGAAATTAGTATAGTGTTTATGCACACAGACTTTCCTGAACCAGTTGTACCCGCAATCAGCAAGTGAGGCATTGAAGACAAGTCACTTATTATAGGCTGTCCAGATATACTTTTACCAAGCGCAATTGGCAAAATTAAATCTTTATTGTTAAATTTAGAGCTATTTAATATTTCTCTTAGAGATACATTGTCTCTTTCTAGATTTGGTAATTCGATACCTACAGAACTGGAGCCAGGTATTACAGATATCCTTGCGGATTCTGAGCTTGTATTTCTAGCTATATCATTAGATAGATTTACAATTTTAGAGACCTTCACCCCAGCAGCTGGCTCAAATTCATTTAAAGTTACGACTGGCCCTGAACTTATTTTCCTAATTTTACCCTCCACTCCAAAGTCTAGAAGTATCTTTTCAAGAAATTCCTCATTAATATCATTTCTTAAAGTATTTTTTTTATTTTTTGTTGTTGGTTTTTCTAATAAATCGATATTCGGTAGTTTATATGATGTTTTCTGCTTTTCTAATATGTCACTTTTTTTTTCAAAAGAAAATTTTTCCTGTATATCATCAGAATCTAAAAATTCATCTTTTCCGTACTCTTTAGTTTTAATTGTAGAAAATGTTTTCTTCCTTTTGATGATATTCTTAAGAGTTGAAAACCATTTTAATTTAAAATTAATACTTGTAATAAATAAGATTATGAATAATAAAATAAGAAAATAATACGAAACATCAGTGTTAATATTTGTAATCTTAAAAAATATATTATTATAAGAATAGCTTCCAACAAAGCCACCGTTTCCATTAATTACAAGAAAAAAAGCTTCTTTATAAAATTGTGTTAGAAAAATGGTTCCAATTATTGAATAACAAACCATATAAAAAAAACTATTTAAAATTGAAATTAAAGTTTTTTGATAAATCAATCTTATAGATAAAAATATTAAAGTTATTGGCAAAAAGTATGCTATCAACCCTATTGATTGTAATAAAAAATCAGAACCAATACTACCATAAATGCCTAAAAAATTTTCTATTTCTTGATTTTCAGGATAAATAAAATTTGGATCATTAGGATTATAACTAATTAATGATAACAATAACAGAAATGCAAAAATTAGGGTAAAAAAACCAACAAATTCAATAAATTTTTTGATGGCAAAATCTCTAATTTTTTCAAAATTATTTTTAATTTGCATAAAAGAATCAAATTTACCACTTTGTATCATTTAATATTTATTGTTAAAATTAAAAAAAATTATGACAATTTGTTTAATAGGCAAAAATTTAACTAGCTTAGTATTATCAAAAGTTTTTGTTAATAAAGGCATAAATGTAGATCTTTATTACTCAAATAATAAAATAACAAATAATATGAAAAACACACTTTCTAGAACGATCGGATTGTCTAATGATAGTGTTAACTTTTTAGAAAGCTACAAAATTTTAAACAAAAAGGATTGTTGGAATATAAAACAAATTAAATTATATAATGAGAATGAATTTGATAGTTTTCTAAACTTTAAACCTGACAAAAATAGCTTCTCAATGATATCTTATAATGTTTTGAATAAATCATTAGAAACTAAATTAAAAAAAAATAAGCGTATAAAAATAAAAAAGAAAAGATATCAAGTTTTTTCCCCTAATTTGTTAAAAAAAAATTATGAAATTATAATCATTACGGACACGAATAACTTTTTATTCAAAAAATATTTTGCTAGACACTTTAAAAAAAACTATAACAGCACAGCTTTTACCACTATCATCAATCACTCTAAAATACAAAATAACATAGCAGAGCAATATTTTACCAAGTTTGGCCCTTTAGCCTTTTTACCAATTTCAAATAATCAAACTTCAGTTGTTTTTTCTATATTTGATAAAGATTTAATTAAAGATAAGGTAAAAATCAAAAATTTAATAGAAAAATACAACAGACACTATAAGATTAAGAATATCAGACCACTTCAAGAATTCCCAATTAACTTATTCTTATCTCGTAATTATTTTTATAAAAATATTTTATCATTTGGAGACGCCTTACACAAAGTTCATCCTCTAGCTGGACAAGGATTTAATATGACTATTAGAGATACAAAAATTTTAAGTGACTTAATTGACAAAAATTTAGCACTTGGACTAGATTTAAATACTATATTAGAAAAGTTCGAAATTGAAAGAAAGGATCCAAACTTTATTTTTGCAATGGGTATAGATTTTTTACATGAGTTTTTTAAAGCAACAAATAAATACAATCTGAAAAATGTAGATTATTTATTTAGATTTCTTAACAAAAACACCTACTTTAAAAATAAAATTGAAAAATTTGCTGATAAAGGTTTTATTTTATAGCTACTGTAATGTTTTGTTACTAAAGTCATCAGAGCTATAAATTTTTATTATTTGCTCAAGTTTTTGTTTTCTAAACTTTAGATCTTTTGCTTCCAAAAGCATTTGCTTTTCCTCTTTTGAGAAAGGAGAAGCCATAGAAAGAGTATTTATAGTTTGATCTAAGCTTTGTTTTTCTAACTCAGTCCAATTTATCATGTACCCTTGCTTTTCAAAAATTCTTTTAAGATCATTAAAAATAAGATTTAAATCAGAAAAGCTTATATCCTCTTCATTATTATTTTCATCGTTTTCAAATCCGTCATAGTTTACTTTAAATTCTCTAAATGGCTTACCGTTACCTATTTCCTCAACAATATTAAATCTAGTAATTCCATTTAAAACTATCACGTATCTGCCATCATCAGTTTCATTAAAGCTAGATATTTTACCCAAACATCCAACTTTAAAAAGTTCTGGCTTATTTGGATTTATTATACCTTTTGGTTGTGACATGCCAATCATTCGATGAGATTTTATGCTTTCATCAATCATTTGAATATATCTTGGTTCAAAAATATTAAGAGGTGCAGAAGTATTTGGAAAAAAAATAAAATTTGAAAGAGGAAATACAGGTAATGTGTTAGGAAATTTGTTAATTTTATTCATATAGTTTAAAAATAACAAATAATTGTTGAAAGATCTATGTTCATATTGTTGCATTATTATATTAAAAAAGGTTGTTTATTATTAAAAAAAAATCTTAATTTATGAGTAATTTTGACGATAAAAGCTTCTATTCCAGAGGGCTAGATCTCTATAAAAAAAAACAATTAGATAATTCTCTAAATTTTCTCAGGAGGATAGGAAACAAAGATCTAAATACTTTAAAATTAATATCCAAAATACACATAAAAAAAAAAGATTTTAACATCGCAAAGACCACCCTAATAGAAATTTTAAGATTAGACAAAAAAAATTTATTTGCTTTAAATAATTTAGGTGATCTAAATAAGATTGAAAGAAATTTTAAAGATGCTGAAAAATATTATAAAAAATCAATTTCATATGATGGAAATTTAATTTCAGGTTATTTTAATTTAGCATCGCTTTACGAGGACAAGGGTGAACTAGATCTTGCTAAAAAAAATTACCTCAAAGTAATTGAAATTGATGATAAAAATTATGCAGCTTTCTTTAATCTACAAAGACTCCAGGAAAATTTAATAACTGAAGAAATAATTAAAAAAATTGATGAAGATTTAAAAATTAATCAAAATTCTAAAAATAAAAGTATAGCTTATGGTCATTTTATTATTGCCAAGAATTACAGAAAAAAAAAAGAAGTTGAAAAAGAATTAATAGAATTGTCCAAAGGTCATGAAATTTTTTTTAACTCAGATCCAATTAATAAAGATGCAGTTAACCATTGGTTGGTAACTGTTCCAAAAATGGTAGAAAAGAATTTTCAATTTGAAAATCATAAAAAAAATGAAACTAAATCAAATAATATTGAGCCAATATTTATTTTTGGAATTCCAAGATCAGGCACAACCTTAGTAGAAACAATAATCACTTCTGGTGATGATAAAATTCATAATGCTGGTGAAAACTTTATTTTGCAAAAGGCTTTACAAAAATCACAATTAAATAAAAAATTACAAGAAAATGAAAAAACTATTAAAATAGATTTCAGTTTTTTAAAAAAAAATATTATAAACAGTTATATTAAGCAATTTTCTCCACAAACTGAAAAATTTAAGTTTATTGATAGAACCATGACAAATTTTTTTTTTTCGGAGATTTTATTGGAACTATTTCCAAATGCTAAAATTATTAATTGCAAAAGAAACAATTTTCATAATCTTATTGCCATTTATCAACAATGTTTAAATAATTTACCATGGTCACATAACGTCGAAGATATAAAAAAATATATTTCTATCTATAATTTTAAATTAAAAAATTTAAACAAAAATTATAGAAAAAATATCTTAAATATTGAATTAAAAACATTAACAGAATTTCCTGAAGAAACTTCAAAAGAAATAATGTCATTTTGTAATTTAAAATGGTCTGATAAAGTCCTTAAATTTTATGAAAGAAAAGACTTAATATGTACTACTGCAAGCAATATACAAATTAGGAAAAAAATTTATAAATATGATAGTGCAAAATTTTTACCTTACAAAGAATATTTTGACAATTTTTAAGTAAAAAAGTCTATTGCTTAATTCTTTAAAAGCATTTAACTTCGGTATAATTTAATAAGCGGGCGTAGCTCAGTGGTAGAGCGTCTCGTTGCCAACGAGAAGGTCGTGGGTTCAAGTCCCATTGCCCGCTCCAAATAAGGTAAATATATGGAAGACTTATCAAAAAAAAAATGTGTTCCTTGTGAAGGTGGTATTCCATCGTTCAATTTAGGTGAAATTCATAATTACCTAAAAAAGGTTGACGGATGGGATGTTAAAAAAAATGAAAATGATAATTTTTATTTATTTAAAGAATTTAAATTTGAAAACTTTATAAATGCACAAAATTTTGTAAATAAAGTTGGTACCATTGCAGAGACAGAAGGTCATCATCCTGATATATGGTTTGGTTGGGGTTATGCCAGGGTTAAAATATTTACTCATGCGATTAATGGTCTTGCAGAGAGTGATTTTATTCTCGCGTCCAAAATAGATAAGATCAATTAATGTCTAAAATGTCTTGTTTTTGAAAAGACTAGCACTGTATCAGTGTCATTTGCAAATTTTATTATTTCTTTATCTCTCATAGATCCATATGGCTGTATAATTGCTTTTACTCCCGATTGAACTAAGGTTTCGATACCATCAACAAAAGGAAAAAAAGCATCAGAAGCTGCAACAAGGTTTTCGGTACTGTGTTTAAACTTTTTCATTTTATTTACAGCAATTTCGCAACTATCAACCCTGCTAGGTTGTCCCGATCCAATACCTACTGTTGAATAATTGTTTGTCAATACTATTGCATTTGATTTTACAAATCTACAAATACTAAAAGCAAAAATTAGGTCATTTAAAATTTTTTTGGTTGGTTTCTTTTTTGAGACAATCTTAAAATTATTTTTATTGAAGTTATTATTATCTGAATTTTGTAGGATAAAATTTTTTGAAAGTGAATTAAATACAATTTGTTCAGGATCGAATATTTGAGAATTTCTAATAATTCTCAAATTTTTTCTTGTTTTTAAAATTGATAAAGCCTTAGTATCAAAATCTTTCGCAACGACTACTTCAAAAAATTTTTTACTAATTTCCTTTGCAGTTTTGTAATTTATTTTATAATTGCATATAATAACACCACCAAAGGCACTTATAGGATCACAGTCAAAAGCTTGCTTGAAGCTTAATAGTTGTTTATTATCAATTGACACACCCGAAGGATTGGCATGTTTTATTATAGTAGTTCCAATACCCTTTGGTAGACTATTTGCAATATCAAGACCGTAATAAATATCATTATAATTGTTATAACTTAATTCTTTGCCATTTAATTTCTCTAAATGATCAAAGTTATCTTGAGAGTATAATGCTCCTGATTGATGAGGATTTTCTCCATATCTCATTTTATTGATAAGAGTTCCACTTAATGTGATCTTTTCTGGATACCTGTTATTTATTAACTTATTAAAATATTTCGAAATATTAGAATCATAATGAGCAGTTTCTGTAAACGCTGCTTGTGATAATCTTTTTCTGAAACTTAAGGATGTTGATCCATTATTAGTAATGATTTCTTCGATTAAGCTTTCTAATTGATTGTTTGAAGTTAACACTGATACATGTTTAAAATTTTTTGCCGCAGATCTTGCTAGCGCTGGACCACCAATATCTATATTTTCAATAATTTTATTCTCATTTTTAGTTTTTAAAATAGTTTTTTCAAAAGGGTAAAAATTAACAATTACCAAATCTATATTCTTAAATTTTTTTAATTTCATTTGCTTAATATGTTTTTTATTGTCTCGTTTAAACAATATTCCTGAATGAATTTTAGGATGAAGTGTTTTAACTCTCCCATCTAAAATTTCTTGAAAATTTGTATAATCACTTATTTCTAAACAAGAAAATCCACATTTTTTTATATATTTGAAAGTTCCACCTGAACTTAAAATTTCAACTTTAAATTTTCTTAAAGTCGGCAATATTCTAGCAAGCTTAGATTTATCAGAGACAGATATTAGAGCTCTTTTAATTTTTTTCTTCATATCTTTTTTAATTCCCAGTTTATAACTTCTTCTTCTTTTATAATTTCGCCATTAATGTAAATATTTTTATTTTCTGTATAAACGTCCTTTTTTCCAAAGTACAATCCTTGTTCAACTCCAAAACTTTTACTATCACAAGTAAATTTCCAACCAGATTTTTTAAGCTGCAGTAAAATAGACTTTTTATCCTGAGTTTTAATTGCATTAGTTTCTGGCATTAAATGAAACCTAATATCAAAGCCAATTTTTTTAAAATCCTTTTTGCAGATTATCCTATCCTCTCCAATGTATTTGAGTTCTTTTGGAATAAATTTTATATTTCTTTGATGTAAAATACCGTATTCTTTTAAATAGCCATCATGAGTTCCTTGCAATTCCCAAATCTCTTCATCAAAGTAAATTTTTTTGTTTGATACTCTTAAAGTATTTTCCAAGATAGAATGGCTTAAATTATTCTTTTTAAATTTACATGACGACCTATCATCAATCGAGAGTGACGAGTGTGCGGCTGTAGATTTTGATAAAATATTTAATTTGTGATTGTAATTTTGAAAATACCCACAATTAGTGATTAATTTTTCTTTGTCATGAAAAATTTCAAATGACAAAGCACCTGACTGGTAGTCTTTTGAATATCTTTTTTCTGGAGTTGGTCCAAGATCAATTATTATTTTGTTTTTTTTGTTTTTTAGTATTGAGTAACCTCCAAGGCTATTTAGTTTACTTTTAAATTTATAATTATGATCTTTAAAATATTTTTTGAGTGCAATGATATTTATATTGTGACTACCATTAAATAAATATCTTCCATCATTTTCTTCAAAATAAAAATCAAAGGCCTGACCAAGATAAAAAATTATTTCATTCAAATACTCTGGTATTTCTGTGTTAGAATCTTTTAACAACTCTCTTATAAATACAAAATACTTTAAATAAAATATTACTTGTCTTGGATTTCTAGATTTTGGAAAGCCATCATTATCAAAAATTGTATTGATTATCTTTTTTAATAATTGAAATCCAATATTTAGATATTGTGATTGATATTTAAAAGATAAACCACCCATAATAATTGCTGAACACCCAATCATCTTATCGCTAACAGATTCAGTATTTTGTATTTCATTAGTTAAATGATTTAATTGTTTTTTGATCGCTTTCGTGAATATAACTTTAAATTTTTCATCAGATTCATGATAGAAGCTGTTACTATTTGCTATCCAGGATATTATTCTTTTTGAAAGAATATCTAATTCCCAACTTTTATAACAATAATTATGATTATATTTAGTCCAATTAGAAATAACAGACCTAGTAATTTTTTTTGAGGATTTTAAGTCAATAGTAAATAACCAAAAAAAACTATGTAATTTTTTAAAATCTTTTTCTGATATATTTTTACTTTCCCAAACATTTTCAATTTTATAGTCTTCAACCCTATGTTTTCGATCATTAATTTTTACAATACAATCGAAAATTTTAAGGTGTGGGATATATTCAAATCCTCCATCAAAAATTTTTGAAATTTTGGTGTCATAAATGTTCGAATTTAAATAAATTTTTTTTATTTGTTTAGCAAAGTACAAAAAAGGATTATTCATAGAATTTTCTTTGTAACCCATAAAATATTTATCCTGACTTTAAAAAATTTATATTTTTTTTTATGTCCCCATGATTTTCTTTAAAAATTGTAGTTCCTGAGACCAAAACATTTGCGCCAGCTTTTAGAACGTCTCTAAAATTTGAAAAGTCTATTCCACCATCGACCTCAATATCGAATTCAAATTTTCTTTTATTCCTGATTTCATTAATTCTTTCAATTTTTTTTAAAACATCTTTTATAAATTTCTGTCCACCAAAGCCTGGAAAAACACTCATAATTAAAACTAAATCAACTTGTTCTAAATATTGCTCTATAATTTCAATTTTTGTATCCGGATTTAGTGAAAGGCCTACTTTTTTTTTATATTTTTTTATTTCATCTATTGATCCCTGCAAAGATGTTGTTGCCTCAGGATGTATTGTAATTATATCAGCCCCACTTTCCGCATAATCTTTTATATATTTGTGCACAGGATTAATCATCAAGTGCACGTCGAATGGTAAGCTGGTATATTTTCTCAAAGCTTTTATTACAGGCGGGCCTATAGTTAGGTTTGGTACAAAGTGACCATCCATAACATCCACGTGTATCATATCAGCACCATTCTTTTCTAAACTTTCTATTTCTTTTCCAAGTTGACTAAAATCAGCTGATAAAATAGAGGGTGATATTTTTATTTTTTTCATTGATACTTAAATACTAGTATCAATATTTGTTTTTTTTTTGAATTATTTTTTACCGAATAATTGATATATTTGTGAAGCAATTTCACTTTCCAATGGAAAAGAAAGCATACCCATCACCGAATAGCCCATTAAGTAAGGCATCAAATAAAATCTAAACATGAAGAAAAACCAGGCAACATATAAAGGCACCAAAGGCTTTATTATGAAAGATGGGGTTATAAATCTAAAAATCGTAATAAAGGGATCCGTTAATTTGACAAAAACCCTCATAAAGAAAAAACTAGAGTCTTCTCTTTGAAATATATTCATTGCTACTCTACCTATTAAAGTCCACATAATCATACCCATAACGTAATCAATCAAGTATATAATTGGATGAAAGTTTGCGGACATGTTTAAATTGAAGAGTTTTTAAGGGGCGAATACTTTTCGCCCCTTAATAATTAAGTATTTAGTGTTGTCTTCCTAGTATTGCTTTACCACTTGGCACACGAACTTCGTCTACCATTTTCTGTGTTGCAGCATCTGGTGCTTTAGTCATTAAGCTGACTACTACCATTAATACTAAACTTACTACTGATCCAACAATACCAAATGTTAACTGAGTAATATCTAAGAAACCAGGGTAACCACTTCTTACAGCAATTAAGTACGCTGTACCAGCAGCTAGTCCTCCTAGCATTCCTGCGACTGCTCCTTGAGCATTTGCTCTCTTCCACCATACTCCAAGTACAAGTGGGAAGAATAATCCTGACATCGCAAAGTCAAAAGCCCAGATAACTGAACCTAAGATACCTTGAATTTCAAGAGCTGCAATTGTTGCTCCAGCAAAACCAATTAATACAAGTAGCACCCTTGCTATTAACAGCCTTTTAGCTGTCTCTGCTTTAGGGTTAATCATCTTGTAGTAAATGTCGTGAGATAATGCATTTGATATCGCTAAAACTAATCCGTCAGCTGTTGACATGGCAGCAGCCATACCTCCAGCAGCAACTAGACCAGAAATTACGTATGGTAATCCAGCTATTTCAGGAGTAGCTAATACTACGGCTTTACCACCCATGAAAAACTCGTTTAATTCGAGTGTTCCATTTCCGTTAAAGTCGCTTACAAACATTAAGTTTGCTTGGTTCCAGTTTTGGTACCAGTCTATAGCTTGAACTTCAGAAATTGATTTACCAATAATTCCTGTTGCTAAATTTGGATCCATTAAAGATAGTTTAGATAAAGTAGCTAACATAGGTGCTGATGAATAAAGTAGGAATATAAAGAATAATGACCAACCTACTGATCTTCTAGCAGCTTTTACACTTGGAGTAGTGAAATATCTCATCATAACGTGTGGTAATGAAGCTGTTCCAGCCATCATACAAACCGCTAAAGAAATAAATTTCCAAGGTGTAGTGTTAACTTCAGCATGCGCTTTAGTTATACCTGATAGTCCTTTAGGAACCTCTTTTAGATCTGCTGCAGAGTTTTTAATACTTCCCAAACCAAATTGAGATTCTAACTCAGCTATTCTAGCAACTTCATCAGCTAACATTAAGTGCGGAAATACTCCAGCACCCATTTTGTTACTGATCCAGAATACAGGTAACAAGTAGGCTATAATCAATACGATATACTGAGCTACTTGTGTCCAGGTAACTGCTCTCATTCCACCAAGCATTGAACACATCAATATACTTGCTAATCCTACGTAAACAGCAATATTAAAAGGAATATCAAGTGCAACTGATGCAATTGTTCCCGTAGCATTAATTTGTGCTGTTACATAAGTGAATGATGCAACTGTTAAGACTATTACCGCAGATAATCTAGCTAAGTTTCCGCCATATCTAGTTCCGATGAAATCTGGTACCGTATAGCAACCAAATTTTCTCAAATATGGTGCTAATAGCGAAGCAACTAGTACGTATCCACCCGTCCAACCGACAAGTAGTGCCATATAACCATAACCTTTAAAGTAAATTCCTCCAGCCATCGCAACGAATGAAGCACCTGACATCCAGTCAGCTGCTGTAGCCATTCCATTGAACACTGTTGGAACTTGCCTTCCGGCTAAGTAATATGCATCAACTTGAATTGTTCGAGATAGGTAACCAATTAGTGCATAAATTAAAACTGTGAATGCAACAAAGCAAATACCAATTACTTTTGCAGACATTCCAGCTTGTTCTCCAATCGCCATCAAGATTATGAAAACAATAAAACCACCGGTGTACGTTCCATAAATCTTGGGAAGATTGTCAATAAATTTACCTTTAAACATTAGTCATCCTCTCTTTCAGAAAAGCCGAACTCTTCATCAATCTTTTCTTGTCTTCCCGCAAACCAAAAAATTAGTATTACGAAAATTCCAAGAGAACCTTGACATGTCATGTAATATGACAATGGATATCCAAAAGGTCTTATAGATGATGATTGCATTTCGGCACCGAAAAGAAAGATGCCAATAGAGAAAACGAACCAGATTGCTAGCGTTATAAAAAGCAGGCCTCTAGTCTTTTCCCAATGTTGTGCTTGTTTTGACATTTTTTTCCCTCCCTATAGGTTAAAAAACGAAAGATTACTCATTATGAAAAATATTGGAACCCCTAAAATTCTCGTATTTTTTGCTATTTTGTAATATATTTCAACTTTAAGTATATATATGGGCCTAAAATATAGATTCAATCTGAAAGACATAAAAATCGAGGACTTCAAAGTGTATCTTTTGGCAATGTTTAAGGGAATTTTGCCAAAAAAAAAAATTAAGAATTTTCTAGATTTGGAAGAATTTATCCAAAAAAAATCTGCATGGGTTTCTCAAGTAACTTTATACAATTATTTAAAAACTAGGATGGGAACTAAATATGTTCTTCATTTTAATAATGATGTTTTTCTTGAGTCGATAAATTTAGCAAAATGGAATATTTATATTATAGCTTTACAAGATCTTACCTTTTTCACATTTTCATATATTCATAACAACTTTAATTTGGATGATTTTGAAAAATCTAAGAGGATTTATGAATCAATTTTAGAAGAGGAATTAAAAAATGGATTACCGGAGGAAATAGCAGCTCACGGAAGAAAAACATTTTCAGAAAGATATCAAAAAATTGATTGGAAAAAATATTTTAAATCTCTTCCTTTCAATCCTAGCGCACTTACACTTTATAAGTGGGCTCCGATAGCTGAAGAACTTAAAACTTTAGACAGAAAAATAGTTTTGAATTCCATGATACTCAAATGGGATAATATTAAGGATGAGTTTGTAAAACTTATAAAATTTTAAATATTTTTTCTCTCATCAACTAAACTTTGAACAACACTTGGATCTGCTAAAGTTGTAGTGTCTCCAAGTTGGTCATGTTCATTAGCAGCTATCTTTCTTAAAATTCTTCTCATAATTTTTCCTGATCTTGTTTTTGGCAATCCTGGAGAAAAGTGAATTAGATCTGGAGTAGCAATCGGCCCTATCTGTTTTCTTACCCATAACTTTAATTCTCTCTCTAGGTCTCCATCTGCTTTTTCTCCAACGTTAAGAGTTACATAACAATAAAGTCCGTTTCCTTTTATGTCGTGTGGATAGCCAACTACTGCTGCCTCAGCAACTTTTGGATGTGCAACAAACGCACTTTCAATTTCGGCTGTACCAAGGTTATGACCTGAAACTATTATCACATCATCAACTCTTCCTGTTATCCAATAGTATCCATCTTTGTCTCTCCTACATCCATCACCAGTAAAATATTTTCCATCAAACTGTGAAAAATAAGTTTCAATAAATCTTTTGTGATCACCATAAACTGTTCTCATTTGTCCTGGCCAGGACTGAGCGATACATAGTCTTCCTTGTGCTTCTCCTTTTAAAACTTTTCCTTCTTTATCAACTATAACTGGTTTAATACCATAGAAAGGTTTTGTAGCTGAACCTGGTTTAAGATCTATTGCGCCAGTTTGAGGACTGATTAAAATACCACCGGTTTCTGTCTGCCACCAAGTATCAACGATTGGACACCTTGAGTCCCCGATGGTTTTGTAATACCACTCCCATGCCTCAGGATTTATTGGTTCACCAACTGTTCCTAATAATTTAAGAGTTTTTCTAGAAGTTTTTTTAACAGGCTTATCACCTTCTCTCATTAAAGCTCTTATCGCAGTAGGAGCCGTATAGAAAATATTAACTTTATATTTATCTATTATTTGCCACCATCTAGATGAGTCAGGGTAAGTTGGTATTCCTTCGAACATTAGAGTGGTTGCACCATTGGCCAAGGGTCCATAAATAATATAGCTATGACCTGTGACCCAACCAATATCTGCAGTACACCAGTAAATATCTTTCGATTTATAATTAAAAATATATTGATGAGTCATTGATGCGTAAACCATATAGCCACCAGTAGTATGAAGTACTCCTTTTGGTTTTCCAGTAGATCCTGAAGTATATAAAATAAAAAGAGGATCTTCAGCACTCATTTCCTCAGGTTCACAATATGATGAAACATTTTTTGTAATATCGTGATACCAAACGTCTCTACTACTATCCCAACTTATGTCGTTGCCTGTTCTTTTAACTACTACACACTTTTTAACATTTGGACAATTTAATAGCGCTTCATCTGTAATAGATTTCAAAGGAATAGTTTTACCACCCCTTACACCTTCATCAGCTGTTACGACAAAATCTGAGTCACAATCATTTATTCGTCCAGCTATACTGTCAGGAGAAAAACCACCAAAAATTATGGAATGGATAGCACCAATTCTTGCACAAGCTAACATAGTATAAGCTAGCTCAGGTATCATTGTTAAATAAATGGTTACTCTATCCCCTTTTTGTACTCCAATTTCTTTCAAACCATTTGCAATTTTGCAAACCTCACTATGTAATTGCTTATATGTAATTTTTTTTTGTGATTTCGGATCATCACCAACCCACATAATTGCTGTTTTATCTTTATTATTTTTTAAATGCCTGTCTATACAATTCGCTGAGGCATTTAATGTACCATCATAGAACCATTTAATATTTACATCTGAGGCACTATATTTTACGTCTTTTATTTTTGTATATGGTTTAATCCAAGTTATTCTTTTACCTTCTTTTCTCCAAAACCCATCATTATCTTTTAATGAATGATTATATTTTTTTTCATAGACATTCTTGCTTACAATTGCTTTTTTTAGCCACTCAGATTTAACTTTATATATTTTTTCAACAGATTTATTATTACCTTTTAATTTTTTTACTTTTCTCTTTTTTAACTTAGACCTCTTACTTTTATTTCTTTTTTTTATAATTTTTTTTCTTTTCTTAGCTTTTTTTTTATTTTTTTTTCTTTTAGCCATAATTTTTTTTTAGATGTTTCCCATCCTATTTAAAATCTTCCAGCTTTTAGAGTCAATAGGCATTACTGATAATCTGCTTTGTTTTATCAGCAGCAAATGTTGCAGATTCTTTAATTTCCTTATTTTTTGTAAGCTGATAGGGTTTTTCAATTTTTTTTCAAACTTTACTTTTACTGCCACAAACTTTCCCATTTTATCTGTTGGGTCAACATAGGCTGTTTTTATAACTCTTACAATCCCAACAATTTCTTTACCTATGTTGGAGTGATAAAAAAAACACAAATCACCAACTTGCATATCTTTTAAATTATTGGCGGCTTGATAATTTCTAACTCCGTCCCAATCCACACCTTTAATGCCGGCTTTTATTTGTTGATCAATTGACCATACATTAGGTTCAGATTTCAATAACCAATATTTCATTTTACCAAATATTTTTAATATATTTTAATTATTATGATTTAATATAAAATAATAATAACTTTTTATCATTATGAAAAACAAAATTAATAAAATTTTAGAATTAATTAAACTTAATAAGTTTAATGATGCAAAGATTATTGGAGATTCTATTAAAAAAGATTTAGAAAAAAACTATGAATTCTTAAATATTTATGGTTATATTTTGTTCAGACTTGAAAATAATGAAGAGGCAATTAAGCTATATAAAAAAATAATTAAAATAAAACCCGATTACGCTTTTGCTTTCAATAATCTAGCAAATGTATACTCTAAATTAAATAAGCTTGAGGATGCAATTAAATATTTCAACCAAGCATTAAAACTTAAGTCAGATTATTTTGAAGCATCATATGGACTTAGTGACGTATATTTTAAGATGCAAAATTATGATGATGCACTTTTATACATAAATAAGTCTATACAGCTCAAACCAAGTTATCTGCCTCCTGTGAAGAGCAAATTAAATCTTTTAAAAGTAATGGAAAAAAAAAAAGATATTTTGAAATTTCTAAATGATATGATTATCCAATTCCCTGACGATGCTTATTTTTATAGTGAGAAGGGGTTAGTTTTATCTGATCTTGGCAAACAAAGAGAGGCAATTAATTCCTATAAAAGTGCTTACTTAATTGAACCTGACTATCCTTATATTTTAGGCAATATTGTTTTTGATAAATTGATAAATTGTGAGTGGGATAAAATAGAAAATTATTATGATGAAATACTTTTCAAAACTAAAAATGATAAAGAAGTAGCAGACCCTTTAACAGTATCTTATATTTTTGATTCACTGGAGTTGCAAAAAAAATCAGCTGAAATTTGGACAAACTTTAAATATCCTGGAATTCATAAAAAAAATCAATTACCCAAACTAAAAAATAAAAAAAAGATAAATATTGGCTATTACTCAGCAGATTTTAGAAATCATCCCGTGGGTCACTTAATATCAAGAACAATAGAATTACATGATAAATCAAGATTTAATGTGCATGGTTTTTATTTTGGAAAAAAACACAAGAAAGATGATCCTTACCATTCAAGACTTAAAAAAGCTTTTCATGAATATCATAATGTTGCTGATAAGAGTGATGAGGAAATTGTTAATTTTTCAAGAGAATTAGAAATAGACATCGCTATTGATTTAATGGGGCATACAGGAGGATTTGAAAATCGTTTAAATATTTTTCTGAACGAATGCGCACCTGTTCAAGTGAATTACTTAGGTTACCCTGGAACTTTAGGAACTGATAAGATTGATTACATTATTGCTGATAGAAATTTAATTCAAGAAGAAGAAAAAAAATTTTACTCAGAAAAAATAATTTATTTACCAAACTCATACCAACCTTCTGAAAAGGAACGCCATATATCAGATAAAAAATTTACTAAAGAACAATTTAATCTACCCAATGACAAATTTATTTTTTGCTGTTTTAATTCTAATCAAAAAATTTTAAAAATTGTTTTCAATCTTTGGGTGGAAATTTTAAAAAAAACCCCAAAAAGTATATTATGGCTTCTTTCAAAAAATGAAAAATTTATAAAAAATTTGAAACATGAATTCGAAAAAAATAAAATAAATCCTGAAAGAATTATATTTAGCGAACCGATGCCCGTAAAAGAACATTTAGTAAGAATTAACTTTGCAGATTTATTTTTAGATACCTTCCCTTACAATGCTCATACCACGTGCAATGACTCCATCTGGGCAGGTGTACCTGTTTTAACAAAGATAGGAAAAACATTTCACAGCAGAGTTGCCTCAAGCTTATTAAAAACAAGTGGTTTGGAGGAATTAATCACCCACTCAGATGAAGAGTATGTGAGTAAAGCTATACAAATTGCAAATGATGAACAATATTTAAAACATTTAAAAAATAAATTAAATAATTTTAGAGACTTAAATCCATTATTTGATAGTAAATTATATACAAAAAATTTAGAGCAAGCATATGAGATAGTTTTTAAAAATCACTTTCACAAAAAAGATCCAGATGACGTTTACTTATAATTGAACACCTGCCCCCTTAAGAAATTTAGCATTTTCATCTAATTGCCATCTAGGATCTACAGAAAAATCTAGCTTACTAAATTTTTTTTTTTTAAACTTTTTTAGACCAACAAGTGCGATCATAGCAGCATTATCACTACATAAATCTATATCTGGAAAAATAGCTGTAAACCTTTCCTCTAAACAAATCCTGCTTATCGTCTCTCTTATTTCTTTATTTGCAGCTACACCGCCTGCAACTACTAATTTATTTCCTTTATAATTTTTTTTAAAATCATTAATGGCTATTTTTGTTTTTTTGTAAATAATATCTGAAATCGTTTTTTGAAATGATGCAGCTAAATCGTATTTACCTTGTTTATTTTTAATTATTTTAGACGATCTAAAAACTGCAGTTTTAAGTCCCGCAAAAGACAAATTACAACCTCCTCTATTAATAATTGGTTTTGGTAGAATAAACTTTTTTTGATTTCCCTTTTTTGCATACTGTTCGATTTTTGGACCGCCGGGAAATCCAAATCCTAATATCTTGGCAGTTTTGTCAAATGCCTCACCTAAAGCATCATCAATTGTAGTGCCTATTCTTTTATATTTGCCCAAACCTTTTACAATTAAATACTGAGTGTGTCCCCCTGAAATAAGTAAAAGCAAATAGGGAAATTTTATATTATTTTTAAACATAGGACTTAATGCATGACCTTCTAAATGGTTTACAGCTATTAATGGTTTTTTTAAAGCTAATGACAATGATTTTGCAAAATTAAAACCAACTGACAAACACACGATTAAACCAGGTCCTGCCGTAGCTGATATGGCGTCTATATTATCTAATTTTACTCTGCTCTTTTTAAGAGCTTTTTTTGTAATCATTAAAATTTTCTCTAAATGACTTCTTGCTGCTAACTCGGGCACCACACCTCCAAATTTCTTATGAATCTCTTCTTGGCTAGATACAATATTAGCCAATATTTTTGGTGGTTTTGTTACATTATCTTGAATTATTGAAACAGCAGTCTCATCACAGCTTGTTTCTATGCCCATTATAAGTATTTTTTTTTTCATAAATAATTTAATTAATATAGGTAAATTTAAATATTATGAATAAAAAAAAAATAATCATAGGAGCTAGAGGAAGTAAATTAGCTGTTAAATATGCAGAAATCGCTATTAGGAAAATTAAAAAATTTTATCATGGAAAAATTGAGTTAAAAAAAATTGTTACAACGGGAGATGAAATTTTAAACCGTAGAACTTCTGATATTGGTGGCAAAGGGGAATTTATAAAGAATATAGAAAAAGAGTTAATTTCAAAAAAAATTGATATAGCTGTTCATTCATTAAAAGATGTTCCATATAAAGAAACACCAGGTTTGATTATAAAAACATTTCTTAAAAGAAATTCGCCAAAAGAAGTACTGATAAGTAAAAATAATTTATCTTTTGAAAAGTTAAAGAAAAATTCTGTCATCGGTACTTCTTCTTTTAGAAGAGAATTTCAATTAAAAACGATGAGATCTGATTTAAAATTTAAACTTATAAGAGGAAATATTGACAGTAGAATAAAAAAAATTCACGAAAAAAAATATGATGCAATTATTTTAGCTAAGGCGGGCTTAAAGTGTTTAAAGATGACAAGTTTAATTACACAGGAATTTAATTGTAATAAGATCATCCCGTCAGCAGGCCAAGGGATAATTTCTCTACAATCAAGAAAAAATGACAACAAAATTAATCAACTTCTAAAAAAAGTTAATGACAAGGATACAGGAATTAGAGCTAAGACTGAGAGAGAAGTTTTAAAAATCTTAAAAGGTGACTGTAGTACAGCAGTTGGCATCTATTCATTCATTCAGAAAAAGAAACTGATTTTAAAAGCTGAGTTATTTTCTGTTGATGGAAAATTTAGGTATTTTTATGAACATTCTGATAAAATTGGGAACGCATTAAAAATTGGATCAATTGTTGGAAATTATTTAAAAAAAGTCTCTCATGGCAAATATAAAAATTGAAATGCACATTTTATTAACTCGTCAATTACAAGATTCAAACGATTTAATTCAAAAATTTAGATCTAATGGATTTAAAGTTTCAAACCTACCCTTATTAGAGATTAACAAATTAGATTACAATGAAATAAAAATTTATAATTCTAATGCAATCATTTTTACCAGTTCTAATGCAATTAGATTTTTAGATTTAAAGAATATTAATAAGAATATTTCATGTTTTTGTGTTGGGTCATATACAGAAAAAACTGCAAGGTCTAATGGTTTCCAAAATGTATTTGCAGCTGACGGAAATGTTAGAAATTTGAAAGAACTTGTACAACAAAATTTATCAGAAAAAGGTAACAAAATACTTTATGTAAGTGGAGATGTAGTGTCATATCCTTTAGATCAAGAGCTAATTTCTGAGGGGTACAATGTTGAAAGATTGATAAATTATACTGTTAAACATATAGAAAATTTAGATTTATCATTTTTAAAGTCTTTGAAGAAAGATATGCCAAATTTAGTGTATGTTTACTCTGAAAATAGTGCAAAAAGCTTTTTAAAATTAATTAAAAAATATGAATTAGTTGACTACTGGATGAATACCAATTTAATGTGCATTGGTGAAAAAACATCATCAATTTTAAATGTGATAAAATGGAAAAAAATATTTTTATTTAACCCTGGTGAAGAGGAATTTTTATTATATAAAATTTAAATATGGAAGTTTTTATTAATTTAAAAGATTTATTTCTTTCTGTTTGGGATAAAGGAATTTTAGGAATTGATATTGGTCAGATACTAATTGGAATAGGAATTTTTTTAATATTTCTAATTTTTAGAGGATTAATTAGTAAATTAATTATAAAAAAATTGGAGCTTATCTCAAAAAAAACAACCAACAAACTAGATGATACTTTTGTAAAAGCTATGGTAGGACCAGCACGTTTTTTACCTATAGTTTTAGGTTTTTTCTTTGCAAGTTATTATATGACGTTTGCTGAGGATACCAGATCCTTTGTGGATACTATAAACAGAACTTTAATAACAATTTTATTATTTTGGATTATTCATCAAATAATTGAACCAATTTCATATATTTTAAGTGGATTAGACAAAATTCTTACAAGAGAATTAATAGGATGGATAATTAAATCTTTAAAAATTCTTATTTTTATTTTAGGTGCTGCCGCTGTTTTAGAATTGTGGGGAATAAAAATTGGACCAATTATTGCTGGTTTAGGTCTTTTTGGAGTAGCTGTTGCGCTTGGAGCTCAAGATTTATTTAAAAATTTAATATCTGGGATTCTAGTTCTTGTAGAAAAAAGATTTAAAATGGGTGATTGGATATTAGTGGAAGGTATAATTGAGGGAATTGTTGAAAAAATAGGATTTAGATCAACAACAATTAGAAAATTTGATAAATCATTAGCTATAATTCCTAATTTTCAGTTTGCAGAAAATGCTGTTATTAATGTGAGTCAAACCACTAATTGGCTCATAAGCTGGATAATTACTTTACAATATGACACAACGGTTGATCAGTTGAAGAGTATTAGAGATCAAATAGAAAAACATATTACGGAAAACAATGACTACGATAAAAAGGTAGGGCTTGCAGTTAGAGTTGATAAATTTTCAGACAGCTCGATAGATATGTATGTAAGATGCTTCACCAAAACTAACAGTTGGAGCGAATGGTTAAAAGTCAAAGAAAAATTAGCTATTGAAATTAAGCAGATAGTTGAAAGAAACAAAGCTTCCTTTGCTTTTCCAAGTCAATCTATCTACGTCGAAAAAAAATGATAGCTCTATTTTATTTATCATTACAAATTTTAAAATTATATTCTTATGTTGTTATAGCAAATGTTATTATAAGCTGGTTAGTTGCATTTAATGTTTTAAATACGTCAAACAGATTCGTCTACCTGGTCTTAGATTTTACATTTAGATTAACTGATCCTTTTTTGAAAAAAATAAGAGGTTTTACACCAAATTTAGGTGCTATTGATATTTCGCCAGTTATTCTTCTTTTATTGATATGGTTTATAGAAATGTGTATGAAACTTTATATAGCACCTTTAATTTTTTAATTTGAAATGATTATTATAGATGGAAAAAAAACTGCAGCAGACCTTAGATTAAATTTAAAAACTGAAGTAGATAATTTAAAAAAAAAATTTAATAAAGTACCTGGTTTGACAGTTATATTAATTGGTGAATACGCGCCAAGCAAAATTTATGTACGTAATAAAGAAAAATCAGCCGAAGAAATTGGTCTAAAATCTGAAATTGTTAAATATCCTAAAACAGTTGACGAAAAGACAGTTTTAGAAAAGATTTATGAACTTAATCAAGACGATACTGTTTCTGGTATTTTAGTTCAGTTACCTCTTCCAAAACATATTGATAATAAAAAAGTTATAGATGCAATTAATCCAAGAAAAGATGTGGATGGTTTTCATCCAAACAATGTAGGAAATTTATCGTCAGGATATAAAAGCTCAATCCCTTGCACTCCACTCGGATGCTATCTGCTTATTAAAAATATTGAGCCAAATTTAAGCGGAAAAAAAGCAGTTGTTCTTGGTAGATCTAATTTGAATGGAAAACCAATGACACAACTTTTGTTAAAAGAAAATTGTACAGTTACAATTACACATTCAAAAACAAAAAATCTAAAAGAAGAATGCTTAAAAGCTGATATATTAGTTGTTGCTGTAGGAATACCAAAACTTGTTAAAGGTGATTGGGTTAAAAAAGGAACTATAGTAATAGACGTTGGTATAAATAAAACTGATAAAGGGATAGTCGGTGATGTAGATTTTGATGAAGTTTCAAAATCCGCAAAAGCAATCACACCGGTTCCAGGTGGTGTCGGACCAATGACAATTGCATGCTTATTAAAAAATACGATTGAGTGTTTTAAAAGATCTCTAGTTTAAATTTAAAAGTATTTTATTGAATTCTTCGCCAGCTTTAAAAGTATTAAATAGTTTTTCTCTAGCTTTAATCTGATAATATTTTTTTGTATCCAATAAATTTTTCTTATTTGCAATTTCTGTTGCTAATTCAACATATTCATTTTTATTTTTAACTATTGGGGGACTCTCTATCTCCATTTGGATATAAGCGGCACTAACAATTCGAGATTTAATGAATTTTGTTGGAAGTGTTACTGTCGGTGTTCCATATACCATTGATTCATGAAATGAATTACCCGCTCCAAAATATAAAGGATCCAACAATACCGAAGATGTTCCTAAATGATTTATATAGTTATCTCTACTAAGCGGATCAAGAAAAATAACTCTTTCAAGATCGAAATTTTCAATTTTTTTGAAACGTTCTATTAATTTATTATAATAGATTTTGTTATTATCTTTTATTAGATATAATACACCTTTTTTATCTCTTTTTAGTATTTCAGCTAAAATATAATCAAAATCAGGATGAAATTTAAATATTGTTTGTGGACAAGAATAAATATTATTTTTAGATAGTTCATTGTCATTTATTTTATTTTGTATTTTTGGGACTTCGTAAATCATTGGCAAGTGATCCATCAATAACAGTTTTTCAGAGTAGCTTTTTGAGGTTTCTTTGGTAATCAAACTTTTTGAACAAAGAAAAAAATCTATACTTTCACTACCAGTTGTTTCAGGATGTCCCCACGACATTATCTGATACTTTGCAAGCCTAATAAGTGATAGATAATACATCTCAATTGACATGCCAATATCTGGATAAAACAAAATATTAAACTTTTCCTTTTTAAAAAAATTTATTTTTTCACTCAATTTTTCAGGAAGTCGAACATTTTTTAAAAAACCGCTTTTTTCTTTTTCAATAAATTCATTAAAAATATTACCTACCTTCGTTTTTTTTGAGTGAAATATAAATATATCAAATTTTGTTTGATCAAGACTAAAAATAATATTTTTGAATAGTTTACCTATTGTATGACTAGTAAAAAATTCTGATATAAAACCTATTTTGATTTTTTCATTTTCATTTTTTTCAGTTACAAAATTTTCATTCAATTCTTTGTAAATTTTTCTTAAAGCCTTCACACTTTTAATATTTAAGTCAAGATTATCATGTTGATTATAAGAAGATTCATAATGAGGGGTTTGTATTATTTGATCATTATCATAATTAAGTTGTTCGTTATTTTCTAAAATTTGATCGTAACAATTATTAATTTTTTCTCTAAATTTATTAATTTCTTGGTTATCTTTTACAACCACAGGAAATAACAATTCTTTTTGATATTTCCATTTAGAATTCATCAGGTTTTTGTTTAGACCTTCCTCAATTAGATTAATCATCTCATCAATTTTGTCCTGGCTCTTTAAAATCGATGCATAAAATTGGTAAACGTGTGGCTCTTTTTCATTTATTTTTATAACTTTTTTAATTGTGTTTTCTGCATTATTGAAATCGCCTGAGAAAGCATAAGCATGTAGTAAATTTCTTAAAACTGATAAATTTTCAGGATAGTGAGTTAAAATCTTATTAAATAACTCAATAGATTTGGAGTAGTTTTTATTTTGTAGGTGACTATAGGCAATTTTAAATAATTCTTCAGTAGAAATTTTTTTCACAGCTTTGTTTATTATTAAACAACATTACACTAATACAAAAAAAATAAAATAAATTATGATAATTTTGATCTTCCACCATCTACACCTATTATCTGACCAGTTATCCACGAGCTGTCATCAGATAATAAAAATTGCGCCATTGCAGCTGCATCTTTTCCTTCACCAACTCTTTTCATAGGGTGAGCTTTAGCCACACCTTCTGCAATTAATTTATTTTTTAATATTGGTTCAGCTATTTTGGATTTAGTTAAACTAGGTGCAATACAGTTAACCCTTATATTAGGAGCAAACTCTGCTGCTAAAGATACTGTTAGTCCCTCGATTGCACCTTTCACAGATGCAATAATACTATGATTGGTAAATCCTCTCTGAACAGCTACTGTTGAAAACATAACTATAGAACCTTTATTTTTTTTCAAATTATCTTGAAAATTTTTAATGGTCTCAACTATTGGAAAAAAATTTAAATCAAAGCATTTTATAAAATCATCTTTTTTAACAGCACGAATAGGTTTGAGATCAATAGAGCCAACGCAATAAGCAATTCCTGAAATATCTTGTCCTTCAAATTCATTTTTTAAATTTTTAATAGATTGTTCATTTAAAACGTCAACAACACTATATTTACAATCAAGTTCAGATGATAATGATTTTAGACCATTTTCATCTCGACCTAAAAGTCGAACATCTTGATTTCTGCTAACCATCAACTTTGCTAGGTTCGAACCGATAGAACCTGTCGCACCAAAAATTAAATATTTTCCTGACATATCGTATAATAATATTTATAAATAAATTATGAAATTATTTATTATACTTGGAAATCATTTATTTCCATTAAAATACCTAAATCGCTTCAAAAAAGACCATCTTTTTTTTATGGCAGAGGATAATGGTCTATGTACTTATGAAAAACATCACAAACTTAAAATCCTGTTATTTTTGTCATCAATGAGATCTTTTTTTGATAATTTAAAAAAAAATAACTTCAAAATAACCTATTCTAAGATCGATGACGCTGCTTTTAAAGAAGATTACCTTTTAAAAATCCAAAAAATTTTAAAAAAAAATAAAATTAATGAAATTTCATGTTTTGAAATTGAAGATAAGCCAATTGAAAAAAAAATTATAGATTTTTCTAAGAAGAATAAAATAAAACTTAATATAATTACATCTCCAATGTTTCTTAATACTAGAGATGATTTCAAAAAATATTTATCGAAATCAAAGAAACCATTTATGGCAGTTTTTTATAAAGAAACTAGAAAGAAGATGAACATTTTAATGAATGGTGAAGATCCTGTTGGTGGAAAATGGAGCTTTGATGAGGACAATAGAAAGAAACTACCAAAAGGAACTAAAGTTCCATCTTTCCCTAAAATAAATGAGACATTTCATACAAAAAATTTAAAAAACATTATAGAAAAGAAATTCTCAACACATCCTGGTTCAACGAAAAATTTCTGGTTTGCAACCGAACATAAAGATGTTCTTAAATTATTAGAGTTTTTTATAAAAGAAAAATCTAATTTATTTGGTGATTATGAGGATGCAGTTGATCAAAATAATAATATATTATTTCATAGCGCTCTCAGTCCTTACATAAATTTAGGTTTAATAACTCCAGAAATAATTATTGAGAAAATTTTGGAAAGTCATAAAAAAAAAAAAATCAGAATAAATTCTTTAGAGGGATATATAAGACAGGTAATTGGTTGGCGAGAATTTATGAGAGGAATATATCAAAATTTCTATAGCAGATTGGAGACTGGTAATTTTTTTAAACATAACCGCAAAATGAAATCTACTTGGTATGAAGGAAAAACAGGCTTGCTACCTTTAGACTATGCTATCAAAAATGCGAATGACCATGGTTGGTCACATCATATAGAAAGATTAATGATTTTATCTAATATTATGAATCTTTGTGAAGTTAAACCGATATATGTTTACAAATGGTTTATGGAAATGTTTGTTGACTCATCTGATTGGGTAATGTCTCCAAACGTTTATGGAATGGGATTGTTTAGTGATGGAGGAATTTTTGCTACTAAACCTTATATTTGTGGATCAAGTTATTTTCTTAAAATGATGGACTTTAAAAAAGGTGAATGGTGCAACATTATGGATGGTCTTTATTGGAGATTTATAAATAAGAATAGATCTTTTTTTTTAAAAAATCCAAGATTATCAATGATGGTAAGAATATATGACAAAATGAATGCCCCAAGAAAAAAAGTTATATTAGCTGCGGCTGATAAGTTTATAAAGGAAAACACTAATGCCAGTTAAAGTTTTTTTTAATAATTCTTGTAATATTTGTAAACTCGAAATTGATCACTACAAAAAAAATTCTGATGAAAATTTAGAATGGGTTGATATTACAAACAATCAACAAGCAGTCGACTTAACATCAAAATCTAAAGAAGAACTTCTAAGAAGATTACATGTGATAGACAATGGACAAGTTATCGGAGGAGCTAAAGCATTTATAATTATCTGGTCAAAAATACCAAAATATAATTTTTTAGCGAAAATTTTAAGTTTTAAACCTCTGTTTATCTTATTTCATTACGCTTATGAATTTGTAGCTTATTTTTTATTTTTAAAAAACAAACACCAACTTAATGAAAAAACAAAACCTACCAACTAAGTTGTGTCCAGTTTGTGAAAGGCCCTTTAAATGGAGAAAAAAGTGGAAGCTAAACTGGGAAAAAGTTAAATATTGTTCTAAAAGATGTTCATCAAAAAGGTAAATTATTTATATAAATTTTTAATAATTTTTTTTTTAATATTACCAATTAATATTTCTCGTGCAGAATTTTTTAAAGATATTTCAAATATAATAACGATTAATGAAAACAGGCTTAGTTATGGGGTTTCGGTTACGGATATCAATTCAGATGGAAATAATGAGTTTATAGTCACAGGTTTTGGTTATCCAAATTTAGCTTTAAGTTACATTGATGGAAAATTAAAAAACATAATCCAAGAGGAAATTTTTTTAGATCGAGATAGAAAAACTATTGGTGTTGCAGCCTGTGATTTAGATAAAGATGGTTTTGAGGAAATTTATTTTTTAAATACGGATACCTATAGTGGAACAAAAAAATATTCTGATAGACTAATTGATAAAAACAATAATAATTTTTTTGACTTATTTGAGTTAAAAAAAAATAGAGAAAATCTAAACTTAACAGCAGGTAGATCTGTAGTTTGTGTTGATAGAAAAGGTAACGGTGAATACGGTATTTATGTAGCTAATTATGGCGGACCAACTAGATTTTATGAAATCGAAAATAACAAAATAGTAGACAAAGCAGAAGATTTAAATTTGGATAAAGTTACTGGTGGAAGAGCAGTAGTATCAGGGCATATATTGACAGATAGAGCTGATATATTTGCAGCAAATGAAAGAGGTGCTAATTTTCTATTAAAAAATAATGACGGTAAATTTTATGATGTTGCATTTGAATATAGAGTTGATGATGTAATACAGAGTGGAAGGGGAACAGCATTATCAGATATTTACTATAGAGGAAGATTAGATATTTTGAGTGGTAATTGGCTTGGTTATCATAGAGCGTATGTTTTAGAAAAAAACGAATTTAAGGATATAGGAAACAAAGCTTTCGATAAACCATCTAGAATAAGAACAATTATCTCTGCAGATTTTGACAATGACGGGTTTGATGAAGTTTTTATGAACAATATCGCAGAACCAAACAAATTATTTAAAATAAATGAAAATGGAAAATTTGAGGAAATAAAATTAAAAACGGCGCTTGAGATTGAAGGATTTGGTACTGGAGCAGCCGTAGCAGATATTGATAATGATGGGATTTTAGAATTATTAGTTTCTCACGGGGAGAGTAAAGCACAACCTTTGACATTGTATAAAGCTAAAGTAGAAAAAAATAGTAGATATTTAAGGATCAAGCCCATCAATAAATTTGGAGCACCTGCTAGGGGAGCAACTGTAACGCTAATGTCGAATCAAAGAAAGCACTCAAAAACAATAGATGCTGGGTCTGGTTATTTATGCCAAATGGAACCTGTGGCACATTATGGAATTAGAAAAAATGAAAAAGATTTTAGAGTAGAAATTAAATGGACCAATGGAAAAAAAGTTTTTATAGATAAAATTAAACCTAATCAAACGGTAACAATAAAACAAAAATGAAAAATATTTTATTAAAATTTGTTTTAATTTTTGTAGTTTTTTTTCAAATCGAATTAGTTGCAGAAGAAAAAAATTACCACAAAGAATTAATAACTGATTGGTCTAGAATATTTCCTGACAAAAACAGGAATGCTGCAGGACCTAAATTTTTTAAATATATCATAGATAAAAAAATTACTTATAAAGATTTTATTGAGTTTAATAAATTATATTGCGCTGTTTCAGGATCATTAATTGATCCGGGAAGCGATTCAGAGTTTTTGTTTGTAAAAGAAAGTAAAACAAACAAAAAAATTTGCGGTAATTATTATAGGTGCTGTGTGCCTTGTTCTTGCGATATCATGAGGTATTCAGAGGTTCAAAAAATGAGTTATAAATTTATAGATGGCTTAAGAGAATTCTACGTTTTAACAATTAAAAATCCTTGTAACAAAAGTGATTTTCCAAACAGAGTAAATAAAGATTATTTTTGTGATGGCAAAAAAATCAACAACGATCAGGTATATAATTTAGATAATAGAATAGTTATAGGATTATTACATAATGGAAGAAAATGTAAAAATGATGATATTGATTTGGTCAAAAATCATCAAATAACTGGAAGTTACTGCGAACTGAGAAATAATACTCCTCTAGAGGAATTAGATGCTGGTATGGGTGACATTTTCATAAAACTTGCTAGGTAAAACTCAGCAAAATTAAGAAAAGTTTGAAATAATTTTTGGAATGTAATTTTTAAAATTAAAAAACCCTTTATTACAATATTGCCAAGAATACTGATCAAGTTTTCTATATAAAAAATTTATTTTTAAATTATTCAAATTCAGATAATCTAAGTTTTCACCGATAGTCGGATACAATCCAATATTTTTTTCATCAATTTTTTTAATTTCACTTATATCAATTATTTCACAATCAATTGATAGCTCTTTTAACCTTTGTTCTTGATCGGTAAATAAAAGTTGCTTAAATTTTGCTACTTTTTCACTAAGTTTGATTGATCTATTTTCATTTTTGTTAGAGACTAAATATATCTTTTCAAATTTACTATTTCTAAAGTCAGTGAATTCAAAAGAGAGATTATTATCAAAAATTAATAAATTATTTGTTTTAATATCTTCAGGATTTTTAAAATCTTTTTTTATTATTGAATAGTTTTTTTCTAAAATTTTTGGAGTAGCATTTTTATTTAATTTAATATTATGAAATCTGTTATTAGTAAATTTTTTGATATTCCACTCGCTTGCTAAATAATGTTTTCCTTGTGTTTGAACTCCCGCAACCCATCTCCATCCAAGAGTATTAGATGCAGCGTCACCATCATAAAGATGTTGCATAAAAAATTCTGCACCTAGTTGCCAAGGTAAATCAAGTGTAAAAATCCAAATACTAGCAAACCACATTCTTGTATGATTATGAAGGTAGTTATTAACTTTTAACTCATTCACCCATTCGTTAAAGCAATCTATATTAGTTTTACCCTCAACCGCATTTTGATAATTTCTATCTTTTTTAAAATTTTCTTTAATATTTGTTAGTTCAATTAAATAGTCGCTCCAAACATTTGGTCTTAATTCTAACCATCCTTTCCAGTAAGTTCTCCAGAGCACTTCCTGTATGAATTTTTCATTTTTTGAAAAAGAAAACTTATCTAGCGATTTTTTTATAATTTCAATTTCATTAAGAACACCATGAGTGATATAAGGAGATAAGCATGAAACATTATCCCTTTTATCAGGACCAAAATCAAAGTTTCTTAGCCTTGAATAATCTGATAAACTTTTTTCTATAAAATTATTTAATTTATTTATAGCTTTTGATCTCTCAGGTTCAAAATTCATATGATTTTTATCTTAATTTTTTTTTATGGAAATTAATAAATTTTTCAACATTAGATTTATTAAAAGTTTTATTATCTTCAAAAGAAACTTTTTTTATGGAGTATGCATTACTTTTTGTTATTCTTGACTGAATTGTAATATTTCCTTTGTAAAGTTTAAGCTTAATAATCCCGTTTACCTTGTTTCTTTTAAGATCCACAATCTTTTGCAATTTTAATCTTTCTTTTGAAAACCAATAACCATTGTAAATTAATTCAGCATATCTTGACATAATCGAATCTTTTTTATGCATTGTATTTTTGTCTAATGTCACCGACTCTATTGCTCGATGAGCAATTAAAAGCAATGTTCCCCCAGGAGTTTCGTAAACACCCCTAGACTTTATTCCTATAAATCTATTTTCAACTAGATCAACTCTGCCAATTCCATTTTTACCAACTAATTGATTTAATTTTTCTAAAAGTTTTTCTGGTGTTAATTTCTTTCCATTAACACTAATTGGGTCACTATTTTTAAATTTAATTGATACAAATGCAGGTTTATTAGGAGCTTTTTCAGGTGAGATCGTTCTTTGAAAAATAAATTCTGGAGCTGAATTTTTTGGATTTTCTAAAACTTTACCTTCGGTTGAAGTATGAAATAAGTTGTCATCTACCGAAAAAGGTGGTGCACCCTTCTTATCTTTTGGAATTGAAATGTTATGCTTTTTTGCGTATTTGATTAGATCAGTTCTTGATTTCAATTTCCAAATTCTCCATGGAGCTATTACTTTTATTTTTGGTCCAAAATAGTGATATCCCAGTTCAAATCTCACTTGATCATTTCCCTTCCCCGTTGACCCATGCGAAACTGCAAATGCTTTAAATTTTTTTGCAACTTGAATTTGGTCTTTTGCAATTAAAGGTCTCGCAATAGATGTACCTAGTAAATAGACTCCTTCATAAATAGCGTGACCTCTTATCATTGGGAAAACGTAATCTTTTACAAATGTATTTTTAAGATTTTTTATAATTATTTTTTTTACTCCTAGTTTTTTTGCGTTTTTTATAATTTCTTTTTTATTCATTTCCTGACCGATGTCGGCCGTATATGCGATTACTTCAGCTTTATAATTTTCCTGAAGCCATTTAAGAATTATAGATGTATCTAGACCGCCTGAGTAAGCTAAAACTATTTTTTTCATCAGATTTTTATTTTATTTTCATTAGCTGCAATTTTTTTTTGCGCTATTATATGCCTTTGTAAAACCCATTAGTGAATAATGGTCAATAGTTTGAGAACCAGATTCATTGTAACCTGTTATCATAATTCTTGAGCCTTTTTTCATTACACCAATCATTTTTTTTTCGATTTTATTATTTGTGATCCAAGCAAAATTATCCTTAGAAATATCAAATTTAATTTTATTTTTACCTGATCTTGCTAATATTGTATTTTGTACATTGTATTCGTATCCTGAAGTAATACTTACTTCGTCAGTAATTTTTTCATTTGGCCTAAAGCTTATAAACAATCTGGCCTCTCGAGTATTATTTTTT
Organism: uncultured Pelagibacteraceae bacterium; assembly: GCA_902571525.1. Classification (GTDB taxonomy): domain Bacteria; phylum Pseudomonadota; class Alphaproteobacteria; order Pelagibacterales; family Pelagibacteraceae; genus Pelagibacter. The sequence continues at coordinate 40,527 of CACGCL010000001.1, forward strand.
GGAGACTGCAATACCGGTTTAGATTGAGCAAAGCATAACTTAGCAGTTTCACTACTTACCACAATTGTCTCCCAGTCTTTAAATTTAGCAATTTTTTTTATTTCCTGCGCATTTAATGGTGTTAAACTTATAGCGAGAAATAACAAAATTATTGTTTGTTTAATTATGGGCATGGATTTGGATATAGTTTTTGTATTTCATTAATTTCATCAATTATCTTATTATCAAGATTTATATTTACACTTTCTATATCAGTTTTCAACTGATCCATAGTTGTTGCACCAATTATTACACTGGTTACGAAAGGTTGGAGTTCGCAGAATTTTAAACTCATTTGAGTTAAGTCTAGATTATATTTTTTTGCAATATTAAAGTATTTCTCAATTGCTTGTTGACCATTATCCGATTTGTACCTCGAAAACTGGTCACCAAATAATTGCATTCTAGAATTTTTTGGTAATTCTCCATTTCTATATTTTCCTGTCAAATAACCAAATGCAAGAGGTGAATAAGCTAGAAGACCACTTTTCTCTCTAACAGAAATTTCTGCCAATCCTACCTCGTAGGATCTATTTAAAAGACTATAAGGGTTTTGAACAGACATCATTCGAGGAAGTTCTTTTAATTTAGAAATTTCTAAAAATTTAGATAATCCCCAAGCTGTTTCATTAGATAGGCCAATGTATCTAATTTTACCACTTTTAATTATTTTATCCAAAGCATTAAGAACATCCTCAAATTTATTCCAATCATTACCGTCTTTGTGTTCGTAACCTAATCTACCAAAAAAATTAGTTTTTCTTTCTGGCCAATGTAATTGATATAAATCTATATAATCAGTCTTTAATCTTTTAAGACTATCGTTTACAGCTTCGTTTAAATTTTTTTCGTCATATTGGTTTCCCCCACCTCTAATCCAACTTGGTCCTGGACCAGATATTTTAGTTGCGAGTATTACTTTGCTTCTCATTTTTGATTTTGTAAACCAATTACCGATGATTTCCTCGGTCTTACCGTAAGTATTTTTTTTAGGTGGAATTGCATAAATTTCAGCAGTATCCCAAAAATTTACATCATTTTCGAATGCATAATCCATTTGATCAAACGCTTCTTTTTCTGAATTTTGTTCACCCCATGTCATAGTACCGAGACAAATTGTACTAACATCTAAGTCTGTATTGCCCAATTTTTTAAAATTCATAAATTTTTACGATCTCTGTCAGTTTTGACCATTGAATATAATCTCAAAATAATTATATTATATCTATGAATTTTAACAGACAAAACATATTTGAAGCAACAAGTGTTAAAAAAAATGTAGTTTGGGACGCAGGCTTAAGGTCATATATGCTTAAGGTCTATAATTACATGGCTACAGGAGTTCTTCTAACAGGTATAATTTCACTTTTATCATTTAAAATGTCAGTTGTTACTGACAGTGCCGGGGCAATTTCAGGCTTTACAAGTTTTGGAAACGCAATATTTTTTTCAGGTTTAAAGTGGTTAGTTATGTTAGCGCCACTCGGTATTGTTTTCTATATGAGTTTTGGAATTAATAAAATGAGCACAGCTAAAGCACAAACTGTATTTTGGATATTTGCTTCACTGATGGGTCTATCCTTATCTTGGGTCCTTTTAGTTTACACTGGAGTGAGTGTTGCAAGAGTTTTCTTTATTACTTCAGCAACATTTGGAGCTATGAGTATTTATGGATATACAACTAAAAGAGATTTAACCAAATTAGGCTCTTTTTTAATGATGGGTCTTATAGGAATAATCATTGCATCACTAGTAAATATATTTTTAAAATCTGCAATGATGTATTTCATTGTTTCCATTTTGGGTGTCCTGATATTCGTAGGTTTAACTGCATATGATACTCAAAAAATAAAAAACATGTATTCAGCTAATGACACAGTAGAAATCTCAGGTAAAAAAGCAATAATGGGTGCATTAACTCTTTATCTTGATTTCATCAACCTGTTTATAATGTTATTAAGGCTTTTCGGACAAAGAAGATAAATTATATTTTTTTCCAATCTATATTATTTAATAAAACTTCAAGATTATCAGAGTTTTTAATTATTCTATTTCTGTTATCTGTAATTAGATATCTTAAGTTTTTATTTGATGGTTTAAAGTTTTTACAAATGTTGTAAACAGCATTTTCTGCTGAGTTTTTAAATACACTAAAGCTTACTCTTTTAGATGAAATATGAAGACCATAATCTTTCCACGAGCCTCTAGAAACCATTTTAGCATACAAATTTAATATAGTTTTAAGTTCTTTTTTTTCAAAAAAAAACTTATTTTCTTTAGTTTTAAAAGAGTTATCGACTACAAGTTTTATTTCTCTATTCATCTATTTTATATTTATTTATTAAAGGAATTTGGAAAGCCGTAAATATAATTGTAATTGGCATCATTCCCCAAACTTTAAAGTTTACCCAGAATTCCTCTGACTGAGTACGCCAAATAAACTCATTTAAAACAGCTAAAAAAACGAAGAAAAAAATCCATCGTGAATTAAGTTTATTCCATCCTTCATTATTTAAAGGCATAGTTTTACCTAAAATTTTTTTTAAAATTGGTTCGCTTGTAAAATATTTTCCAAAAAAAAGTGTAATTGCGAATATTATATTTATAATAGTTGGCTTCATATAAATAAAGACAGGATTTTCGAAATAAATTGTAAGTCCACCAAAAAAAGTTATTAAAACTCCACCTAATAGCGGAACGAAAGGAATTTTCTTTTCAAGTATCCAAACTATTATTATAGATATTATTGTCGCAATAACCAATGGCGGTATAGCTATCTGCAGATTTTTACCACTTTTGTAATAAAAGCTAAAAAATATTATTAAAGGTCCAAAATCAGTGATGAATTTAATTAAAGACTTATTCACAGTTTAATTCTATCAGATATGCAAAAATTTAATATTTTTTTTATTGATTTTTTTACAAGAATACACATATTTAAATAGTGACTATTCAAAAAGCAAAATTTTCTATAGGTGATGTAGTAAAACATAAACATTTTGATTTTAGAGGTGTGATTTATGATGTTGATTTTGAGTTCAATAACTCAGAAGAATGGTACGAATCTATCCCAAAGAATGTAAGACCGAGAAAAGACCAACCTTTTTATCATCTGCTTGCTGAAAATGAGGATATTACATATGAGGCGTATGTATCTGAACAAAATCTTATAAAGGACTATTCTGGAGATCCAATAAAACATCCTTTAATTAACGAGATATTTTCTGGAAAAAAAGGAACCAGCTACTTTAAGCCATCAAACTAATCGTCATCTTTATAACACAATTTTCACAAAACTTAGACAAATCAATTTATTACATTTTATCTACTGATCAAGGATGTTAACGTTTCCCTTTAATTATCTCCCTCAACATTCTTGATCAGTTTATTTTCAAGATATATATATAAATAAAATGTTAGCTTTATTAAACGAAAAAAGTAAAAAAATATTAATTTCTTCCAAGTTTAGAAATCTAATATCTATATTATTTATAATTTTTCTTTCACTTGGTTTATTTGAGGCATTAGTAATATCTCCTAAAGATTACCTTCAAAGTGACTCTGTTAGAATAATGTATGTACATGTTCCCTCAGCTTGGATTTCTCTAGGAATTTTTTCTATTATCGCTTTTTTGTCTCTTGGAGTTTTGGTATTTAAAAATAAAAATTTTGTTTTGATCTCAAAAAGTTTAGCCCCGTCAGGATTCATTTTTAATTTAATAGCCCTAGTTACTGGATCAATTTGGGGAAAACCAACCTGGGGAACATGGTGGGCGTGGGATCCAAGAATAACTTCGATGTTAGTATTGTTTTTGTTCTATTTTTTATATTTATTAACATGGAAAATTTTTGAAAAAAATAAAGCCATTACAATTTCTTCGTACATTTCAATTATAGGAGCAATTAATGTTCCAATTATCAAATTCTCAGTGGACTGGTGGGCAACCCTACACCAACCATCTTCGATTAATGTTTTATCAGAAAGCACTATTCACTCATCAATGTTAATACCATTATTTTTAATGACTGCGGCATTTGCACTATTTTCTATGTTGATTTTTTTGATGAAATATAATGTGGAGTTGATAAAAGTAAAAAATAAAGGCTTAAATAGAATATGAACTTAGATTTATTAATAATGAATGGATATGGAGTGTATGTTTGGTCTGCGTTCTCATTTACTTTATTCAACTTTTTCATTTTATACAAAGTAACAATTAGGCAATTTGATAAAGAACACGCTAAATTTTCTAAAAAATATAAATCTTTAAATTCACAACAGATCACTTTAGCTCATAAACAATCAACAAATAGAACATTTGTAAGAACAGTTGCTCACAAAATCTAATTTAGATTAATGTATGGTAAAAAAGTTAGATTAAGAATTGTATTTATAATTTCTATCTTAACTATAATCATTTTAAGCGTTTATATTATACTCAAGCTCTTAGAGGATGATGTTGTATATTTTAAATCACCTACTGAAATTAAACAATCTTCTGAGAATATAACAAAAAAAATTAGAGTAGGAGGAATGGTAAAGAAAGACTCTATAACTTTAGATAATAAAAAAATTTTTTTTATTATCACTGACTTCAAAAATGAAATAAGTGTTATTTTTGCAGGAACTGTTCCAAATTTGTTTCAGGAAGAAAAAGGAGTAGTGGCAGAAGGTATTTTACAAGATAACAATTTATTTATTGCTGATAAAATTTTAGCAAAGCATGACGAAAATTATATGCCTCCCGAAGTAAAAGAAAGTCTTGAGCAAAAATGATGTTATCTAATTTAGGTTTTTTCTCATTATTCTTAGGACTTGTATCCTCTTTTACTGTTTTTTTTTGCTCTGTGTTCAATATAAAAAAAAATTCTTTAAAATTAGAAAATAAAATTTATAAATTTCTTACATTTCAATTTTTTTTCGTCGTTATTGGTTTTTTTATTTTATTGTATTCTTTTTTTACATCCGATTTTAGCAATGCGACTGTCTATAACAACTCTCACTCAACAAAACCGCTATTTTATAAAATCACAGGTTTGTGGGGGAATCATGAAGGAAGCTTACTTTTGTGGTTATTGGTGCTTACAAGTTTTATATTATTTTTTTTCTTTAACTCTAAAAATGAGCCTAAAAATTTTAGACTTTACACCTTAATTTTTCATCAAATAATTATTATTGGTTTTTTTATTTTTGTTCTTAAAACTTCAAACCCATTTGATACTCTTTTCCCGATTCCAACCGAAGGTCTTGGATTAAATCCCATTCTTCAAGATCCAGCGTTAGCAATACATCCGCCAGTTTTATATGTTGGATATGTTGGAACATCAATTATATTTGCTTCTGCTCTAGCTGCAATGGTAACCGGATATGTTAATAGTATCTGGGCAAAAAATTTAAAAAAATGGGTTTTAATATCCTGGACTTTTTTAACAGGTGGTATTCTTTTAGGCTCGATTTGGGCATACTATGAGTTAGGATGGGGAGGATTTTGGTTTTGGGACCCAGTTGAAAACATTTCTCTAATGCCATGGTTGAGTTTAACTGCTCTTTTACATTGTATTTCAACTCTAGAGAAAAGAGGCATACTTAAAAGTTGGTCGATTATATTAAGTATAGTGACCTTTATGCTAAGTGTTACTGGAACATTTCTAGTTAGGTCTGGAATTCTTAATTCAGTTCACACGTTTGCAAATGATCCTTCGAGGGGAATTTATATTCTAATTTTTTTATTTATTTTAATATTTATGTCTTTTGTAATATTTTTAATCTTCGAAAGTAAAAATTTAGAAAATAAAAAACAAATTTTTTTTTTAAGTAAAGAAACTTCAGTATTAATAAATAATTGGTTTATGATTTATTTTTTGAGTGTAGTTTTAATAGGAACAGTATATCCAATATTTTTAGATGTAATTACTTCAGAAAAAATTTCTATTGGACCTCCATTTTATAACAAGCTTTTAATACCGTTTTTAGTGCCATTTTTTTTGTTTATGTCAGTGGGACCGAGTATGAATTGGATTAAAACAAATTTGAAATTTGAGATGAGTTACATTTACTACTTTTTACTTACATTAATTGCAACAGGTATAACTGTATATTATTTATCTCAAAAAAATTTATTAACTATAATTTTAATTTTTTCTCTAGTTTTTTTAATCATCAAAACACTTCCTAACTTTTTAAAAAATAATACGAATCATTCTCAAAACTTATCACATTTAGGTTTTGCAATGCTGATGCTGTCAATATTGTTTAATAGTGTTACTTCTACAGAAATTATTAAAAACATTAAAGTAGGAGATAGTTTTATTTCAAAAAATGAAAAAATAACTTTTAAAAAAGTTATAAAAGAAGAAGAAAGAAATTACTCTTCGATAATTGGGATTTTTGAGATAAAAAACAATTATGATAAAATAATTAAGCTTAATCCTGAAATTAGAATTTATAATCAACCAGTTATTGCAACTAGTGAGGCAGCAATTAAAACAACTCTATTTAAAGATAGATTTATAACAATTAATTTAATTAAAGATGAACAGCTATTTAATGTTAGATATCAGAATAAACCATTTATGATCTGGATCTGGATATCTACTTTAATAATAATTTTTGGAGGCACATTTGCAATTTTTAGTAAAAAAAAAAATTACTCTTAGTTTTTTAATAATAGCCTTCTTAGTATTTTGCTTTTTGATACTTAATAAAGCATTAAATAAAGATAAAACTTACTCTCCTACATTTCAAAATCAAAAGGTAACATACTTACCAGATTTTAATTTACCCGAATTATTCTCCTCAAATGAAATACAATTAAGTGAAATTGTTAAAGATAGAGATTTTTCATTAATTAATATTTGGGCATCCTGGTGCGTGCCGTGTAGAGAGGAAAATGATCTACTTAAAAATTTAAGCAACATAAGTTCACTGCAAAATATTGGCATAAATTATAAAGACAAAAAAAAAAATTCTATAAATTTTTTAAATAATTATGGAAACCCATTTAAATATAATTTAGTAGATTACAATGGAACACAATCTATTAATTTAGGTGCTTACGGAGTTCCAGAAACTTTTCTAATTAATAAAAACAGAAAAATTTTACTTAAGATAATAGGGCCAATAAATAATGATCATATAAGAAAAATTAAAGAAATTACTAATGGTTAAAAAAAAGTTTATTATTTTGCTTATTTTATTCAATAGTGTTTTTGGAAATTGTTATTCTGAAAATGAACCTTTCTCTAAACTTGAGAATGACATCGCAAAAAATTTAAGATGTTTAATCTGTCAAGGTCAGTCAATATACGACTCTAATTCAGAATTTGCGTTGAGCATGAGAGTTTATATTAAAGATCAAATAAATAGTGGTTATTCAGAAAGTCAAATTTACAAGATATTGGTCAAAAAATACGGACAATGGATTGTTTATGATCCGGGATATTCTAAAAAAACCTTTTTATTATGGGTTATACCAATATTGTTTTTTTTATTAGGTGGTGCAATAATATATATAAGAATATATAAGAAAAAAAAAACATGAAAAATTTTTTAAAAACTTTATTAGTTCTATTCTTAACTGTTATAATATTTGATAAGTCATTTGGAGAAGATAAAACAAAAATAGACTCTGGCCATAAATATAATGTTTATACTGGAATGTTTGATTTCAGTGACAAAGGTAAAAAATCTCAAATAATAGGTATTCAACATTTAAATGATAATCTTTTTAGAGATAGTTTTATAGGTACTATCAAGCCAGTCACTGGTTTTATGCTTACAGCTGACTCAGCATCGTATCTTTACACTGGAATTCAAGCTGAGTATAAATTTGGTAAATTAAATTTAACCCCTAGTTTTACTCCTGGACTATATCAAGAGGGAGATGGCAAAGATTTAGGACATATGGTGGAGTTCAAAAGTGAGCTACAATTATCGTTAGATTTATCATCAAGCACAGAATTTGGTTTTTCATATAACCATTTATCTAATGCCAGTTTGGGTGAAAAGAATCCTGGGGCAAATAGTTATATGTTTAATTTCTCAAAAAGCTTTTAGATTATTAGGATGAATTTAAGTAATTGCCATAATTTTAATGATTTTAGAACTCTAGCTAAAAAAAAATTACCATCACCAATATTTCACTATATTGATGGTGCTGCAGATGACGAAATAACATATAATCGAAATACATCTGCATTTAATGATGTAGATCTTGTACCTAATGTGTTAAGAGGTGTAGAGAATGTAGATTTGTCAACGACAATTTTTGGAAAAAAAATTGATTTACCTTTTTACTGTTCACCAACTGCTTTACAAAGATTGTTTCATTATGATGGTGAAAGAGCAGTGGGAAAAGCTGCTCAGAAATTTAATACGATGTTCGGTGTTTCTGCTTTAGCTACAGTTAGTGTAGAGGAAATTTCTTCAATGATAGATACTCCTAAAATGTTTCAATTTTATTTCCACAAGGACAGAGGTTTAAATGATTCTTGCTTAGAGAGAGCAAAGGCAGCTAAATTTGATGTAATGGCTTTAACCGTTGATACTATAACAGGTGGAAACCGTGAGAGAGATTTAAGAACAGGTTTTACTTCACCCCCTAAGCTTACTTTATCAAGTTTATATAGTTTTGCTACTAAGCCAATGTGGGGAATAAATTATCTTACAAAAGGAAAATTTGAATTACCTCATTTACAAGATTTTGTAAAAGAAGGAACAAGTACAAATTCTTCAATTGGAAATTATTTTTCTACTATGCTGGATCAATCAATGAATTGGAATGATGCTGAAAAATTATGTTCTAAGTGGAATGGTCATTTTGCTCTCAAAGGAATTATGAGTGTTGAAGATGCAAAAAAAGCAGTTGATATTGGATGTACTGGAATAATGGTTTCAAACCATGGAGGAAGACAACTAGACGGATCAAGATCACCATTTGACCAATTAGCAGAAATAGTTGATGCTGTTGGTGATAAAATTGATGTTATTTGCGAGGGTGGATTTCAGAGAGGCACGCATATGCTTAAAGCCCTATCATTAGGTGCAAAAGCTTGCGCAGGAGGAAGATTATATCTTTACGCTTTAGCTGCGGCGGGACAAGCAGGTGTTGAAAGGGCTTTGGGGCAATATAAAGCTGAATTAGAAAGAGATATGAAATTAATGGGTTGTACTAAGATAAGCGATCTAAATAGAAATAATCTACGATTTAGAAATATTTAAATCACTAAATGAGCCTTAAAGACTGTTATAATTTTGAGGATTATAGAAACCTAGCAAAAAAAAAATTACCTTCACCAATTTTTCATTATATTGATGGTGGTTCTGACGATGAAATAACTCTTAATAGGAACACGGAGTCATTTAACGATTGTGACTTAGTTCCAAACATTTTAGCAAGCGTTGGTAAACCAGATTTATCTACTACTTTATTTGGACGAAAAATAGATATGCCTATTTTTCTTTCACCTGCTGCCATGCAGAGACTTTACCATCCTGAAGGGGACAAAGCATCGGCAAGAGCAGCTGAGAAATTTGGAACTTTTTACAGCATGTCCTCTATGGGTAATAACTCTATTGAAGAAATATCAAATCTTTCTAGCGGACCAAAATTATTTCAACTTTATGTCCATAAGGATCGTTCTATCTCAGATGACTTGATTGAAAGGTCTAGGAGATCTGGTTTTGATGCAATGTGTTTGACTGTAGATACTTTAGTTGCAGGCAATAGAGAAAAGGATCATAGAACAGGCTTTACCACACCCCCAAAGTTAACTTTTAAAAGTTTAATGAGTTTTGCAATGCGTCCTAAATGGGTATTTAATTATTTAACCGGTAAGAGATTCGAGCTTTCAAATGTCAAAAAAAAAACTGATAAAGGAACAAATATTGCTAAGTCAGTAATCGAATATATTAATGAGCAATATGACCCCGCTATGAGCTGGAAAGATGCAGAATATTGTGCAAAAAAATGGAATGGACCATTTGCCTTAAAAGGAGTCATGTCCGTAGATGATGCAAAGAGAGCAATTGATATTGGGTGTACCGCAATCATGGTTTCAAATCATGGTGGACGACAACTTGATGGATCTAGAGCCCCCTTCGATCAGGTTAAAGCCATTTCTGACGCTGTCGGGGACAAATTAGAAATTATTCTTGATGGGGGAGTAAGAAGGGGAACACATGTGATAAAAGCCATATCTGCAGGTGCGAAAGCATGCAGTTTTGGAAAAATGTTTTTGTTTTCTTTAGCCGCAGGTGGTCAAAAAGGTGTTGAACATCTACTTCAAAACATGCACGATGAGATAAACAGAAACATGGTTTTAATGGGGTGTAAAAATTTAAAAGAGTTGAATAGTACAAAAATAATTTATAGAAATAGTAAATAATTAAAATTATGAAGTTAGCAAAAAGTTTAGATAGATTGGGGACCGAAACTGCTTTTTCTGTTCTAGCAGAAGCAAAAAAATTAGAAGCTACTGGCAAACCAATGATACATCTTGGGTTAGGTCAACCTGATTTTAAAACTCCCAAACATGTAGTAGACGCTGCAAAAAAAGCTTTAGATGATGGTCACCATGGTTATGTTTTATCAAATGGAATTTTAGAATGTAGACAAGCTGTTTCTAGAAAAATTAAAAAACTTTACAATCAGGATATTGATCCCGAAAGAATTATCATAATGCCAGGGGGTAAACCAACAATGCATTACGCAATTCAATGCTTTGGTGAACCTGGGGTAGAAATAATTCATCCAACTCCAGCTTTTCCAATTTATGAGTCAATGATTAATTATACAGGTTCAACTCCCGTACCGTATGACCTTACAAAAGATAAAGATTTGAAGTTTAATGCAGAAGAAATATTGTCTTTAATAACAGAGAAAACAAGACTGCTTATACTTATTAACCCAAACAATCCGACAGGTAGTTTTGTAGAAAAGTCAGAGATTGATAAACTTGCAAAAGGTTTAGAAAGTCATCCTCATGTAACAATTTTGAGCGATGAAATTTATAGTAGACAGATTTTTGATGACAAAGAGATGCCAACTTTCTTTAATTATCCTGCGTTAAGAGAAAGACTAATTGTATTAGAGGGCTGGAGTAAAGCTTACTCTATGACTGGATGGAGATTAGGTTGGAGCTTTTGGCCAGAACATTTGGTGGAACATGTAAATAAACTATTAATAAATAGTGTTTCCTGTGTAAATGCAGCCGCTCAGTTTGCTGGTATTGCTGCACTAGATGGACCAGATGACTCAATTCACGAGATGATGGAAAAATTTACAGCAAGAAGAGATCTTATTCATAAAGGATTAAATGATTTACCAGGTGTTGAATGTAGTTTACCTGGTGGTGCATTTTACGCATTTCCAAATGTTAAAGGAACTGGAATGAGTGGCAAAGAATTTTGTAAAAAGGCTATGCATGAAGCAGGTGTTGCCATTGTGCCAGGAACAGCATTCGGTCAAACTTGTCAAGATTATGTAAGATTTAGTTTTGCTGCCTCAAGAGATAATATATCTCAAGCATTAGAAAATATTAAAAAAATACTTAAGTAATTTAAGTATTTTTTTTATTAAATTTTTATAGTATCATCCTTTTATGAATAACGAAGTTCAATTAGAATTAAAAAAAATATTAAATTCAAGGTTCTCACAGTCAGAGTCAACAAGATTAACTTATTCAAGGGGAGAGGATACTTATGATCCCATTTTGTCAAAAGCTGTAGTATTTCCTGAGTCAAATGAAGAGGTTTCAAAGATATTAAAACTTTGTAACCAGCATAAAATACCTGTTGTTCCTTTTGGTACTGGCACCTCCTTAGAAGGGAACGTTGTTGGAAATGACCAAGGTATTACTATTTCTCTCGAAAAGATGAATAAGATACTAAGTGTTAATGTAGAGGACTTTGATTGTAAAGTTCAAGCTTGCGTGACAAGAGAGCAGCTGAATGAGTATTTAAGGGAAGATGGTGTATTTTTTCCAATAGACCCAGGTGCTAATGCTGCAATTGGTGGTATGGCTGCTACCTCTGCATCAGGAACTATGGCAGTAAAATATGGAACTATGAAAACAGTTATATCAGGATTAACTGTAGTTTTACCAAGCGGCGAAATTATAAAAACAGGAAGCAGAACAAAAAAAACTTCTGCAGGATATAATTTAACGAATCTATTTATCGGTTCTGAAGGTACTTTAGGAATTATAACTGAAGTGCAACTAAGGCTATCACCAATTCCGGAAAGTATTATGAGTGCAGTTTGTCATTTTAAGTCTCTTGAAGAAGCTGTAAAAACAGCCCAAGAAGTAATTCAATATGGAATACCAATTGCAAGAATAGAAATGCTTAATAAAGATCAAATGGAAATTAGTATAGAGTATTCAAAACTTAAAGACGTAGACGCAACCCCAACATTATTTTTTGAGTTTCACGGTTCAGAGATATCTAACAAAGAATCGATTGGTGTTGTTGAGGAAATTTCAAAAAATAATAATGGCAGTTCTTTTAAATGGGCTAAAGATTTAGCTGAAAGAAATAAACTATGGCAGGCGAGATGGGATGTATATTATTCAGTGAAAGCTCAGATAAACAATGGAAGGGTATATTCAACAGATGTTTGTTTGCCGATTTCCAGAATAACGGAGTGTGTTAATTTTGCAGATGCAGAAGCTAAAAAATTTGGATTAAGAGCTCCTATGGTTGGACATTTAGGTGATGGTAATTTTCATGTATTGCTTCCTTATGATCCAGAAAAAAAAGAAACTTATCAGAAAATAAGAAAGTTTAGTGATATTCTTATAGAAAAAACATTAGAATTAGAGGGTACTATTACAGGGGAGCACGGAGTTGGACTGCATAAAAAAGATTACCTTCTTAAAGAACACGGCGATAATTTACCTGTTATGAAGTCTATAAAAAGAACTATAGATCCAAACAATATAATGAACCCTGGTAAGATTTTTGACTTAAATTAATAAGTTGAATGAAAAAAATTTTAATTACCAGAAAACTCTTAAGATCAAACGAAGAGAAAGCCTCGAAATTATGGGATGCAAAGTTAAATTTAAACGATGAGCTTTATTCTCAGACAAAGTTAATAGAATTAAGTCAAGGTTGTGATGGAATTCTAACATCATTAACTGACAAAATGGACGAGGCAACAATTGATAAATTGCCCGAAAGTGTAAAAATTTTGTCAAATTTTGCTGTAGGATTTGGAAATATTGATTTAATTGCAGCGAAAAAAAAAAATATAGCAGTAACTAATACACCAGAAGTTTTAACAGATGCCACAGCAGAAATAGGAATATTATTAATTCTTGGGGCTTGCAGAAGAGCAAGTGAAGGTATTCAAGCAGCGAAAGAATCTAATTGGAAATGGTCAGCAGATTATTTGATTGGCAAACAACTAACAGGTTCAAGATTAGGTATTTTAGGAATGGGTCGAATTGGTCAAAAAATTGCAAATGTTGCAAAGTCACTTGGTATGATAATTCACTATCATAACAGATCCAAATTATCTCCCGAGAAAGAGCAAGGTGCTGTTTATCATGATAATCTAAAAAGTTTGATGAAAGTATCAGATGTTTTATCTGTGTGTTGTCCAGCCTCAAAAGAAACAATCAATCTAATTAATAAAGAAACTTTGGAATATTTGCCTAAGGGTGCAGTTGTAACTAATGTCGCTCGTGGAGATATAGTTGATGATGATGCGCTTTTAGATGCATTAGATAGAAGAAAAATTTATGCAGCAGGTTTGGACGTTTACAAAAATGAGCCTAATTTGAATCCTGGCTACCTAAAACATAAAAGTGTTTTTATTCTTCCCCATTTAGGGAGCGCCACTAAAGAAACAAGAACAGCAATGGCGAATCTTGCAATTGATAACGTTGAGGAATTCTTCAGCACAGGTAACTGTAAAAATAAGGTAAATTAATAAAATAATACCACTCATAGTTGTAAATAAATATTTTTAGAATGATTTTAACTTAGGACTCTAAGTTCATTTTATGTTTTAATATTACTAAGTTAATTAACTAAATAGAGGAGAAATAAATGATTAAAGAAAAAAAATCGTTAAAAGGAAAAATTCCTTCAAGACGAAAGTTCTTTAAGGCAGCAGCAGCAACTGGTGCAGCAGCAACAGCAGCAGTAGCAATGCCAAACATTGCATTCGGAGCTCCACAAACTCTAAAAATGCAAGCAGCATGGCCAAGTGGTGCTAATATCTTTTTTGAAATGGCAGGTGACTATTGCAAAATGGTTAACGACATGTCAGGTGGATCACTCAAAATTGATTTACAGCCAGTTGGAGCAGTAGTAAAAACAAGTGAAATCGGATCAGCAGTAAGTTCAGGAGCTGTGGATATGGGTCACTGGGTAACTGCTTATTGGTATGGTAAAAATCCAGCTGCATCTTTGTTTGGAACTGGACCATCTTACGGAATGTCATCTCAGGAAGTAATGGGATGGATGGAGTATGGTGGAGGAAGAAAACTGTATGAGGAAACAATTGCAAAAGTTGGTTACGACTATACAGGAGTTTTCCATATGCCTATGCCAGCACAACCTTTTGGTTGGTTTAAAAAGAACGTAACAAAAGTATCTGACGTTAAAGGTATGAAGTACAGAACTGTTGGTCTTGCTACTAACGTTCTTACAGCAATGGGTATGGTCGTTAGACAATTACCAGGCGGTGAGATTCAGCCAGCTATGAAAACTGGATTGATCGAAGCAGCTGAGTTTAACAACCCAACATCAGACTCTCAATTTGGTATGCAAGATGTTTCTAAGCATTATCACTTAGGAAGCTTTCACCAGTCACAAGAGATGTTTGAAATACCAATAAACAACAAAACATTTAACAGTCTGTCTCCAGCGAACCAAGCAATATTGAAAAATGCTGCTTACGCTGCAAACACAGACAACTACTTTAAAGCATTAGTTAGATATTCAGCTGATTTATCTAAATTAATGAATCAACATAAAGTAAATGTTTACCAAACTTCAGATGAGATCTTAGCTCAACAACTAAAAGGTTGGGATAAGGTAATTGGTGATTTTACTAAGAAAGACGCTTTCTTTAAGAAAATCGTTGATTCTCAAAAAGCATACGCTAAGAGAGTAATGAAATACTTGCTGATGAATCAGCCTAATTACAAATTAGCATATGAAAATGAGTTCGGACCGATTGGTAAAGTAAAAATATAATAATTTATAACAATTTAATTAAAGGGGGCCATTGGCCCCCTTTTTTATTTGATTAATACCTAAGAATTAACATAAACTAGTTTGATGAAATCTTTCATAAAATTTGCAGACACACTCAGCGCATCAATGGGTAAAGCTTTTTCTTGGTGTATTGTTATACTTATGGGCGGAACCTGTTACGAGGTAGTTATGGCTTACGCTTTTAATAGTCCAACGCTTTGGAACTTTGACTTCAGTTTACAGATGTATGGTGCAATTTTTATGATGGCAGGTGCTTATTGTTTGTCTACAGAGGCACATGTTAGAGGAGATGTAATTTATAGATTATTTCCTACAAGAGTTCAGGGATGGATAGATCTAATTTTATACTTTATTTTTTTCTTTCCTGGAATATTAGCTTTAGCATTTTATGGTTTTGAATATGCAGCTTTGGCTTGGAAAATAAAAGAAACTAGTTGGAACAGTCCTGCCCAAATACAAATTTATATGGCAAAATCTTTAATACCTTTGTCTGGAATTCTATTAACCATACAAGGCATTAGCGAAGTGTGTAGAGCAATTATTTGTATCAAAACCGGTCATTGGCCCGAGAGATTGTCAGCTGACGCTGTAGAGACAGAAAAAATTTTAATGAGGACTTCACAAAAGGACGAAAAATCAGATGTTATTTGAATTAACAAACCCAGAAATAGCGATCTTAATGATGAGTTTATTTTTATTTGCAGTCCTATTGGGTTTTCCAATTGCGTTTACTTTATTAGCTATGGGAGTTGGATTTGGGTACTACGCATATTTTGATCCATCAAGGATGGATCATATGTTTGATAATCGGATATTTTCGCTTCTTGTTTCAAACACTTATACCATAATGGATAATACGGTTTTAACCGCCGTGCCCTTGTTCTTGTTTATGGGATATTTAGTCGAAAGAGCTGGAATAGTAGCAAAATTATTTTTTGCTATAAGACTTGCTTCTCACAGACTTCCAGCTTCGATGGCTGTTGCCGCACTTGTAACATGTGCATTATTCTCAACAGCGACTGGTATTATTGGGGCAGTAGTTACTTTGATGGGACTTTTAGCTTGGCCTGCAATGGTAAAAGCTGGTTACGATAAAAAATTTGCATCTGGAGTTATTTGTTCAGGTGGATGTTTGGGAATTTTAATTCCCCCAAGCATTATGCTTATAGTTTATGCAGTAATTGCACAATTATCTCCGCTAAGACTTTTTGCGGCAGCAATATTTCCTGGCCTTATGTTAGCAGGTCTTTATATTTTATACGTAATTATAAGAGCATATTTTAACCCCTCTTTAGCACCCAAACCTGCAGCAGAAGAAATTCCTCCAAGAGCAGAAATTTTAAAAGAAGTGTTAGTTTCTTTTGTACCTTTATTCTCATTAATAATTTTAGTCTTAGGAACAATTTTAGGTGGACTAGCAACACCCGCAGAAGCAGCGGCTGTAGGTGCATTTGGAGCTTTAGTTTTATCTTATTTTTATAAATCACTTAAATGGAAAAATTTTAAAGAATCAGTATTTTTAACTGCAAAAACTAGCGCAATGATCATGTGGCTATTTGTTGGTTCTTGGACGTTTGCTTCAGTATTTTCTTACTTAGGTGGACATGAAGTTTTTGAACATTTTTTTAAATCAATGGATATTCAACCTTGGCAATTTCTAGTTATCACTCAAATAATAATTTTCTTACTGGGTTGGCCGTTGGAATGGACGGAAATACTGATTATATTTGTGCCAATATTTCTACCACTTGTAGAGTTTTTTGGAGTAAATCCTTACTTCTTTGCCATGTTAATAGCGTTAAATTTGCAGACATCTTTTTTAACACCACCTATGGCAATGTCAGCTTATTATTTAAAAGGCGTGCAAAGTAAAAATGTTGAGCTAATGCAAATCTTTAGAGGTATAATGCCGTTCTTAGGAATTGTAATCTTTGCAATGGTTTTAATGTACATGTTTCCTGGAATAGCGCTTTGGTTACCTGATACTTTATTCGCAGAATAAATATTTATGTCCAATCTATTTTCATTAAAAGTATCTGAAATAGCAGATAAGATTAGAAATTCAGATTTAAACTCAGTTGATTTATGCAAATCTTATATCGAACAAATAAACAAGTTTGAAAAAGATGTAAAAGCTTGGGCTTATATAGACAAAAAACTTCTTTTAGAAAAAGCAGAGGAAGCAGATAATCATAGAAGATCTGGAAAAGTAGTTGGGCCACTTCATGGTATCCCGGTTGCGCTCAAAGATATTATAGGAACTTATGATATGCCAACTGAATGCGGTACTATTTTAAGAAAAGGTAAAACAGAGTCACAAAATGCGGAAATAGTAGATTTATTAAAAACAGCAGGAGCTTTAATTATGGGAAAAACAAATACTTCTGAATTAGCCTATCTTGCTCCACCTAAAACTAAAAATCCTCATGATTATTCAAGGACTCCAGGCGGATCTTCAAGTGGATCTGC
This sequence comes from uncultured Pelagibacteraceae bacterium, assembly GCA_902571525.1. Taxonomy (GTDB): domain Bacteria; phylum Pseudomonadota; class Alphaproteobacteria; order Pelagibacterales; family Pelagibacteraceae; genus Pelagibacter. Next base: position 58,267 of record CACGCL010000001.1, read on the forward strand.
AGCCGTTATAGCTTCGCATATGGCCCCCTTGTCAATTGGATCTCAAACTGGAGGTTCAGTAATAAGACCAGCATCTTATTGTGGAGTAGTTGGTTACAAACCAAGTTATGGATTAATTTCGCGCAACGGAGTTTTAAGAACCTCTTTTAATCTTGATCACATTGGAGTTTTTGGAAAAACAGTTGAAGATGTAGCTTTACTTGCAAAAGTATTAATTAAAAAAGATTCTTATGACAAAGCAACAATACACTATTCATCAGAATTTATGTTAGATGAATGTAAAAAGGGTCCAATGTTTGAACCAAAATTTATATTTTACAAGACTGCTAGTTGGAAAAAAGTCGATAAAAAATCAAGAGAGGCTTTTGAGTATTTTATTAAATCTTTTAAAAAAAATATTGAGATATTCGATACACCTTCATATTTCACAGATATAGACAAACATCATAGAATAATACATGAATCTGACTTGGCAAACAATTTTCAAGTTTATTATAAAAAATCAAAATCTAAACTTTCAAAAGAAATGCAAGCCGCCATTTCTAAAGGCATGAAGTACTCTGCTAAAGAATATCTAGATGCAGTTGATTTTATGGACAGAAGTTACGAATCTTATAAAGAGGTATTTGAAGATTATCATGGAGTATTAAGCCCATGTAGTACTGGCGTAGCTGATAAAGGTTTAAAGAGCACGGGTAGTGCTGACTTTAACAGGGTATGGTCATATATGCATACACCAGCAATTTCTCTACCTTTACTTCAAGGTGAAAATAATTTACCATTAGGAATTCAATTAGTTGGTGACAGGTATGACGACAATAGATTTTTAGGTGTAGCTAACTGGTTAGAAAAAGAGAGCAAAAAATTTAATGAATAAAATCACACTTATTGTCGGTTTAAGTTTTGCAATATTTTTTTTAGTTGGACTTGCAACAACATTAACAAGATCTATGATGATTGGATTTACCGACGTATTACCAGTATACATCTTGATGGGAATAGCGATTGCAATGATGATATATGAGACTTTTTTTGATAAATCTTAATAGATTTTGTGATTAAAAAAGAGCTTCTAGCTTACGCTTTACTTATAATTCAACCTATTTTCATGGCGAGTAATCTAGTAGTTGCAAGAGGTGGGGTTGAATTTATACCACCAATATCTCTTGCATTTTGGAGATGGTTAACTGTTTTTTTTATTCTTTTACTATTTAATTATAAAATTTTCTCAAAAAAAAAAATTGTATTTAAAGAATATAAAAAACTATTTTTTTTAGGTTTCATGGGGTGCGGAGTATGTGGGGCTTTCCCATTTATAGCCGGTCAAACCACAACAATAATAAATATGGGTATAATTTATACCTCATCCCCTATTTTTATAATACTTTTGTGCTATTTTTTCTTTAAAGAGAAAATGAATTTATTAAAAATAGCTGGTCTAATATCTTGTTTAATTGGAGTTATCATTATTATTGTCAAAGGCGATTATTTAGCATTGATTAAGCTAAAGTTTACCAAAGGTGATATTTGGATGTTAGGAGCTTCAATTGGTTGGGCTTTATATTCTATATTTTTATTTTACTGGAAATCATCATTTAAAGTATTTGAAAGATTTACGCTTATATCTTTTTTTGGTGCACTAAGTTTGCTACCATTTTATTTAATTGAAGAAATATATATAAAAAATACCACATTTGATCTAAATTTTGTAACTTGGGTAATATTTGCAGCAGTTTCACCAGGTATAATCGCATTTTCTTTGTATACTTATGCTCAAAGATATCTAGGAGCAACCACGACTGGCTTTACTTTATATTTATTTACAGTTTATGGAGCATTTTATGGAATTTTATTTTTTGGCGAGAGCCTAAAAACTTTTCATATTTATGGATCAATATTAGTCTTTCTAGGAGTTTATTTAGTTAAATATAAAAAAAATGTATAAAAAGATTTCAATGATAATTTTAAACTCTATTTTTACTTTAGCACTTATCTATTTAGTAGTTGTCTTAGTAATCTTTTTTTCTCAGAGAAAATTAATGTATCATCCCTATGAAAATAATTATTTGGAGGAAAATCAATTAAATCACAATATTGAAAAAGTTTATATAAACTCAGATTTTAAAATTTTAGGCTGGCACCATTTTAAAAATAAAAAATTTAAAACATTACTTTTTTTTCATGGCAATGCAGGAAATTTGCAAAATAGAATTTATAAACTAAATGATATATCAAAACTTGACATAAACTACTTGATTATTGCCTATAGAGGATTTAGCGGTAATGAAGGAGAACCAAACGAAATAGGATTATATAAAGACTCAGAATCAGCAAAAAAATGGCTTAACGATTACGGAGTATCTGATAAAGATATAATTTTGTACGGAGAGTCGTTGGGTACAGCGGTAGCTATTGATTTAGCATCAAAACATAAATTTGCAGGCATAATTTTAGAATCTCCTTTTACATCAATGGTTAAATTATCTAAAATATATTACCCATATCTACCAGTAAAAATACTTCTTAAAGATAGATATGAGTCAATCAATAAAATTAATAATATAGATTTTCCAAAAATGGTAATGCATGGAGATAAAGATAAAATAGTACCTTTCAGTATGGGAAAAGAAATTTTTGAAAATCTTTCTGAACCTAAAGTAAGCTATTTTAAAGAAGGCGATGATCACATGATGGATTTCGATGCAGAGTTGCTAAAAAATATTCAAAATTTTTTTAAAATCATAAAATAATTATTCGAAATTAATGAAATTATTCGAAAAATTCTCACTATCAAAAATTTGAAGATCATTTTCTTTTTCACCGAAACCCAAAGCAATAATTGGTAGCTTAAATTTTTTAGAAACAGCAATTAAAATCCCGCCTTTTGCGGTCCCGTCAAGTTTAGTCATAACTAATCCTGTAATTGGTATTATCTTATTAAATTCCTCGACTTGATTTATCGCGTTTTGTCCAGATATTGCATCTAAAACTAATATTACTTCTTGGGGTGCCTTTTCATCAATCTTTTTTATTACATTTCCAATCTTCTTGAATTCATCCATCAAATTCTTTTTATTTTGTAATCTTCCTGCAGTATCAATTAAAGTAACATCAATTTTATTATTTTGTGCAAATTCCATGGCTTTATAGGCCACTGAAGCAGGATCACTACCTGGATCAGACTTAATAATCTTACAATTTATTTTTTTTGACCAGCTCTCTAACTGATCAATCGCAGCAGCTCTAAATGTATCACAAGCTGCCAAAATTACTTCATTATGATTTGATTGATAAAGTTTTGACATTTTAGCAATAGTTGTTGTTTTACCAACACCATTTACCCCAGCTATAAGAATTGCCTTTCTTTCCTTAATTTTTTCAAAAAATTTTTTCTTTTCTAAAGGTTTCATTAAAGAATTTAAATAATTTTTAATAATATTCTGAATTTCTATAAGTTCATTTTTGCTTGGATCGATTTTTCGGTTAGAAATTACTTCTCTAATTTCAGAGGAAGCTTTTAGCCCAACATCTGATTGAATTAAAAATTCCTCAATTTTTTCTAATTCTTTGTCACCAATTTCTTTATTTATTATGATTTCTTTGATACCTTTAGAAAAATTTGATGTAGTTTTTTTTAAACCATCTTTAAATTTTTTAAAAATATTCATCATAAATCTAATCGAATTTTTTCTATATCAGATACATTTCCTTCCATAAGAATGTTTCCATTAGGATCCCTATTTATTTTGATTTTTCCTAATTTAAATTCAATTTCAGTCGGATAATTTGAAATTTTATTTATTTCACCAGCTATTGCTGTGGCGCATGCTGCTGTACCACAAGCTTTAGTTAAACCCGCTCCTCTTTCCCAATGTAAAACTTTAAAATAATTGTCATTAATTTTTTTTGCAAAAGTAACATTTACTTTTTCAGGAAATAAAGGATTATTTTCAATTTTAGGTCCTATATCTTTTATCTTAATTTTATCTAAATCTTCAGTAAAAAAAATGATGTGAGGATTTCCAACATTTATAGCTGTCCCTGAAAGATCCAAATTATCAACTTTTATTTCAATATTTTTGGTATCTATTTCTTTTAATAAAGGAATTTCTCTCCAATTGGTTTTGGGGATTCCTATATTAGTTTGTATGTTGTTATTGTTAAGAATTTTAGATTTTAAGATACCGTTCACTGTTTCAAATATCATTTCACTTTTAGAGTTCTCTTTTGATAAAAGACTTGCCACACACCTTGTGCCATTACCACACGCTCCTGAGCTGGAACCATCTGAGTTTTTAAAAATTAAAAAAGCATCAACTTTTTCACTTTTTTTAACCAATATTAGCTGATCGCAACCAATTTTTTTTCTGTCACAAATATTTTTGATTTGCGATTGACTTAATTCAAATTGACTGTTTCTTTGATCAATAATGACAAAGTCATTTCCTAAACCATCCATTTTATATGCTTTAAAATCCATATATTTATACTTAACTTATTTATTGACTTTTTGAACCTCTATTATAGTTTCTGTGACTTCCGCAAAAAACAGCATTTTGCGGTGTCTTTGGAAACAAAGAGATCGACACCAGTCAGCGAGGGTTCGCCCACTGGTGCGATTATTGCTGGATTGAAATATGTTTGAAAATTTAACAAATAAATTCGAGGGAATACTCGATAAATTTAAAAAATCACCATCACTTGATGAAAATCAGGTTGATGAAGGATTGAGATTAATAAGACAAGCTTTATTAGAGGCAGATGTATCATTAAGTGTTGTTAAAGAGTTTGTTAATAATGTTAAGCCTAAAGTTTTAGGTAAAGAAATTTTAAGATCTACAGCCCCAGGCCAGATGGTTGTAAAGATTGTAAATGATGAACTTGTAAATTTCTTAGGCGACAAGAATCAGGAAATTAACTTAAAGTCCAATCCTCCAATTTCAATAATGATGGTTGGATTACAGGGGTCTGGCAAAACAACAAGTACAGCAAAGTTGTCTAAATTTTTAGAAAAAAATAATAAAAAGAAAATTATGATGGCTAGTTTGGATATTTATCGTCCTGCTGCTCAAGACCAATTAAAGGTACTTGGTGAACAAAATAACATTCAAACACTTCCAATAATTGAAGGTCAAACACCAGCTGATATTTGTAGAAGAGCTTTAACAGCTGCAAATCTTAACGGTTCAGATGTTATTATTTTTGATACTGCTGGTAGGACTCAAATTGATCTGCAGATGATGAGTGAAATAAAACAAATAGAAGAGGTCATCAAACCAACCGAAACACTTTTAGTTGCAGACTCACTAACTGGTCAAGTAGCTGCTAATGTGGCCAAAGAATTTGGAAATACAGTAAAACTTACAGGAATAATTCTTACTAGAGTAGATGGAGATGGAAGAGGTGGTGCTGCACTTAGTATGAAGCATGTTGCTAATGTGCCAATCAAATTTTTAGGAATAGGTGAAAAAATTGAAAATTTTGAGATTTTTCATCCTGACAGAATTGCAAATAGAATACTTGGTATGGGAGATATTGTTTCTCTAGTTGAGAAAGCATCACAAGATATTGATGAAGAAAAATTAAAAGAAGCAGAAGAAAATTTAAAAAAAGGACAATTTTCATTAGAGGACTACCTTAAGCAGTTAAGACAAATGAAAAAAATGGGTGGAATTGAGGGAGTAATGTCTTTTTTACCAGGTGTATCAAAATTGAAATCTCAAATGGACCAAGCAGGCGTAGACGAAAAAATTATAATGCAAAATGAAGCTGTGATTTTATCTATGACAAAACAAGAAAGAGATAATCCCAAAATTATAAATGGATCTAGAAAAAAAAGAATTGCTAATGGCTCTGGTACAGATGTAGCCACTATCAATAAATTGTTGAAACAATTTAAAATGATGTCTGACATGATGAAAAAAATGTCAAAAGGAAACACAAAAGGGTTAATGGATAAAGGATTACCTCCAGAACTCTTTAATCAACTAAAATAATAAAGGAGAATAAATGTTAAAACTTAGACTATCAATGGGCGGTACAAAGAAAAGACCAGTTTATAAGATTGTAGTAGCAGACAGTAAGTTTCCAAGAGACGGAAGATTTATTGAAAAACTGGGATATTTCAATCCACTTTTACCTAAAGACAAAAAAGACAGAGTAGGACTGGAATCAGAAAGAATTAAATATTGGATAAGTCAAGGAGCAAAACCAACTACTAGAGTTGCGAGAATTTTAGGGGAAAATAAATTAATTGAAATGCCTGCACCTGGCAATAATCCTAATAAGGCAGTTCCTAAAAAAGATAGAAAAAAACAAGAAGGAGAAACTGAAAAAAAAGAAGAGAAAAAAGCGGATGCTCCAAAAGAAGCTCCTAAGGCAGAGGAGAAAAAAGCGGATGCTCCAAAAGAAGCTCCTAAGGCAGAGGAAAACAAGAAATAATGTTTCAAGCAAAAATATTCACTCTTTATCCAGACTTCTTTCCTGGAATTTTGAAAAAAGGTATTTATGGCAGGGCAATGGAAAAAAGTTTGTGGAGTTTGGATGTAATTAATCTTAGAGACTATGCAGAAGATAAACACAAAACCGTAGATGATACCCCATATGGAGGTGGAGAAGGGATGGTAATAAAACCTGACATAGTAGCGAAAGCAATTGATCAAAATTTAAATAATGATGAAAAAATTATTTATCTAACTCCAAAAGGAAAATCCTTTAACCAAAATAGAGCAAAAAAATTTTTAAAAGATAAAAAAATAAACATTATTTGTGGTCATTTTGAAGGAATTGATCAAAGAGTTATAGAAACGAGAGGTATTGAAGAAATAAGTATTGGAGATTTTATTTTGTCAGGCGGAGAGACGGCTGCTTATGTAATTTTGGATAGTATTTTAAGATTAGTACCAGGAGTTCTAGGAAATGAGAATTCTTGTAAAGACGAAAGTTTTGAAAATGGTCTTCTGGAACATCCTCAGTATACTAAGCCACAAATATGGGAAAAAATAGCAGTTCCTGAGGTGCTTTTATCAGGGGATCATAGTAAAATAAAAAACTGGCGTTTATCTCAATCAGAGGCTATAACTCGCCTCCGTAGACCAGACTTGTGGCAAAAATATAAAAAATAATTAAATTGATAAATATACAAATGAAAAATATTGAGGAAATAAATAGAGAGAATGTAAAGAAAATCTCAGCTGAAAAAAAATTACCAGATTTCTTCCCTGGAGATATTATTAAAGTAGGTGTGAGAATTACTGAGGGTAAAAGAGATAGAATTCAATATTTTGAAGGTGTTTGTATTGCAAAAAAGAATAGAGATATCAATTCATCATTTACAGTAAGAAAAATTTCATTTGGTGAAGGAGTGGAGAGAACGTTTGCACTTTTTAGCCCAATTGTTGATACAATTAAAGTAATTAGATCAGGAAAAGTAAGAAGAGCAAAATTATATTACTTGAGAGAAAGAACAGGAAAATCTGCTAAAATTGCCGAAAAAATTAAAAAGAAAATCGGTATTGATATTGAGACAAACCCTGAGCAAGTAACAGAGGAAAATGTTATTAAACAGGTTACAAAAGACGATAAAACAGAGACAGCCGTTGATAAAAATGTTGAGTCTCTAAAAAAAGATGATGAACTTAAAGAAGATAGCGCCAAAGAGGCTAAATAAAATTAAACTTTTTTAAATGTCAAAAACTTTATACGATAAAATCTGGGAAGATCATTTAGTACACACTCAAGAAGATGGTACCTCTTTATTGTTTGTCGATAGACATTTAATCCATGAGGTTACTAGTCCCCAAGCTTTTGAAGGATTAAGAAATTCTAATAGGAAAGTTAGAAACCCTGAATTAACATTAGCAGTTGCGGATCACAATGTTCCAACTACTGATAGATCTAGAGGTATTACAGATGAAGAGTCTAAAATTCAAGTTGATACACTTGGAAATAATTGTGAGGAGTTTGGAATAAAACTTTTTGGAATGTCTGACAAAAGACAAGGAATTGTTCATATAATAGGTCCTGAGCAGGGCTTTACTCAACCAGGAAATATAATTGTATGTGGAGATAGCCATACAGCAACCCACGGTGCTTTTGGTGCACTAGCATTCGGTATAGGAACTTCCGAAGTAGAACACGTGTTAGCTACACAGACACTAGTTCAAAAAAAATCAAAAAATTTAAGAATCAATGTTGATGGAGAATTACCAATTGGAGTGACATCAAAAGATGTAATTTTACAAATAATTGGAAAAATTGGAACTGCTGGTGGTACTGGTTATGTAATTGAATATTCTGGAGATGTTATATCATCTTTGACTGTTGAGAATAGAATGACGATTTGCAATATGACTATTGAAGGAGGAGCAAGAGCAGGATTAATAGCACCAGATGAAAAGATATTTAAATATTTAAAAGGAAAACCTATGGCACCAAAAAATGATATTTGGGATAAAGCTTTAGAATATTGGGGAAAACTTAATTCTGATAATGATGCTGAGTTCGATAAAGAGGTTTCACTTAAAGGAGAAGAAATTAAACCAATGGTTACTTGGGGAACATCACCACAAGATGTTATTACAATTGATGGTAAAGTTCCAAATCCTACCGATGAGAAAGATAATGATAAAAGAAGTTCAATTGAGAGATCATTAAAATATATGGGACTTAAACCAAATACACTAATAAAAGACATAAAAATTGATAAAGTTTTTATAGGAAGTTGTACAAACGGTAGAATTGAGGATCTTAGAGACGCAGCTAAAATTTTGAAAAATAAAAAAATTGCATCTCATGTTCAAGCTATGGTCGTTCCAGGTTCTGGCCTAGTTAAAGAACAAGCTGAACAAGAAGGTTTAGATAAAATATTTTTAAATTCTGGATTTGAGTGGAGAGAGCCTGGCTGCTCTATGTGTTTAGCAATGAATGCAGATAAGCTTAAACCTGAGGAAAGATGCGCATCGACATCCAATAGAAACTTTGAGGGAAGACAAGGCAGAGGTGGTAGAACTCACCTTGTCAGTCCAGCAATGGCAGCAGCAGCAGCAATTTCTGGAAACTTTGAAGATGTCAGAAAATATAAAAATTAATGAAAAAGTTTAATAAGTTAAAAAGCATTCCTGCATATTTGCCAATAACTAATATTGATACAGATATGATAATTCCTAAACAATTCTTGAAAACAATTAAAAGAACAGGTTTAGGAAAAAACCTTTTTTTCGAGATGAGATACGATGATAATGGTAAAGAAATTTCTGAGTTTATTTTAAATATTAAACCTTATAATCAATCTAAAATATTAATAGCAGGTAAAAATTTTGGTTGTGGTTCATCAAGAGAACATGCCCCATGGGCACTGCTAGACTTTGGTATAACTTGTATAATAAGCTCAAGTTATGCAGATATATTTTACAATAATTGTTTTAAAAATGGAATTTTACCAATAACTATTAAGGAAGAGGTAATTAAGGAATTATCCGAATACTCTAATAGAAAAGAAGAATTATCAATAAATTTAGAAGACCAGTCTATAAAATTTGGCAATAACAAAATTAAATTTGAAATCGATGAGTTTAAAAAAAAATGTCTTTTGGAAGGTTTAGATGATATTTCTCTTTCATTAGCCCAGTCTTCAAAGATCTTAGCTTATGAAAGTAAAGTGAAATCATCAAAGCCTTGGATTTTTAATGATTAAGGTAAAAAAGAGAAAAATTTTACTTTTACCTGGAGACGGTATTGGCCCAGAGGTAATCAAAGAAGTAAAAAAAATAATTGAGTGGTTTAACAAAAATCGGTCACTCGATTTTGAAGTAGACCAAGACCTAGTAGGTGGAGCAGCTTATGATAAATTCAAGACTCCAATTACTGATGAGGTTTTTTTCAAAGCTTTGGAGTGCGAAGCAGTAATTTTAGGCGCCGTCGGTGGCCCGAAGTGGGATAATTTGGATTTTTCAAAAAAACCAGAAAGAGCATTACTCAAATTAAGAAAAGAATTAAAACTTTTTGCAAACTTAAGACCTGCGATTTGCTTTAAGCAATTAGTTGATGCTTCAAGTTTAAAGCCTGAGATAGTTTCAGGACTAGATATCATGATTGTTAGAGAATTAACTGGAGGAATTTATTTTGGTGAACCACGAGGCATAAAACTCATTGACAATGGTGAGAGAAAAGGGATTAACACTCACACATATACCTCCACAGAAATAGAAAGAGTTGCAAAAGTTGCCTTTGAACTAGCAAAAAAAAGAAATAATAAAGTTACATCTTGTGAAAAATCAAATGTCATGGAAGCAGGACAATTATGGAAAGAAGAAGTACAGGCACTTCATAAAAAAGATTACAAGGACATAAATTTAGAACATATGCTTGCTGATAATTGTGCCATGCAATTATTGAGAAATCCTAAACAGTTTGATGTAATAGTAACAGATAATTTATTTGGAGATATTTTGTCAGATGAAGCTGCAATGTTAACAGGATCTCTTGGATTACTACCCTCAGCTTCACTTGGTGCAAAAGATAAGGATGGTAATTTAAGATCAATGTATGAACCAGTACATGGATCTGCTCCAGATATTGCTGGTAAAGGTATTGCTAATCCAATTGCGACCATTTTAAGTTTTTCAATGGCTTTAAAATATTCTTTAAATTTAGACAAAGAGTCCATAGAATTAGATAACGCAGTACAAAAAGTTTTAGATGATGGATTAAGGACAAAAGACATTATTTCTAAAGGAAAAAAAGAGGTGTCTACATCTACGATGGGGGATGCGATTATTGCGTGTTTGCAAAAATAATTAAATTAACTTAATTTAGGTATAGTAAAAAAAATGACAACTTATACAGCACCAGTTGATGACATGATGTTTCTTTTTGAGAAATTGAGAGATAACAAGAATTATAATGAGTTGGAAAAATATAAAGAAGTAAGTCCAGATCTTGTTAAAAATATTTTAGAGGAAGCTGCTAAAATAAATGAAAACCTAATTTTACCACTTGCAAAATCAGGCGATGATAATCCCGCAGTTTTAGAAAATGGTGTAGTGAGAACACCACCTGGATATAAAGAAGTTTACCAAAAATACATAGAGGATGGATGGACTTCATTATCCTGTGATCCAAAATATGGTGGACAAGGAATGCCTAGAACTGTAAGTGCTTTTTTTGACGAGATGATATCATCAGCTAGTTTAGCATTCAAACTTTATAGTGAATTAACCCTAGGAGCTTATAATTGTATTCATCATCACGCATCAGATGAAATTAAAGACAAATATCTTCCAAAAATGGTTGAGGGAAAATGGAGTGGCACAATGTGTTTGACTGAGCCTGTCTGTGGAACAGACTTAGGTTTATTAAAAACAAAAGCAGTAGAACAGCAAGATGGAACATATAAAATTACAGGTCAAAAAATTTTCATTACTTCTGGAGATCATGATTTGACAGAAAATATTATTCACTTGGTAATTGCAAGAGCAGAAGACTCGCCGAAAGGAACCAAAGGAATAAGTCTATTTTTAGTGCCAAAATTTGTTGTTAAAGAAGATGGAACAATCGGTTCGAGAAATGGAATATCAACGGGATCAATAGAAACAAAAATGGGTATTAAAGGCTCAGCTACGTGTGTATTAAATTTTGATGATGCAACTGGTTTTATGATCGGTCCTAAAAATAAAGGATTAAGTCAAATGTTCACTATGATGAATTTAGAAAGAATAGTTGTTGGAATTCAAGGTTTAGGAATTTCTGAAATTGCTTATCAGAATTCATTAAGCTATGCCAAAGAAAGAAAACAAGGAAAAAGTAATAACAATAAATCTCAGAATGGAAATGCTGATTTAATTATTGAGCATGCAGATATAAGAAAATCTTTATTAAATATGAAATCAATAATCGAAGGTGAAAGAGCATTATGTTTTTGGTTATCACAACTTACTGAAGTAAGCCTAAATCATAGTGACCAGCAAATTAAACAAGATGCAACTGATATGGTTTCGCTAATGACGCCGGTTGTAAAATCTTTATTTTCTGACTTAGGAATGGAAATAACCAGTGATGCAATGCAAATATTTGGTGGATACGGCTATACTAAAGATCAAGGTATAGAACAACTATATAGAGATAACAGAATAACACCGATTTATGAGGGAACTAATTCAGTGCAAGCAGCTGATTTGGTTTTTAGAAAATTATCTAATAAAAATGGAAATATAATTAATAAATTTTTAGAACTAATTAAATCAGAGACTAATTCAAATAATGAAAAAATTAGACCGTTTACTGAAGAATTTAATAATTATCTAGATATTCTTAAAAAGTTCAGTGATTGGACTGTTGAAAGAGTAAAGATAAATAAAGATGATGTGAGCGCTGCAGCAAATGATTATTTAAAGACACTTGGTTATATATCAATAGCTTTTGCATGGATTAAGACTCTTGAGGTAAGTTTCAAAGATTATGAGGAAAATAAAAAATTTTACGATGACAAAATTAGTACTGCTAAATTTTATTTTGAAAAAGTGCTACCCAGAGCTGAACAACATTATAAATCTGCGATCTCAGGAAGCTCAAACATCATGAATTTTAATTTTAATTAAAATGAGCCATTACGATACTAATTTAGAAAAAAACGACGCAAATTTCATTCCGTTAACTCCACTAAGTTTTCTTGAAAGAGCAAAAGATATTTATCCAGATTATGAAGCTTTAATTTACGAAGATAGATCTTACACATGGGAACAAATTTATAAAAGATGTATAAAATTTGCGAGTGCATTAGAGAAAATTGGTATTAAAGAAGGTGACACTGTTTCAGTGATGGCTTTCAATACGCCTGAAATTTTTGAAACACACTATTCTGTTCCTATGGCTGGTGCGGTTTTAAACACCATAAATACTAGATTAGATGCAAAAACTGTTGCTTATATTATTGATCACAGTGAAGCAAAAGTATTAATAGTTGATAGACAACTTCATTCTATTTTAAACAAAGCTTTGGAGATGTCTAAAAACAAACCTTTAATAATTGATATACAAGATAAATTTGCGGACCAATCTTTGCTAAAAAAAATTGGTGAAACAGAGTATGAGGATTTTTTAAATACTGGTGACGAAAATTATGCTTGGAAGAAACCGAAAGACGAGTGGCAGGCAATATCCCTTAGTTACACTTCAGGAACAACTGGCAATCCCAAAGGTGTAGTTTATCATCATCGAGGTTCTTATTTAATGTCTACTGGAAGTGCTATTGCATGGAATATGCCTAATAGATTGAATTTTTTAACTGTTGTCCCAATGTTTCATTGTAATGGGTGGGGATATCCATGGACAATTCCAATGTTAAACGGCAGGACAATTTGCTTAAGAGCAATCGATATTAAAAAAATATTTGAATTAATTGATAAATTTAAGATAACGCATTTTGGTGGAGCACCGATTGTTTTAAATATGATTACCGGTGCCTCTGAAAGTGAGCGTAAAAAGCTAAATCATAAAGTTTATGTTTTAACAGCAGGAGCACCGCCTCCAAGTATAATATTTAAAAAAATGGAAGCTTTGGGGTTTGAGGTAATGCATGTGTATGGTCTTACCGAAACTTATGGACACATACTTCAGTGCGCATGGAACGAAAATTGGAATTCTTTTGATGAAGATAAGAAAAATGAAATTAAAGCTAGGCAAGGTGTGAGGTATCCTAATACCGAGGATGTTATGGTAATGGATCCTGAAAGTATGAAGCCCGTACCAAAAGATGCAAAAACTATTGGGGAGATTATGATTAAAGGCAATATTGTTATGAAAGGTTATTTTAGAGACAAAGATGCGACTGATAAGGCAATGTCCCATGGATGGTTTCACTCTGGGGATTTAGCTGTAGTAAATCCTGATGGATATATAAAAATAAAAGACAGATCTAAAGACATAATTATTTCGGGGGGAGAAAATATTTCCTCAATAGAAATTGAAAATACTTTATCCAAACATCCATCTGTTTCAATCGCAGCAGTTGTGGCTAAACCCGATGAAAAGTGGGGAGAAGTTCCTTGCGCTTTTATCGAAAAAGTTAAAGATAAAGATGTAAGTGAAAAGGAATTGATAGATTTTTGTAGAGAAACCTTAGCAGGCTTTAAAATACCAAAAAAAGTTGAATTTTGTGAGCTTCCAAAAACCTCAACTGGTAAAATTCAAAAATTTGAGCTTAGAAAAAAGGCCAAGGAAACTAATTGATTTTAGAAATTGACAATAAGCAAGTCTTTGCTTCTAACGCTGGCAAAGACTTAGACAAGAATAAAGAAACTGTCTTTTTATTGCATGGCAGTGGGCTAACGCATATTGTTTGGTCCCTAACAGAGCAGTATTTATCAAATAAGAATTACAATATATTGTCTATTGATTTGCCAGGGCATGGAAATTCTGATGGGCCTTGTTTAAGTACAATAGAACAAATTTCAGATTGGCTAGATTTAGTTCGGGATCATATAAATGTAGATAAAATATCAATCGTTGGTCATTCTCAAGGGTGTCTAGAAGCAATAGAATACGGATCAAAATATAAGGACCGAGTGTCAAAACTAGTACTTCTGGCCGGTTCTTATAAAATGCCGGTAAATCAAGACCTTATAGACTTAGCAGACTCAGGTGACAAAAAAGCTGTGCACCTGATGATGAAATGGGGATATGAAGGATCAAAAAAATTTATTGGTGGAAACCCTGTTGAAAAAATTATCAATTCGTCAAGAGAGGTTAAAGATATACTAGCTGTAGATCTTAAAGCTTGCAACGACTATCTAAATGGCAAGAAGGCTTCAAGTAAAATTGAGTGTCCAACATTTCTAATATTTGGCTCTCTTGATAAAATGGTCCCAGCTGAAAATAGAAAAAAATTTGCTAATTTAATAAAAAACTCAAAAATTGAGATTTTAAGCGAATGCGGACACATGATTATGTTTGAAAAAGCTTTTGAAATGAGAGAAAAGGTGTTTGAATTTTTGAAAAAATGAAAAATTTTCCAATTGTAAAATCAAGAAGATTAAGAAGCACGCCTTACACTGACAGAGTAGAAGCTCAAGGCGTAACTGGTTATACAGTCTACAATCATATGTTACTTCCAGTTTCATTTAAATCAATTGAGTCGGACTACGAACACCTAAAAAAATTTGTGCAAGTTTGGGATGTTGCAGCAGAAAGACAAGTACAAATCTCCGGCAAAGACTCAGCAAAATTAGTTCAATTAATGACATGTAGAGATTTATCAAAATCACAAGTAGGAAAATGTTATTATGCACCCTTAATTGATGATCAAGCAAATTTAGTAAATGACCCAATAATAAATAAACTTGCAGATGATAAATGGTGGCTTTCCATAGCCGACTCAGATGTGATATTTTTTGCAAAAGGTTTAGCTGCTGGTAATAAATTTGACGTAGAGATAACAGAACCAAACGTAAATATTTTAGCTGTTCAAGGACCTTTTTCAGATAACCTTATGGCAAAAATATTTGGTGAAGAAATAAGACAATTAAAATTTTTTAATTTTAAATATTATGAATTTAAAGGAAACAAATATTTTATTGCTAGATCTGGGTGGTCCAAACAAAGTGGTTTTGAAATATATGTTGAAGAAAATAAAGCTGGTCAAGATTTATTTGATTATCTATTTGAATACGGAAAAGAATTTAATGTTAAAGCAGGATGTCCAAATTTAATAGAAAGAATAGAGTCAGCTTTATTATCTTATGGAAATGATTTTGATAACAGAGATAATCCTTTTGAAGCAAATTTTGATAAGTTTGTTAATTTAGAGTCGGATGTAAATTTTTTGGGTAAAGAAAAATTAAAGAAAATTAAGCAAAACGGTATTAAAAGAAAATTAATGGGTGTTAAGATTGATCATAATAAAATTGATATGTATTGCGAAAAGACATTATATGATGACGATAATAATGTAGTTGGTCATGTCAGATCTGCAGCATATTCCCCTACATTTAAAAAAGTTATTGGAATTGCAATGATTAATAAACCTTATTGGGATGCGAAACATCAATTTAAAATTGATATTAATGAAAAAATATTTCTAGGAACAGTTTGCGATTTACCTTTCATTTAGTATAACTTTATTACCATGAATATAGCAATTGTAGGAGCGACAGGAAATGTTGGAAGAAAGATTATAGAAATCTTGGAAAGAAAAAAATTTTCAGTGACTAATCTATACCTTCTTGCATCTTCGAAAAGTACAGGATCAAAAGTTAAATTTAAGAATAGAGAAATTGATGTAATTAACTTAGAGAACTTTGATTTTTCAAAAGCTGATATTACATTTTTTTCTGCTGGTGGAAAAATTTCAGAAAAATATGCACCTACAGCAGCAAAACATACAGTTGTTATAGATAATTCTAGCTATTTTAGAATGGACCCTGATGTACCTTTAATTGTTCCTCAAGTTAATTCTAAAGAAATAAAAAATATGAAAAAAAATATTATAGCCAATCCAAATTGCTCAACTGCTCAACTTGTAATAGTTTTAAAAAATTTAAACGATATTTTTAAGATTAAAAGATTGGTAATATCAACCTATCAGTCTACATCAGGTGCTGGGAAAAAACCTATGGACGAACTTCTGGATCAGACAAAAAAAGTCCTTGAAAATAAAGAAATTAAAAGTGAAAATTTCACTAAACAAATAGCATTTAATGCTATACCGCATATAGATAAATTTAGTACAGATGGATATACGAAAGAGGAAATTAAAATGATACAAGAGTCTAATAAAATTTTAGGCTCTAATATTAATATAACCGCAACATGTGTTAGAATTCCAGTTTTAATTTCACATGCGGAGTCAGTGAATATTGAATTTGAGAGTGAGCCTTCAATTGATAAAGTTAGAGAAATCTTAAGCCACTCGCCTGGTTGTAAAGTAATTGATGATAGAAACGATGGTGGATATATTACCCCAATAGAAGCTGAAGGTAAAAATGAAACTTTTATTTCAAGAATAAGAAAAGATAATAGTAAAAAAAATACTATTAATATGTGGATAGTTTCAGATAACTTATTAAGGGGAGCTGCTTTAAATGCAGTAGAAATCGCAGAGGCATACGTTAAAATATAATTATGAAAGATAACAATCCCATTTCTCCACATATACAAGTTTACAACTGGCATATATCATCACTTGTTTCAATCTCGCATAGAATTACGGGGGTATTAAATTTTGTATTACTAATATTAGTTTGTTTTTGGGTAATTAGTTTAATATTTGGTTCAGAAAGTTATCAATATTTTAAAATTTTTTCTAATTCAATTGTAGGTAAGTTTTTTATTATTGGATTTATTTGGTCATATATATTTCAAATTTTAAGTGAGATTAGACACTGGTTTTGGGATTTGGGTTATGGTTTTGAATTGAAAACAACAAAGATAACAGGTGTATTAGTAATATTAGGATCATTTACTTTAACAATAGTATTATATTTATTCAATGGAGTTTTGGTTTAATGTTACAAGCTACAAAAAAGTGGATATTTCAAAAAATCACTTCTGTAATTATGGTACCTTTTATGATTTGGTTCTTGATAAATATTATTTCAATATTTAGTGGAAGTTACGATGAAGTTGTCAATTTTTTTACCTCTCAGCCTTCTAAAATATTATTTTCTATTTTTATAGTAAGTATGTTTTTTTACTCAGCGCTAAGTATAAGTGAGATATTTGAAGACTATATTAAGCACGAAAATGCAAAAAAATACGCAAATTTGGGTGTTTTTTTGTCATCTTTAATTATCCCGATAATTACAATAATTACTGTTATAAATTTATAAATTATGAAATCTTACAAAATAATTGATCACGAATATGATGTAGTTGTATTAGGTGCTGGAGGATCTGGTCTAAGGGCAGCAGTTGGTTTGAGTGAAGCAGGACTCAAAACAGCTTGTATTTCAAAAGTTTTTCCAACTAGAAGCCACACTTCTGCAGCTCAGGGTGGGATTTCTGCAGCTTTGGGTAATATGGGTGAGGATGATTGGCGTTGGCACATGTATGATACAGTGAAAGGTGCAGACTGGTTAGGCGATCAGGACTGTATAGAGTATCTTTGTAAAGAAGCTCCAAGAGCTGTTTTAGAATTAGAAAAATATGGCGTCCCTTTTAGTAGGACAGATGATGGTAAAATTTATCAAAGACCCTTCGGTGGAATGACGAAAAATTATGGCAATGAACCAGTTCAAAGAACGTGTGCAGCAGCAGATAGAACTGGTCATGCAATACTACACACTTTATATGGTCAAGCTTTAAAACATAATACTGAGTTTTTTATTGAATATTTTGCTTTAGATCTTTTAATGAAAGAAGGTGTATGCAAAGGTTTAATTGCTTGGAATTTAAATGATGGCACAATCCATAGATTTAGATCTCATATTACAATAATAGCAACAGGTGGGTATGGAAAAGTTTATTATTCAGCAACTTCTGCACATACTTGTACTGGCGATGGAAACGCAATGGTTTTAAGAGCAGGCTTACCTTTACAAGATATGGAGTTTGTACAATTTCATCCAACAGGTATTTATGGTCATGGAACTTTAATATCTGAGGGAGTGAGAGGTGAAGGAGGTTATCTATTAAACTCTAAAGGTGAAAGATTTATGGAGAGATATGCTCCTAAAGCAAAAGATTTAGCTTCAAGGGATGTTGTTAGTAGATCTATTGCTGTTGAGATAAATGAAGGAAGAGGAGTTGGTAAGGATAAAGATCACGTTCATTTACATTTGGATCACCTAGACAAAGCAGTAATAGAAGAAAGATTACCTGGAATATCAGAGTCTTCCAGATTATTTGCAAATGTTGATGTCACTAAAGAACCAATACCAGTAGTACCAACTGTTCATTATAATATGGGAGGTATACCTACTAATTATAAAGCGGAGGTTCTTACGCTTAATGGTTCCGAAAAAACAGTGCCGGGATTGATGGCTATCGGCGAGGCCGCATGTGTATCTGTTCACGGAGCAAATAGATTGGGATCTAATTCATTAATTGATTTAGTTGTTTTTGGCAGAGCAGCTGCAAAAAGAGCATCTGAATTAGTAAAACCTGGTCAACCACATGAAGATATTTCAAAGTCAGAGACTGATAAATGTCTAGCAAGATTTGATAAACTTAGAAACTCTAGTGGCGCTAATAATACAGCAGATTTAAGACTATCGATGCAAAAAACAATGCAGTCTAAATGTGCAGTTTTTAGAACTGAAAAAACATTAAAAGAGGGTGTTGACCAAATAAGAAAACCCTTTGAAGGAATGGATGATCTATCAGTTAAAGATAAATCTTTAATTTTTAATACAGATTTAGTTGAAACATTGGAATTTGACAATTTAATTAGGCAAGCTATTACAACAATGGACTCTGCTTACCATAGAAAAGAAAGCAGAGGTGCTCACGCTCGAGAAGATTATCCAAAAAGAAACGATGAGAAATACATGCAACACACATTATCATGGTGTGAGGGCAAAAAGACTAAAATAGATTATAGGCCAGTCCACAGGTCAACTCTAACTAACGACGTGCAGTACTTTCCACCTCAAGAAAGAATCTACTGATGGTTCAAATAAGTTTACCCAAGAATTCAAAGCTTCAAAAAGGTAAATATTATAAGGACAAAACTGGCTCTAAAAATTTAAGAAAAGTTAACGTTTATAGATGGGATCCATCCACTGGGGAGAATCCTAGAATTGATACATATGAAGTCGATATGGATAATTGTCCGACCAAAGTTCTAGATGTTCTAAATAAAATTAAAAATGAAATTGATCCATCTATTGCTTATAGAAGATCTTGCGCACATGGTGTTTGTGGTTCCTGTGCAATGAACATGGACGGAAAAAATGGTTTGGCATGTACTAAACCTCATTCAGAAATCAAAGGAGATATAAATATTTATCCTTTACCACATTTAAAGGTGTTAAAAGACCTAATTGGAGATTTAAGTACACTTTATAAACAATATGAATCAGTTGAACCGTGGTTAAAAAATTCAAATAATTCTGGTAAGACTGAAAACTTACAGTCAAAAGAAGATAGAGCTAAACTGGATGGTCTTTATGAGTGTATTATGTGCGCGTGCTGTTCCACAGCTTGCCCTAGCTATTGGTGGAATGGCGATAAATATCTTGGCCCAGCTGTCTTACTACAAGCTTACAGATGGATAATTGATTCTAGAGATGAGGATAGAAAAGAAAGATTAAAAAAGGTAGCCGATGAACTAAAATTATATAGATGCCATACAATCATGAACTGTACAAATGCTTGTCCAAAAGGTCTTAATCCCGCAAAAGCTATAGCATCTATAAAGAAAATGCTTGCAACAAGCTAATTAGTTAATTAAATAATTTTGCCAATGAATTTAATACAACATTTTGTAAATGGTAAAGTTTTTCCTGGTTCATCTAAAAGAAACGGAAAAGTTTTTAATCCTGCAACTGGATCACAAGAAAGCGAAGTATCACTTGGAACAAAAAATGATCTAGACCAGGCTGTTGATATAGCATCAAAAGCTTTTGAATCATGGTCTGTTAAACCACCGATACAAAGAGCAAGGGTCATGTTTAAATATAAAGAATTGATAGAAAAAAATTCTGATGAATTAACAAAATTAATTGTCTCTGAACACGGTAAAGTTTATGAGGATGCAAAAGGTTCACTAACAAGAGGTTTAGAAATAGTTGAGTTTGCTTGTGGTATACCTCAAATGTTAAAGGGGGAGTTCACAGAAAATGTAGGTACTGAAATTGACAGCTGGTCAGTAAGACAACCACTTGGGGTTTGTGCTGGCATAACTCCATTTAATTTTCCTGCGATGGTGCCCATGTGGATGTTTCCAATGGCCATTGCCTGTGGGAATACATTTATTTTAAAACCTTCAGAAAAAGATCCCTCATGTTCAATAAAGTTAGCAGAGTTATTTTCTGAAGCTGGTTTACCTGATGGAGTTCTTAATGTTGTTAACGGAGATAAAGAGGTGGTTGATGCAATTTTAACCAATAAAAAAATCCAAGCTGTAAGTTTTGTCGGATCGACTCCGATAGCAAAATATATTTACGAAAATGCTGCAAAAAATGAAAAAAGAGTACAAGCTTTAGGAGGCGCAAAAAATCATTGTGTTGTTATGCCGGACTGTGACTTAGACCAAGCTGTTAATGGATTAATGGGAGCAGCATACGGATCCGCTGGAGAAAGATGTATGGCCCAATCAGTAGCCGTTGCTGTTGGAAAAATTGGCAATGAATTAGTAGAAAAACTTTCAAAAAAAGTTGAGGCTCTGAAAGTTGGTCCTGGAATGGATAAAGGTTCAGAAATGGGTCCTTTAGTTACAAAAGAACATCTTGAAAAAGTAAGAGGATACGTAGATTTAGGTGTGAAAGAGGGTGCGAAGCTAGTTGTAGATGGCAGAAATATAAAGTTACAAGGTTACGAAAAAGGATTTTTTATTGGTGGATGCTTATTTGATCATGTGAATAGAGATATGAAAATTTATAAAGAGGAAATCTTTGGCCCAGTTTTATCAGTTGTAAGAGCTAAAAATTTTGATGAAGCAATTGATTTAGTTAATAAACACGAATTTGGTAATGGTACAAGTATTTACACACGTGATGGTGATACTGGAAGAACATTTGCAAGCAAGATTAAAGTTGGCATGGTTGGTATTAATATACCTATACCAGTGCCAGTAGCATTTCATAGTTTTGGTGGATGGAAAAGGTCTCTATTTGGAGATCAACATATGCATGGTCCAGAGGGTGTAAGATTTTATACTAAGTTAAAAACAATAACATCTAGGTGGCCCTCAGGCGTCAGATCAAATCCTGAATTTATAATGCCAACTATGAAATAAACAACGAAGAATTTATTATGACTAAAATATCTTTAATTGGAGCAGGACAAATAGGTGGAACATTAGCACATTTGATTGGCATAAAGGAATTAGTAAATGAGTTGGTTTTGTTTGATGTAGCAAGTGGAATTGCTAAAGGCAAAGGTTTAGATATTGCTCAATCTTCATCCGTAGATGGTTTTAATGTGAAATTTTCAGGTACAGACAATTATGAAGATATTAAAAACTCTGATGTAGTTATAATTACAGCTGGTGTTCCAAGAAAACCAGGCATGAGTAGAGATGATCTACTTGGAATTAATTTAAAAATTATTAAGCAAGTAGCCGAAGGTATTAAAAAAAACTCACCAAATGCATTTGTAATTTGTATAACAAATCCATTAGATGTGATGGTAATGGCTTTACAAAAATTTTCTGGATTACCAGCTAATAAAGTTGTTGGAATGGCAGGAATATTAGATAGCTCAAGATATAAACTATTTTTATCGTTAGAATTAAATATACCAGTAAAAGATATTGATGCAATGGTAATGGGTGGTCACGGAGATACTATGGTACCATTACCAAGGTTAACAAAAATATCAGGGAAACCTCTTTTTGATTTAGTTAAAGAGGGTAAAATTACATTTGAAAAACTTGAGAGCATTAACCAAAGAACTAGAGATGGTGGAGCGGAAATAGTCAAGTATCTAGAAAAGGGATCAGCATTTTATGCTCCTGCAGCCTCAGGAGTTCAAATGGCAGAAGCTTATTTGCACGATAAAAAATTAACTTTACCATGTGCTGTCAAATTAGATGGACAATATGGATTCAAAGATATCTATGCAGGTGTTCCAGTAATCATTGGAAGTAGAGGTGTTGAAAAAATTGTTGAGATTGAATTAAATGATCAAGAAAAAAAGGAATTTGTTTACTCAGTAGACTCAGTAAAGAAATTATGGGATGCGGCCACTAAAATCGATCCCGAATTAAAATAATGAATATTCACGAACATCAAGCAAAAAAAATTTTAAAAAAATATGGCGCAAATGTTCCCGAAGGTGATTTTGCCTTCACAGTAAAAGAGTTAATTGAAAAAGCAAAAAAGATAAAGACAGAAAAATATGTTTTAAAAGCACAGATACACGCAGGAGGCAGAGGTAAAGCTGGAGGGGTTAAAATACTTAACAATATTGAAGAATTAACTGGTGCTGCAAAAGAGATGTTGGGCAAAACTCTTATTACTCATCAAACTGGCCCAAATGGCAAAGAGGTAAAAAGACTTTATATTGAAGAGTCATCGAAGATCAAGAAAGAATTCTATTTGTCTTGTCTTATTGATAGAGCCAGTTCAAAAATTGCATTTATTTCTAGTGATCAAGGGGGAATGGACATCGAAGAAGTAGCAAAGACAAATCCTGAAAAAATTATTACTACTAAAGTAGATTACCTTGAGAGTATTGACGAAGATAGTTGTAAAAAAATCATCAAAATTTTTAATCTAAAAAACAATATAGAGGTACAAGGAATAAATCTAATTAAATCAATTTACAAAATGTTTATATCTACTGATGCAAACCTGGTAGAAATTAATCCATTAATATTGACAGAGGATGAAAACCTAATCTGTTTAGATGCCAAAATGAATTTTGATGACAATTCAATTTTTAGGCAACCAGAGATCCAAAGTTTAAGGGACTTAAATGAAGAGGATCCATCAGAAATTGAAGCAAGTAAATATGATCTAGCCTATATTAAGTTAGATGGATCGATTGGTTGTATGGTAAATGGAGCAGGATTAGCAATGGCAACTATGGATATAATTAAATTATTTGGGCAAGAACCAGCAAATTTCCTAGATGTTGGTGGTGGAGCTTCAAAAGAAAAAGTTTCTGCAGCTTTTAAAATTATACTTTCAGATCCAAATGTTAAAGGAATACTAATAAATATTTTCGGAGGAATTATGAGGTGTGATATTCTTGCTCAAGGGGTTGTTGAAGCTGCAAAAGAAATAAATATTAACGTGCCACTTGTAGTTAGATTAGCTGGAACAAACTATAAAGAAGGTAAATTAATATTAGATAACTCTGGGTTAAAAATAATTTCAGCCTCAGATTTATCAGAAGCCGCAAGCAAAATTGTAAAAGCAATAAAATAATGTCTATTTTAGTAAATAAAGAAACCAAAGTAATTTGCCAAGGATTTACAGGATCCCATGGCACATTTCACTCTGAACAAGCTATTAAGTATGGAACTAATCTTGTTGGTGGTGTTACTCCTAAAAAAGGAGGCCAAGAACATTTGAGTAGACCAGTCTTTAACACTGTTAAAGAAGCTAAGGATAAGACTGGTGCAAATGCTTCAATGATTTATGTTCCAGCAAAATTTGCAGCTGCTGCAATAATTGAGGCGTTAGATGCATCTATAGAATTGATTGTTTGTATCACTGAGGGAATACCAATATTAGACATGCTAAAAGTTAAGCAAAAATTATCAAAATCTAAATCAAGATTAATTGGTCCTAACTGTCCAGGTATTATTACACCTGATGAATGTAAAATTGGAATAATGCCAGGAAATATTCACAAAAAAGGAACAGTTGGAATAGTTTCTAGATCAGGTACATTAACATATGAAGCAGTTGCTCAAACTACCGAAAATGGACTGGGTCAATCGACTTGTATAGGTATTGGAGGCGATCCAATAAATGGAACAAATTTTATTGATTGTCTTGATCTTTTTTTAAAAGACAATGATACAAAGTCTATACTAATGATTGGAGAAATTGGTGGTTCTGCAGAGGAAGAAGCTGCCGAATTTATAAAAAGTCATTCTATCAAAAAGCCCATGGTTGGATTTATTGCAGGAGTAACAGCACCACCCGGTAGAAGAATGGGGCACGCTGGAGCAATTATTTCTGGAGGCAAAGGTAGTGCAAAAGACAAAATAAAAACTATGGAAAAAGCAGGTATTACTATAGCTAATTCTCCTGCTGAGTTAGGCAAGACACTTATAGATAAATTGTCTCTTTAAATAAAGGAACTTTGTATTATAACTAATAAATATAAATGAGTTCCTCAAACAACTTGGAAAATAAAGATGCAACTTTTTTAAATAAATCCAACAGTGGATTTATTGAGGAAATGTATGTAAAATTTATAGAAGGAGATACAAATTTACCTGAAAGTTGGAGAAGCTATTTTGAGAGTATAGATGATGATCTAGAAGTCATTACCAAAGAAATACAAGGTCCGAATTGGAGTCCTAAAAAAATAAAAATTAACATAAATAATTTAAACTATAAAAATAATATCCCCACAGAAAATGTTAATGCAGATAAAAAAGTTTCAGATTCTATAAGAGCTATAACACTAATAAGAGCTTACAGAACAAGAGGCCATTTGATTGCAAATTTAGACCCTTTAGGTTTAATGAAAAGGGAGTATTTACATGATTTACATCCAAAAGATCATGGATTTACTACAGATGATCTAAATAGAAAAATTTTTTTAGATAACTATATGGATATAGGACATGCAACAGTTAAAGAGATAACAAATAATTTAAAAAAAATCTATTGTTCGACAATTGGTGCAGAATTTATGCATATTACAGATCCAGCTGAAAAAATCTGGTTTAGAGAAAGAATGGAAAAAAAAGAAAATCAATTGAATTTTACCAGAAATGGAAAAATAGCAATTATGAACAAAATAATCCAAGCAGAGGGATTTGAAAAATTTTTAGCAAAAAAATATGTTGGAACGAAAAGATTCGGTCTAGATGGTGGTGAGTCTTTAATACCATCTTTAGAGCAAATAATTAAACGTGGCGGTCAATTAGGTGCAAAAGAGATTAAAATTGGAATGCCTCATAGAGGAAGGTTAAATGTTTTAGCAAATGTTTTACAAAAGTCGTATAAAAGAATTTTTAATGAATTTGCAGGTGAATTTTCAGCTACACATGATGATTCTACAGGTGATGTAAAATATCATTTAGGGGCATCTTCAGATAGAGAATTTGACGGGAATTCTGTTCATGTGAGTTTGACAGATAACCCATCACATTTGGAGGCAGTCAATCCTATAGTGCTCGGTCAAACTAGAGCAAAACAATTTTTTCATAAGGACAAAGAAAGAAAAAAGGTAATACCGGTTCTAATTCATGGAGATGCTGCTTTCGCTGGACAAGGTGTAGTAGCAGAATGTTTTGCAATGTCAGGTCTTAAAGGACATAATATTGGAGGTACTATTCATATAATTGTAAACAACCAAATTGGATTCACAACTAGCCCAAGATTTGCAAGATCGAGCCCATATCCCTCTGATTTAGGTAAAGTTGTGGAGTCACCAATTTTACATTGCAATGGAGACGATCCAGAGTCTGTTGTGCATTGTGCGAAAATTGCAATAGAATTTAGGCAAAAATTTAATAAAGATGTTGTTATAGATATGATTTGCTATAGACGTTTTGGTCATAATGAGGGAGATGAGCCTTCATTCACTCAGCCATTAATGTATAAAAAAATCAGATCACACCCAACTACATTAAATATATATGGCAAGAAACTTGTCCAGGAAGGAACTTTGTCTGAACAGGAGTTTGATAAAATGAATTTGGATTTTAAACAACTTTTAGATAATCAATTCAAAAGTGCAAAAGATTATAAACCAAAAATAAATTGGTTCGAAGGAACTTGGTCACGATACCAACCAACTAAAGGTAAAGATAAAAAAGGGATTACCGGGGTAAGTAATGAGAAAATTAAGAGAATATCAGAAAAAATAAATTTAATTCCCTCAAATATTTTCTCTCATAAAACTATAGAGAGAGTTTTGCATCAAAGAGGTGAGGCAGTTAAGGAAGGCAAAAATATTGATTGGTCCACTGCTGAAAGCTTGGCCTTTGGTACTTTATTAGAGGAAGGTTTTCCAGTAAGGTTAGTTGGACAGGACTCAGGCAGAGGTACATTTAGCCAAAGACATTCAGTTATTAGAAATCAAAATGATAATTCTAGGTATATACCGTTGAATAATATTTCAAACAATCAAAAAAAATATGAAATAGTTGACAGTCTTTTATCTGAGTTGGCTGTTTTAGGTTTTGAATATGGTTATAGTTTAGTTGAACCAGAAACACTAACTATATGGGAGGCTCAATTTGGAGATTTTGCAAATGGTGCACAAGTTGTTATTGATCAATTTATAGCGTCTGGAGAAAGAAAATGGTCAAGGGCATCAGGTCTTGTAATGCTTTTGCCTCATGGTTATGAAGGACAAGGTCCAGAGCATTCATCTGCAAGGTTAGAGCGTTTTTTACAATTATGTGCTCAGGAAAACATCCAAGTTATTAATTGCACAACACCTGCCAATTACTTTCATGCTCTTAGAAGACAAATTCATAGGGAATTTAGAAAACCATTAGTTGTTATGACACCCAAATCTTTATTAAGGCATAAATATTGCGTATCAAATTTAGATGATTTTAATAAATCTAACTTTTTCCATAGAGTTTTAGAAGATCATGCTTTGATAAAAAATTCTAAGTTTATAAAAATTAAAAAAGCTAAAAAAGTAAGGAAAATTATTATTTGTTCAGGGAAAATTTACTTTGATTTACTCGAGGCAAGAGAAAAAAATAAAGTTGATGATGTAATATTTATAAGAATTGAAGAGCTATACCCTTTTCCTGTAAAATCTTTAACTAAGGTTATTAAACCTTATGTCTCAAATTCACAGTTTTTTTGGTGCCAAGAGGAGCCCAAAAATATGGGTGCATGGTCATCAGTAAGAGATTATATTCAATGGACTTTAGATAATTTAGGAGTTAAAAAGAAATTGGATTATATTGGCAGAAAAGCCGCAGCATCGCCTGCTACTGGATATGCTAATAGACATATTAAACAACAAAAAGAAATTTTAGATAAAGTATTTAGATAGATGCCAGAAAAAATATTTGTTCCTGTTCTTGGAGAGAGCATAACCGAGGCTACAGTTTCTAAATGGCTCAAAAGCAAAGGCGATTCTGTTGAAGTAGATGAACCAATTGTTGAATTAGAAACTGATAAAGTAAATTTAGAGGTACCTTCACCTTCCGAAGGTGTTTTAGGAGAAATTAATTTTGAAGCAGGGTCCACTGTAGAAGTTGGCGCAACACTAGGATCTATTTTAGGAAGTCAAACTGCTACTAAAAGTGGTAAAATTGAAAAAATAAAGGCAAAAACAGATTCACCAATTAATAAAAATGATAATATAATAAAATTAGATGATGAAAGAGACACTAAACTTTTTGATAATACTACTGAACCAGAAATTTTTAAAAATCAACTCGATGAAAATGTAAATCAAGAACCTAAGGAAGATCCGTTAATTTTAACCGAGGAAGTAAAAAATGATGAGAAAGTTAAAATAGGAAAAGAAAAGGTTATATCACCCGCTGTTAGAAAAATAGTAACCGAGAATAATATAGATATAAACGATATTAAAGGATCAGGAAAAGATGGGATGGTTCTTAAAGGAGATTTATTGAGTTTAATGGGTGTTAAACCTGCTCCGTCGGAGAGAAAATTAAAGTTTGGTGAAGAAGAAAAAATTAAGATGTCCAGGTTAAGAATGACAATTGCTAAAAGATTAAAACAATCTCAAGAAAATGCAGCAATGTTGACTACTTTTAATGAGATAGATATGACAAACATAATGAATATGAGAAAAGAAAATCAGGAAAATTTTCAAGATAAATTTAATATTAAATTAGGTATGATGTCATTCTTTGTAAAGGCTTGTGTTGTTGGACTTAAGTTATTTCCAGCTGTTAATGCTGAAGTAGATGGTGAAAACATAATTTATAAAAATTACTACAATATTAGCTTTGCTGTAGGAACAGAAAAAGGATTAATAGTTCCGGTTCTTAAAAATGCTGATGAAATGTCTTTTGCAGATATTGAAACAAATATAAAAAATTTATCAGACAAAGCTAGAGATGGAAAAATTATAATTGATGATCTGCAAGGTGGAACTTTCACGATTAGCAATGGAGGAGTTTATGGATCCATGTTATCTACTCCAATTTTAAATTTACCACAATCGGGAGTTCTAGGTATACATAATATTGTCAGCAGACCATATGTTGTTAAAAATGTAATTGAAATTAGACCAATAATGTATTTAGCATTGTCTTATGATCATCGGATTATTGATGGAAAAGAAGCAGTCTCTTTTTTAAGAACTGTTAAAGAAAATTTAGAAGATCCAAGAAGATTATTTTTGAATTTATAAATCTATGTCTGAAAAATTTGACGCAATTGTTATAGGAGGTGGCCCAGGCGGTTACGTTTGCGCAATTAGACTTGCTCAACTAGGAAAAAAAACTGCTTGTGTAGAGTACAGAGGATCTTTAGGTGGAACATGTTTAAATATTGGATGTATCCCATCTAAAAATTTATTAAATCTCTCAGAAAATTTTCAAAAAGCAAAAAATTTCTCGAAAATAGGAATTGAGATAAGTGAAATTAAACTAAATCTCGATAAAATGATGAAGAACAAAGATAAAGCAGTTACTATATTAACTAAAGGTGTAGAATTTCTATTTAAAAAAAATAAAGTTACCTACTTCAAGGGTTTTGGAAATTTCATTTCTGATAAAAGAATAAAAATTAAAGATGCTGATGGTAAAGAGACTGAAATTGAGGGAGAAAATTTAATTATAGCAACAGGCTCAGAGCCTTCCAAGATGCCAAATATTAAATTTGACGAGGAACAAATAGTATCTTCAACAGGCGCACTATCATTAAAAAAAGTACCTAAAAAAATGATTGTTATTGGTGGTGGCTATATAGGATTGGAAATGGGTTCTGTTTGGTCAAGATTAGGTGCTGATGTGCACGTAATAGAATATTTAGATCATATAACCCCTGGTATGGATAAAGAAATTTCAAATGAATTTATGAAAATTTTAAAAAAACAAAATTTAAAATTTCATATGAACACTAAAGTAGAAAATATTACAAAACAAAACGAAAATGTACAGATAGATACCGTAGATAGCAAAGGAGAAAAAAAATCTCATATTTGTGATGTTGCTTTAATTTCTATAGGGAGAAAAGCTTTCACTGAAAATCTTAATCTTGAAAAAATAAATATAAAAACCGATGAGAAAGGAAGAATAAAAGTTGATAAAAATTTTAGAACAGATAAAAAAAATATATTTGCTATAGGTGATGTAATCCAGGGGCCGATGTTAGCGCATAAGGCTGAGGAAGAAGGTATAGCTGTTGCAGAAATTATAGCAGGTCAATCTGGACACGTAAATTATGATTTAATTCCTGGAGTTATATATACTTCTCCGGAGGTAGCAAGTATAGGAAAAACAGAAGAACAATTAAAAAAACAAAATATAAATTATAAAATAGGTAAGTTTCCTTTCATGGCAAACTCTAGAGCTAAGGCAATCGATGAACCTGAGGGTTTTGTTAAAATTTTAGCAGATCATTCAACAGATAAAGTTTTAGGAGTTCATATTATAGGCCCACATGCAGGTGAAATGATAGCAGAAATGGCAATTGCAATGGAATTTGGTGCAAGTTCTGAGGATATAGCAAGGACATGCCATGCTCACCCTACATTTTCTGAGGCAATCAAAGAAGCCGCATTATCTGTAGACAAAAGACAAATTCATTCGTAATTAATTTTTAGTCTAAATTTTACTTATGTCAAAACGCGCTCTTACTAATCAAAAATAAATCTATAATAGTAGTTTAAATGAAAAACCCCAATATCAATTTAAATTCTAAAATATGTGATGACACCGATATCAGTAAACCATGGGATAAGGATAATCAGGCCTGGTGGGACTGGTATGTTAGTCTTGCTGATAATGATGTTAAAGAAGATGAAATCATTAATGTCGATCCCTTACCAGATATTGAAATACCCACAGATGATGAGGTTATCTCGGAATTAGCTGAACCCTATCTTTTAACTAATGATCAAATTAATTCTTTTAAAAAAAACGGATTCATAAAACTTAAGAGGGTTTTCTCACCTGGGGCTGTGCTAAAACTTCGAGCTGAGTTAATTAATCTGTTAAAAGAAAAGTTTAATATTGATCCAGATGAAGGGGCACATAACCG
This sequence comes from uncultured Pelagibacteraceae bacterium, assembly GCA_902571525.1. GTDB lineage: Bacteria > Pseudomonadota > Alphaproteobacteria > Pelagibacterales > Pelagibacteraceae > Pelagibacter. Next base: position 89,262 of record CACGCL010000001.1, read on the forward strand.
TTTCCTTAGTCTTGAAATAATTTGGCCTGATAACGCACTTCTTCGCGCTTATGTGTTATCACCTCGTCTAGGGCAAATCTCAGCTAATCTTCTTGAAGTACCTGCTGTTAGGCTTTACCATGATAATGTACTAGCTAAACAAGCTGGTTGTGGTCGTACCCCATGGCACTTTGACGATCATCATTTTCCTCTAAACACTAATGATGTAATTACCGCTTGGGCGCCAGCACAACCAACACCTCTTGAGATGGGACCACTCTCTTTTGCTTATCCACTAGATGTCCACAAATTAATTGATGCTGTTAAGTTTGAAAAGACTGGCACTGGATATGACCGTGGAGTCTCGGATATTTTTTCAAAAAATAATGTGAGTGTAAATGAAACCCCATTTGAGCTGGGTGAAGTTAGCTTTCATCATAATTTAAATTTTCATACAGCATCACGTAACCGTACTAATCGTAGCCGAGTGGTTCTAGCCAATACTTATTACCGAGATGGAGCTAGATTAGTCAATGCTCCTACGATGGTTTCTGGTGACTGGCAAAAATTTATGCCTAATGTCAAACCAGGAAATGTAGCTGCTAGTCCACTAAATCCAATTTGTTGGCCAATTAAAGACAAATAATGAAAAACATAAATAATCAGAAGGGATTGAATTCACTCTGGACTGACAGTCTTACTCAAAATCTTCATCCTGATGGAAATGCCTTAGTTGATCATTTAAGAACTATACATCAAGAACATACTGGATTTACTGAAGCGTGCGCAAGTTCTTGTCGAGATGAAGTTGGACGTAATAGTTATGAATGGTTGGCTGAACTTGTTCCTAATAAAGAAGGTTTGCGAGTATTAGATCTTGCATGTGGGTCAGGGCCGTTATTAAAAATCTTATATGACCGTAATAAAAAAATGAATTTAAAAGGTATAGACATGTGTCCTGAGGAATTAGCTTTAGCTAAGTCTCGTTTTACAAACAGTGGAGTTAACCTAATTGAGTCAAAAGCACAAAATTTAATTTCAATCAATGATAACTCTATAGATATAGTCTTATGTCATTGGGCTTTAACATTGATGGATCCAGTAACTCCTGTATTAAATGAAGTCAGACGAGTTTTAACTTCTGAAGGTCGGTTTGTTGCTTTAGTTGATGGACCGATGAATGCAGCACTTGGCTATAGAGAGATACACAATTTAATTTATAGTTATGTTAAGGAAGAAATACCTTGTTATGGAGAAATTGATTTAGGTGATCCAAGGATACGAGGATCTGATAGTTTAAGTAACCTCGTACAAAGGGTTTTTCCAGAAGCAAATGTAACTATTGAAACAAATGTTGTGTCTATGGTGGGACCAGTTACCCAAATAGCTGAAATTGCAGCAGGATTTTTTTATGCCGCATATATCTTAAATCCTAAGAAAAGAAAACTAATGATCACAAGCCTATCTAACTTACTCGAAATACCTAAAGAAACCTCTAATGCTAAAAGACAAGGTCGATTTTCAATGCCAATTAATCGTCTTTTAGTTGCGCCTGGTATAAAATGAAATCGTTTTTACAAGAAGTAAGTCTCGGTTTAAATAAAAAAAACAAGAAGTTAAGTTCTAAATGGTTTTATGATTTTCATGGATCCAAACTTTTTGAACAAATTACTAAGCTGAAAGAATATTACCCAGCACGAACGGAAATAAAAATTTTAAATGATAATAAAATTGAAATTGCAAATAAAATAGGTAGAAGTGCAGTTTTAATTGAACCAGGTGCTGGTGACATTAAAAAAATAGAAATTTTTCTGAGCAGCTTAGATAAGCCAAAAAAATATGTACCGTTAGATATTTCCAAAGACTATATGATCAAAATATCTAAAGGTTTTAAGAAAAAATTTCCGAAAGTAGTCATAACTCCAAAAGGATATGACTTTTCCGGAAATAATAAACTGCCATTTAAAATTAATTCATCAGAAAATATAATTATTTTTTTTCCAGGATCAACCATAGGTAATTTTGAAAAAAAGGATGCTATTAAATTTTTAAAAATGCTTAAATTTAAATTTAAAGCAAAAAAAATTATCATTGGTGCCGACTTAATTAAAAATATTCCAACTCTAATTTCCGCTTACGATGATAAAAAAGGTGTAACTGCAAAATTCAACAAAAATATTTTAAAAAGAATAAATACAGAATTAGGTGGAGATATAAACCTAAATTTCTATAAACATCTAGCGATTTATAACAAATCAAAAAAAAGAATAGAGATGAGATTAAAAGCTAAAAAAAATAATACTATCAGTATCAATGGTTCAAAATATTTAATTAAAAAAAATGAGGAGATTCACACTGAGAATTCTCATAAATATACGATAAGATCGTTCAAAAATTTAGCAAATAAAGCAGGGTGGAGAATCAAGAAAACCTGGGTCGATGACAAAAAACTTTTTAGTGTTCATTTTCTAGATCTAGCTCTATAAGTCTAGTTTTTGCTTTGTTATACTTAAAATTATTTCTGGCGCCGATATAAGTTTTAACCAAATACTTGATTGACATATATTCTATAAGCACCGAACATAATTAGAATAGAATTTAAATTTTCTTGCTCATTATAAGAAGTTAAACTAAAGTTTAAGGATAGCTAGGATTGTTTAGAAATATTTTAATTAGACGATAAGTCTTGATATAATCTTGGCACTTAAAGTAAAATGAAAATAGCGCTTTTAGAATTATTGTATATCAATATAAATAGAGCGAAAATAAATTACTGATGCACTCTTAATATATTTTATATTATAAATGAACTTTCCTATTCTTATTCCAAATATATTTGATTATCCATTTACTTATACTTCAGACATTAATTTAAATGTTGGAGATTATGTTGAGGTGCCCTTTGGGAAAAAAAAAATCAATGGTGTAGTTTGGAATGAATTTGAAAATACAAAATCAAAAAATTTTACATTAAAAAAAGTAATAAAAAAACTAGATGTTAATCCACTAAAAATATCAACCATAAATTTCTTGAATTGGTTTTCAAGATACAACATAGTTCCTAAAGGAATGGCTTTAAAACTTCATTTGTTGAGTAATTATGCTATTGAAAATAAGTCAAATGATAATTTCATTGAATATGAGCTAAAAGTAAAAAGTTCTATTTATGAATTAAACAATGAGCAGCTTAAGTGTTTTTCAGGATTATTGAAGAAAAATAATAAATTCAACGTTAGTGTTCTTCAAGGAACAACTGGCTCAGGAAAAACTCTAGTATATTTCAATTTAATTAAGGATAAAATTAAAAAAAATAAACAAGCGCTAATACTATTACCTGAAATAGGTTTAGTAGGTGAATTTCAGAAAAAATTTATTGATTTTTTTGGTTTCAAACCTGCAGTCTGGCATTCTGGAATAACCCTAAAAAATAAAAAAAAAATATGGAATGGTTTAAGTAATGGAAAAATTAAAGCGATTATTGGGGCAAGATCCTCTCTTTTTTTACCTTTTAAAGAGTTGGGAGTTATAATTGTTGACGAGGAACACGACCAATCCTTTAAACAAGACGAGGGTGTATCATATAATGCAAGAGATATGGCTATATCAAGAGCTTCTTATGAAAATATTCCAATAAACCTAATATCTGCAGTTCCATCAATTGAAACGTATAATAACATAATAAAAGGTAAATATTTCTCTTATAGAATTTTAAATAGATACAAAAATGCAAAATTACCAGAATATGAGCTAATTGATTTGACAAAAGAAAAAAAAAATACAGGTAATTTACTTTCAGAAAAAATTGTAGATAGGGTTGAATATCATTTAAAGAAAAATGATCAGGTACTTTTTTTTGTTAATCGAAGAGGATATTCTCCTTTTGTCATTTGTAAAAAATGTTTAAAGACCTTTACTTGTCCAAAGTGCTCTATAAATCTTGTCTATCATAAAAAAATAAATAAAATTTTATGTCATTATTGTGGTTATAAAAATAATTTAGATACAAATTGTAAAAAAAATCATAAGGAACAATGTGAATTTATTTATAGTGGCTCAGGTGTCGAAAAAATATTAGAGGAGGTAAAAAAGAAATTCCCAGGAAAAAAAACTGTTATTTTTTCAAGTGATACAATTAAAAAGAAAAATTCACAATATGAGATAGAAAAAATTATTAATAATGAAACTAAAATTTTGATTGGAACTCAACTTATTTCAAAAGGTTTTCATTTTCCAAATTTAAATTGTATAGTTATTTTAGATTTAGACTTTGCATTAAGAGGCTTTGATATAAGAAGCGTAGAAAAAACAGTGCAGTTATATCATCAATTATCGGGTAGAGCTGGCAGAGAGGGAAAGCCATCAAAAGTATATTTTCAAACAATCAACAAAAAAAACAATATGATATCGCAAATTACAAATCCTGACCCAGATGTTTTTTTGAAAAAAGAACTTGAATTAAGAAAAAAATTTAGTTTACCGCCCTTTGAAAGATTCGTATCAATTATAATCAGTTGTAAGAGAGCCGATATGTCAGAAAAGATCGCATATAATTTAGTAAACTCTCTTAAAATAAAAACACAAGGAAATATTTTAGGTCCTGTTAATGCTCCAATTTATAAAATAAGAGGTAGATATAGAAATAGAATACTTATTAGATCAAGTAAAAATATTAAAATTCAACAACAAATACTAAATACTATTAAAAATTTTAAACAACCAGCTGAAATAAAACTTTCAGTTGATGTTGATCCAATAAACTTCAATTAATTAAGAAAAAAACCTGTTTTTTTTCACCTCTAGCTTGATCAGATCTAGGCGATATGCTAATTAATTCGAAATTTAACCGCTAAGTAAATATAACTAACTTATTTAAAAAAAAATGACCTTTAATAGTTACTCACAAGCTTTGTACGAATTATCGATAGATTACGACATATTAAACGAAATTGAAGATCAGGCTAAATCTGTTTTGAAAGCTTTGGAAACAATAAAAGTGTTTAATGATTTTATCAAAAATCCCCTTTTTACTCAGAATGACCATACTCAAATAATAAATGCTATTTCAAAAGAGTTTAGCTTTGATCCAACACTAGAAAAATTTTTAAAATTATTAGTTAGTAAGCGAAGACTTTTTTATTTAGATAAAATTTTAAAAGATTTTATGACTTATTGTTCTTTTAAAAGAGGTGAAGTAAAAGCAAAATTAATATCATCAAAAGAACTTAAAGACGATGAAATAAATGATATTAAAAAAGAATTATTTAATAAATTTGGATCAAAAATTAATCTTGATTATAAAATAGATAAAGATTTAATTTCAGGATTAATAATTCAAGTAGGAAGTGTTATGATAGATAATTCAATGAAAAACAAGCTTAAGCAAATTAAATCACAAATGATAGAGGTTTAAATGGATATTAATCCTTCAGAAGTAACTAAAATATTAAAAGAACAAATTAAAAAGTTTGGAGATAAATCAGAAGTAACTGAAATCGGTCAGGTTTTATCTGTTGGTGATGGAATTGCTAGAATTTATGGATTAGACAATGTTCAAGCCGGAGAAATGGTAGAGTTTTCTGACGGATCCAAAGGCATGGCATTAAACCTCGAGAATGATAATGTCGGGGTTGTAATATTTGGAGACGATAGAGCCGTTAAAGAAGGTGACACAGTTAAAAGAACAGGTGCAATTGTAGATACGCCAGTTGGTAAAGAATTGTTAGGTAGAGTGGTAGATGGTTTAGGAAATCCTATCGATGGGAAGGGTTCATTAGATAAAGGAGTAAAGAGAACAAGAGTTGAGGTAAAAGCTCCCGGAATAATTCCACGTAAATCTGTTAACGAACCTATGCAAACTGGGCTAAAATCAATTGATAGTTTAGTCCCGATCGGAAGAGGACAAAGAGAGCTAATAATTGGTGACAGACAAACTGGAAAAACAGCTGTTGCAATTGATACAATAATTAATCAAAAGAAAATAAATCAGTCTGGAGACGAAAAGCAAAAGTTGTATTGTGTTTATGTTGCAATCGGCCAAAAAAGATCAACTGTTAGGCAAATTGAAAAAACTTTAGAAGAAGCAGGTGCAATGGAATATACAACAATAGTTGCTGCAACAGCATCAGATGCAGCGCCACTTCAATTTTTAGCACCTTACACAGGTTGTGCTATGGGTGAATATTTTAGAGACAACGGAATGCATGCTCTAATTATTTATGATGACTTATCAAAACAAGCTGTTGCATACAGACAAATGTCTTTACTCTTAAGAAGGCCACCAGGGAGAGAAGCTTACCCAGGAGATGTATTTTATCTGCACAGCAGATTGCTAGAGAGAGCTGCTAAATTAAGCGACGATCACGGTGGCGGATCATTGACTGCGCTTCCAATAATTGAAACACAAGGCGGAGATGTGTCAGCATTTATACCTACAAATGTAATCTCAATTACTGATGGACAAATATTTTTAGAAACAGAATTATTTAACCAAGGAATTAGACCAGCAATTAACGTTGGACTATCAGTATCAAGAGTTGGATCTTCAGCTCAAACAAAAGCGATGAAAACTGTATCTGGATCAATGAAACTTGAGCTAGCTCAGTATAGAGAAATGGCAGCCTTTGCTCAATTTGGATCAGACTTAGATGCATCTACGCAAAAATTATTAAATAGAGGTGCAAAACTTACAGAGCTTTTAAAACAAAAACAATATTCACCAATGACGGTTGCGGAACAAGTGATTTCAGTATTCTGTGGTGTCAAAGGATACTTGGACGATGTTGAACAAAAAGATATTTCAAGATTTGAAACAACCATTATTGAAAAATGTAGATCAGATAGACCTGAAATAATTGACTCTATATCCTCATCAGGGAAACTTGATGAAGAAAGTGAAAAATTATTAAAAGAATTAATTCTAGGTCTAAAGAAAAGTTTTAACTAATTAAAATGGCAAGTTTAGACGATTTAAAAAAAAGAATATCTAGTGTGAAATCTACGCAAAAAATCACCAAGGCAATGAAAATGGTTGCAGCTGCAAAATTAAGGAAAGCACAAGAAAATGCAGAACGTGGAAGACCATATTCTAAAAAAATGAGCAATATTATACTTAATCTTTCGAATGGCATCACAGATGCTGAAAATGCTCCAAAACTGTTAACTGGAACAGGACAAGACAAGGTTCATCTTTGTATTGTTATGACCGCAGATAGAGGGCTATGTGGTGGATTTAATTCAAATATAATAAAAAAGGCAAAAGCTTTTTTTCATAAAATTTCCAAAAGTGGCAAGGAATTGAAGATTATTACAGTTGGATCAAAAGGATATGATCAACTTAAGAGACTTTATAAGAGCAAAATTATCGAAAGAATTTCCTTTAAGGAGTCAAAAAACGCAAATTTTTTTGATGCAGATAAGGTTGGAAAAATTATAATTGACAAGTTTGAGAAAAAAGAATTTGATGTATGTACGATTTTTTATAATCAATTTAAAAATGTAATTACTCAGATACCTCAAGAACAACAAATAATTCCTTTAATAACTAATGAAGAAAAAGATAAGCCATCAGAGGAAAATTATGAATTTGAGCCAGATGAAGATGAAATCTTGGCAAATTTATTGCCTAAAAATATCTCAACCCAGATTTTTAAGGCTATGTTAGAGAATTCAGCTAGCGAACAAGGTTCAAGAATGAGTGCAATGGATAATGCAACCCGTAACGCAGGTGAAATGGTTGATAAACTTACTATTAAGTATAATAGAAGTCGTCAAGCAGCAATTACGAAAGAACTAATTGAAATAATATCAGGAGCAGAAAGTTTATAATATGAGAAAAGGAAATATTACACAAATTATTGGAGCGGTAGTTGATGTCAAATTTGATGGAGAATTACCTGAAATTTTAACAGCATTAGAATGCGATAACAATGGCAATAGGCTTGTTTTAGAGGTAGCCCAACACTTAGGTGAGTCAAGTGTGCGGACAATAGCTATGGATGCAACAGAAGGTTTAAAAAGGGGTGATGAAGTTGCAGACACTGGTTCTCCAATTAAAGTTCCCGTTGGACCTGAAACATTAGGAAGAATTATCAATGTTATTGGTGAACCGATTGATGAAAAAGGAGAGGTGAAAACTGAAGAAAGTTGGCCTATTCATAGAGCTGCACCTGAATTTAATAACCAATCAACTGAAACTGAAATTTTAGTAACTGGTATAAAGGTTATAGATCTTCTAGCCCCTTACGCAAAGGGAGGAAAAATTGGTTTATTCGGAGGCGCAGGCGTTGGTAAAACTGTACTTATAATGGAATTAATTAATAATGTTGCAAAAGCACATGGTGGTTTTTCAGTTTTTGCTGGAGTTGGTGAAAGAACAAGAGAGGGTAACGATCTTTATCATGAGATGATAGACTCAGGCGTTATTAAACCAGAGGGAGCAGGATCAAAGGCGGCACTTGTTTATGGACAAATGAATGAACCTCCAGGTGCTAGAGCGAGAGTGGCATTAACAGGTTTAACAGTTGCAGAGTATTTTAGAGATCAAGAAGGACAAGACGTTCTTTTCTTTGTTGATAACATATTTAGATTTACACAAGCAGGTTCTGAAGTTTCAGCTTTACTTGGTAGAATTCCTTCAGCAGTAGGATATCAGCCAACTTTAGCTACTGATATGGGTAATTTGCAAGAAAGAATTACCACTACAAATAAAGGATCGATTACCTCTGTTCAGGCAATTTATGTGCCTGCCGATGATTTAACAGATCCTGCGCCAGCCACGTCCTTTGCTCATTTGGATGCTACTACTGTATTATCGAGACAAATTGCTGAGATTGGTATTTATCCAGCCGTTGACCCTTTAGATTCAACCTCAAGAATTTTAGACCCCCGTATAGTTGGTGATGAGCACTATAGAGTTGCTAGAGAGGTACAAAAAATTTTACAAACTTATAAATCCCTACAAGATATTATTGCAATTCTTGGTATGGATGAGTTATCCGAGGATGATAAACTAGTTGTTGCAAGGGCAAGAAAAATACAAAGATTTTTATCTCAACCATTTTTTGTAGCAGAAGTTTTCACTGGATCTCCAGGAAAACTTGTTGATCTTGAATCCACCATTAAAGGTTTTGATGCAATATGTAAAGGTGAATACGATCATCTGCCTGAAGCAGCATTCTATATGGTTGGTACAATTGAAGAAGCAATTCAAAAAGCCGAAAAAATGGCGAAGGAAGCTGCAGCTTAAATGGAACAATTTAATTTGGAAATAATAAGTCCTGAGAAATCCTTTTTAATAAAGAATGATGCTTTAGAAGTGGTTGTTCCTGCCATCGAGGGTTATATGGGCATACTTAAAGATCATACACCAATAATTTCATTCTTAAAACCTGGAATTATTGATGTAAAATTAAATAATGAAAGCTTAAATTTTTATGTTGATGATGGAGTTGTTGAGTTTAAAAATAACACTTTGTCAATACTGACTAGTAATATTTTTGATATAAAAGACATTAATAAGAACAATGTTGATATAATTATAAAAGATGCTGAGGAAGAATTGAAAAAAGAAAATATTAAAGATCAAGATCGATTTATTTTAGAAAAAAAAATAGAGGTATTGAATTCTCTAAATATTAATTAATTATAATCTTTTTAACCTCTGACTTTAAATTTTTATATACTTCAGTTTTAAAATCCACGACATAATTAGTGATTTCGTCTATATCTACCCATCTCCATTCTGAAAACTCTGGTTTTTTAGTTTTAATGTTAATCTCTGTGTCTTTGCCGTTAAATTTCATACAAAACCATTTCTGTTTTTGTCCTTTATATTTACCTCTCCAAATTATACCAAGAAGATTTTTAGGCAAAAAATAAGTTTGATAACCGTCAATTTCTTTAATTAAATCTACATTTTTTACACTAGTTTCTTCCTCCAGCTCTCTAAGTGCTGCATCTAAAAATTTCTCATTTCCGTCAACTCCGCCTTGAGGCATTTGCCAATAATTGTTTGGATTATCTAATCTCTTTGCCACAAAAACTTTATTATGTTTATTTAAAAGAATAATGCCAACACCCATTCTTAAGGGTAAATTTTTATATTTTCCTTGCATAAAATTATCCAGTGAATAATTTTCTTGCAAATTTAAGCTGATTGTCATTTTCAGAAAGAATTCGAAAATCCTCAGATATCTCTTCAACAGTTATATCAGGGCTCACCCCAACTTCGGAAATTGATTTTCCTGATGGTAAATAATACTTGGATATAGTAAGCCTAATTGCACCTCGATTTTTTAAAGGTATAATCGATTGAACTGATCCTTTTCCATAACTCTTGTCACCAATTAAAATAGCACGCTTATGATCTTTTAATGCTCCAGCAACTATTTCTGATGCAGATGCAGAACCTTTATTTATTAAAACTATAAGAGCCTTACCATCAATAATATCTCCTTCTCTGGCAAACCATTTTTGATTTTCATTTCTTTTTCTTCCTTTAGTGGAAACTATTTCACCATCATCTAAAAAAAAATCAGATATCTTAATTGCTTGACCAAGTAAACCACCTGGATTATTTCTTAAATCTAAAATATATCCTTCTATTTTTTTATTTTTTTTAAATTGTTTTATTTCTTTTTTTATCTGATCATCACTGTTTTCATTAAATGAGGTAAGACGTATGTATCCAATTTTTTCGTCAAATACCTCAGATTTAACAGATGCCACCTCAATTATTTCTCTGGTTATATTGAATACTAAAGATTTTCTTAGCCCAATTCTTCTTATAGTGATTTCTAAAGTTGAGCCAACTGGCCCTCTCATTAATTCGACTGCTTCATTAAGAGTTTTTCCTTGAACTTGAGTATTATTAATTTTGACTATGTAATCTCCAGCTTTTACCCCTTCTCTTTCTGCAGGCGAGTTGTCAATAGGTGATATAACCTTTACAACACCAGCCTCCATACCAACTTCTATACCTAAACCCCCAAACTCTCCTTTGGTATCAGTTTGCATTTCCTCTAAATTTTTAGGAGATAAATATGAGGAATATGGATCTAACGATTGCAATACACCATTAATCGCAGCATCCATTGTGTCTGATTGATCTACTTCTTCAACATATTCTTTATTTATTTTGTCTAAAACTTCTCCAAAAAGATCTATTTTGTCATAAACAGTTTCCTCTTGGGCCATTACTTTTTCTAAAAACAAAATTGAAAAAATTAACAACGTAAAAACCTTTACTTTATTCATTAAACTATCACTCTTTCTTTTGGTATTAATTCTGACCATATCTTTTCAAGTTCATAAAACTTCCTTTTTTCAGGATTAAAAATATGAACAATAATATCTATACCATCAACAAGCTTCCACTCAGTGCTATCTTTTCCTTCAATTTTGCATTGACTTAATCCATATTCTTTAAACTTATTCATTACTTGCTCTGATAATGACTGTATGTGTCTAGATGAAGTTCCACTTGCGATTATCATATAATCTGCGATTGATGATTTATCTTTTAAATCGATTGATACTATGTCAAGTGCTTTGTTACTATCTAGAGTTTTAATTATTATCTTTTTTAGATTGGTATTTTTAACCATTAATAATTAATCATATCAAAAATTTTTGATATTAGAAGAAGAAATATTTACTTTTTTAAAATTAATGTAAATAAGACCTTTATTTTTAAATGTCCTATACGCAAGTGATTTTTTTGACTTTGCTCTAAAATTATTTCTATCAAAAACTGCTAATTTACAAAATTTTGGTATTTTTTTCCAATTATTCCATTTATGAAAATTTATTAAATTATCTGCTCCTAGTAAAAAATATATTTCTTTTTCTTTATTTTTATTTTTAAAATATTTAATGAGATTTAGCGTCTTGTTTGAATTAATCTTTTTTTCAAAAAAACCAATTTGAATATATTTTTGGTTCTTTGTCATATTTTTTGAAAATTTTATTCTTTTATTCAAATCAAAATAACTTTTTCTTTTAAATGGGCTTTTTTTTGTAATTGCCCAAATAATTTTTTTTAGGTTAAATTTTTTTTTTGCTACCTGAGATATTTTTAAATGACCTTTATGCGGTGGATCAAATGAACCACCTAGTATGCCAATTTTATCTTTGAAGTTATTCTTTGATTTATTTTCTGATTTGACCATCGCCAGCTACATAATATTTATACGATACTAATTGATTTAACCCAACAGGACCTCTAGGTGGTAGTTTATTTGTAGAAATCCCAACCTCACCTCCAAAACCTAGTTCACCTCCATCAGCAAATTGCGTAGATGTATTATGCATAACGATAGAGCTTTTTACACTTCTTACGAAAAAATTAGCAGACTTAATATCCATCGTTATTATCGAGTCAGTATGCATAGTTCCAAATTTATTGATATGCTTAACAGCTTCAACAACATTTTTTACAATTTTTACAGAAATCTTTGCATCAAGGTATTCTGTACTCCAATCTTTGTTTGTCGCATTTTTAAGATTGCCATTAAAAATTTTTCTAGTTTTGTCGTCAGCGTAAATTAAACAACCATTAAATTTTAAACCATTGAGTATAAAATTTATTTTTTTTTTTGGACAATCTTTATGTATCAATAAAGTTTCGGTAGCACCACATATGCCAACACTCCTCATTTTTGCATTTATAACTATATCTCTTGCCATTTTTGAATTTATATTTTTATCTATAAATATATGACAAATTCCCTCTAAATGACCTATTACTGGAACATTGCATAATTCTTTGACAGTTTTAACAAGATTTTTACCTCCTCTTGGGATAATAACGTCAATATAATTCCCCATATCTTTTAAGAAGTTCTTAACAATTCTTCTGTCTTTTTTATTAATAAATTGAACATAATTAATATCTACTTTATAGGCTTTTAAAGACTCTCTAAATAAGTTAATAAATATTTGATTTGTAAAAAAAGCCTCTGATCCACCTTTAAGAATAACTGAATTACCAGATTTAAAACAAAGACAACAGAGATCAACAGTTACATTTGGCCTACTTTCGTAAATTACTCCAATAACACCTATGGGGATTGATATCTTTTTAATTCTCAAACCATTTGGTCTTTGCCATTTATCTAGAATAACCCCTACCGGGTCCTTTAACTTAGTAATTTCAATAATTGTCTTAATTATGTAATCCAGCTTAGTTTTATCTATCTCTAATCTTGCAATCAGGTTTTTGTTAATATTTTTAGTTTTAGCAAATTTGATATCTTTATTGTTTTGCCTTAATATTTCACAAGCATTTTTTTTTAGAAGATAACTAAACTTTAACAAAACTTTATTTTTAATTTTGGTATCCACTTTATATAAACTTGCTTTATAAGCTGCATGACCTAATTTTTGTAAATATTTTTTCATTCTAAATTTCCACCATATCATCTTTGTGTATAACTTCAGATTTTGATTTATAGCCTAATAACTCCTCAATCTTATTAGATTGATGACCTTTTATTTTACTCATTTCACTAGATGAAAAAGAGCTTAAACCTATTGCTAATTCCTCATTATTTTTTCCAATAATTTTTATCTGATCACCTTTATTGAATGAACCCTCAATACTTTTTACACCTGCAGCGAGTAAGCTTTTTCCTTTTCGAAGAGCTTTTTGTGCGCCTTCATCAATTCTTAAGCATCCTTTAGTCTGCAAAGTGCTGGCTATCCATTTTTTTCTAGCATCTAACTTTGAGATTTCGGGCACAAACCATGTGCATATTTTTTTATTTATAATATTACTTAAAGGCCTTTCTATTAAACCGTTAGCGATTGCCATTTTGCATCCTGAGAGTGCACAAATTTTGGCCGCATCAATTTTAGTTTTCATACCGCCTGACCCATATTCGCTTGTTTTAGTTGATGCTAATTTAATAATGTTTTGGTCTATCCTTTCAACTTTTTTGATCAATTTAGCATCTTTATAAATTTTTGGATTTTTTGTATAAAGTCCATTTACGTCTGATAACAAAATCAAACTATCGGCGTCAGAAATTTGAGCAACTCTGGATGCCAATCTATCATTATCTCCATATTTAATTTCAGATGTTGCTATTGTATCATTTTCATTAACTACTGGAATAAAATCAAGCTTAAATAAATTTTCAATAGTCCTTTTAGCATTCATAGCCCTCCTTCTTTTTTCAGTATCCTCCAGCGTAAGCAATATTTGTGATATATTAATTTTTTGGTTACTAAAAACCTTTTTAAATAAATTCATTAACTCTATTTGTCCTACCGAGGCTACGGCTTGACTTTGATCTATTTTAAGTTTTTTTTTTGTTATATTTAATTTCTTACAACCAAGAGCAATTGCACCAGAGCTCACAATAATAATATTCTTATTTCTTCTTCTAATATTTTTAATATCTTTAGCAAATTCTAATAGCCATTTTTTTCGAATTATTTTTTTTTCGTCAATTATTAAGGAAGATCCTATTTTAACAACAATTGTTTTAGAATTTTCAAGATACATTTTTAAGTAATTTAATTTTTAAGCAAGATATTAATTTTTTATCTAACGTAGATAATTCAATAATTTTTTTTTTCAATTTTTCCTCAAATTTTTTTTTCTTAATTTTAAATTTTTCCTTAGATAACAGGTCAACCTTATTTAAAACTATAATCTCTTTTTTCCTTAATAATTCTCTACTATACTCTCCCAATTCTTTTCTAATTTGTTTGTACGATTTAACTAAATCTTCCTCACTAACATCGATTAAGTGTAGCAAGGTTTTACACCTTTCTACGTGTTTCAAAAATTTTATACCCAATCCGACACCAGTGTGTGCTCCTTCAATTAATCCAGGTATATCTGCTAGTGTTATTTCTTTGTCATCGTACATTGCAACTCCTAAGTTAGGATTTAAAGTTGTAAATTTATAATTTGCAATTTTTGGATTTGCTGAGGTTATCGAAGCAAGTAAGCTTGACTTTCCTGCGTTTGGAAGACCTATTATACCTATGTCGGCAATTGTTTTAAGCTGTAGACTAATACAAAATTTTTCCCCCTTTAAACCTTTTGTAAATTTTCTTGGTGCTCTATTCGTTGAGGACTTAAATTTTGTATTACCGAAACCACCTTTGCCACCAATTGCAACCGTAAACTCGTCTTTTTCTTTTTTGAAATCGTAAAGCAAGGTTTTATTATCTTCCTCAAAAATCTGTGTTCCCAAAGGAACTGATAAAAATATATCCTCTCCTCCTTTTCCTGTTTGATTTTTTCCTTTACCATCCTCTCCTCTTTTTGCTTTAAAGTGTTGTCGATATCTATAGTCAATTAAGGTGTTCAAATTTCTTTCTGCCTTCAAGATAATAGATCCACCTTTACCTCCATCACCTCCATCTGGGCCTCCAAATTCTATAAATTTTTCACGTCTAAAACTTGGGGATCCTGAGCCACCATCTCCAGCTTTAACAAATATTTTTACTTGATCTAGGAATTTCATAATACAACTCTTTTTAATGTTGTATAAATTTAATTGGGTTTTACAGAAACGTAAGTTCTATCTAACTTACTTTTTTTAAAAACGACTTTACCTTTGACAACTGAAAAAATGGAATGATCTTTGCCCATTCCTACATTTTCACCAGGAAAAATTTTAGTACCTCTTTGCCTTACTATAATGTTACCAGGAAGAACAAATTGGCCACCGTATTTTTTTACACCTAGTCTTCTACCTGCACTATCTCTTCCATTTCTAGAAGATCCACCTGCTTTTTTTGTTGCCATAATTTTATTTTATTATTCTATAATATTTATTTTTTAAATTCTTCTTTTATTTCTTTTTTAACTTTACTTACTTTTTCAGCTTCCGACAATACCTTACCATCCTTCGACATTATCTTATTTACTCTAATTAATGCATATTGCTGTCTATGGCCATTTTTTCTTCTAGAATTTTTTCTTCTTCTTTTTTTGAATATAAGAACCGTTCTATTTTTTGAGTTCTTTAAGAATTCAGCTTCAACTTTCGCACCTTGAACAATCGGTAAACCTACCTCAATATTTTTATCGTCACCATAAGCTAATATTTCTTTAAACTCCACAATTGTATTTGGCTTTTGATCTCCAAATTTTTCTATTTTAATTATTTCACCAGCCTTAACTTTATATTGTTTTCCACCAGTTTGTATTATTGCAAATGACATAAATTATTATTAAAAACCAGTGCAATATATAATTAGGCTTTTTATAGTCAAGATGAATTAATTAAAAATTGTCCTTTAAATCCCTTAGTTTTGCAAAGGTTTCTATATTTTCTGCTTTTAAAAATATATTACATTCAAGTTCATCTTTTAAAACACATGGAGTTGTTGGTATCCCTGCTTTTATATTTTTATTAATTTCAAGTATCTTTTTTTTAAGATTTTCATTATCAGGATCATAATTTATACAGAATTTAGAATTACTTAATGTATATTCATGTCCAAAATAAATTAAAGTATCTTTATCAAAAGTTTTAATTAGTGATAACGATTTATACATATCTTCGTAAGTACCTTCAAATAACCTACCACAACTCAATGAAAATAAAGTATCTCCTGTAAATAATTTTTTTTCTTCAAAAAAATGATAACATATATGTCCTAAAGTATGACCTGGTGTGTGGTATACTTTAAACTTAAAATTTCTTTCACTAAATATTTCCTCGTTTTTTAAGCAAATATCAATCCCAGGTATTCTTTTCGAATCATCCTCAAAACCGATAATTTTACAATTATATTTTTCTTTTAAAACTGAATTACCATCAACATGATCAAGATGATGATGGGTATTCAATATATATTTCAATTTTAATTTCAGTTTTTTTAATAATCGGTCAATAGGTTTTGCCTCACTCGGATCTACAACAATTGCTTCATCATTATTATGAATTATATAAGAAAAATTGTCTTTTAAGCAATTTACAATTTCAACTTTTATCATTTCTCTATTAAAAAAATTCCAAGCTCCGAAGTTAAATTTTTTAAATTTAAATTAAATTTATTTATTGAAGATACTTTATTATTTGTGAGAGCTAAAGATTTAAATAAATTAATTTTTCTTTTATTACAAAAGTTAACAAAATCTTTAATTGAACACATATGTAGATTGGGTGTATTATACCATTCATTGGGCAACGTTTTTGTAACAGGCATAGTGCCACTAAATAACAAGTTTAATCTTACTTTCCAAAAACCAAAATTTGGAATAGTTACAATTGAAGTCTTTCCTATCCTTAATAAATCACTTATTACTTTTTCTGGATATAAAAAAGCTTGTAAGGTTTGGCTTAAAATCACGTAATCAAAACTATTACTTGGGAATTGCTGTAAATCAATTTCTGCATTACCCTCAATTACAGTAAGTCCTTTTTGAATACATTTTTGAACATTTTCTTTTGATATTTCTAAACCTCTGATTTTTTCAGATAAATTTTCATAAATAAATTTCATTAATTCACCATCTCCACATCCCACATCTAATACTGATTTATTTTTTTGTATGGAACTTGCAATAATTTTAAATTCTTCCTTCATATCTATTTCTTATGTGAATTATCTACAAAATTTTTCATTGCATTTAAAAAGTCTGGAATATCCAACAAAAATGAGTCATGTCCCTTGTCAGATTTTACCTCTAAGAATCCTACATCAGCATTGAGTGCGTTTAAAGCAATTACTATTTCTCTATTCTCAGCTGTTGGATAAAGCCAATCAGAGGTAAATGAAATTATTAAAAATTTAGTTTTTGAGTTTTTAAACACTTTTGATAGGTTCCCATCAAAGTTTTTAGCTAGATCAAAATAGTCCATTGCTCGCGTTATATAAAGATAGCTATTTGCATCAAATCGATCAACAAATATTGATCCTTGATATCTTAGATAACTTTCGATTTGAAAGTCAGCATCAAAACCAAATTTGATTTTGTCACGCTCTTGAAGTTTTCTACCAAATTTTTCCTGCAGACCTTTTTTAGATAAATAAGTTATATGCGCTGCCATTCTCGCAACAGATAAACCTTTTGATGGAGATATATTTTCTAACTCATAGTTTCCATTTTTCCAGTTTTCATCAGCCATTATTGCTTGCCTACCTAATTCATTAAAAGCAATATTTTGAGCTGAATGACTAGCAGAACATGCTATGGGAATAGCTATTTTTGATTTATCAGGATAGCTTGCAACAAATTGCAAAACTTGCATCCCCCCCATTGAACCACCAGTTACACACAATAATTTTTTTATATTAAAATGATCAAGTAAATTAATTTGAGCATTAACCATATCATTTATTGTTATTACTGGAAAATTAATACCAATTTTTTTTCCACTTTTTTCATCAACAGAACTTGGACCATATGATCCCATACAACCACCGATGACATTTGCACAAATTATGAAATATTTATTAGTGTCAAGTGCCTTGTCTGGACCAATAACATATGACCACCATCCATCTTTACTAGTAACAGGATTTTTACCTGACGCGAATTGATCTCCTGTAAGCGCGTGGAATACCATTATCGCATTATCTTTATTTTGGTTTAGATTTCCGTAAGTTTCATAAGCTAAAGGATAATTTGAAATAGTAACACCGCAATCTAATTTTAGCGATTTATTAATAATAATTTTTTTAATGTTATCAAACTTGTTCATAATATCTGATTTGAATTGAGAGAAAAAAACTTATTTAGCGGTTTTTTTAAAGCGCTCGCAATTCAGGTAAATCAGCGCAAAAATCTTTTATAGCATGTTATTCATTATGTCAATTACAACCAATCGTTGTTTAATTTTATTTCAATTATTTTATTATTATTTATATATATCATTATGCAAAAAGTAATTTTTAGGAAAATTGGTGTTAAAAGTTATAAACCTGGCAGATCAGTACTTTTAAACAAAAAGAAGGTAATAAAGTTATCAGCCAATGAATCTGCTTTAGGTTTTTCATCAAGAGTAAAAAAAAAATTATCAAAAATTGGTTTATTATCTAAATACCCAGACTCAGAGTCTAAAAGTTTACGTAGAGAAATTTCAAAAAAATTTAATTGTAATTTTGATCAAATAATTTGTGGCTCAGGATCAGATGAAATTATTCAATTGATTTGTCAATTATTCTTAAGAAAATCAGATGAAGTAATTGTGCCGAAATTCAGCTTCCTAATGTATAGAATTTATTCAGGAATAGTTGGAGCTAAAATTGTATATTCAAAAGAAAAAAACTTTAAAGTATCAGTTAATGATATTTTAAAAAGAGTAAACCGAAAAACTAAAATAGTATTTTTAGCGAATCCAAATAATCCAACAGCTACTTATTTATCTGCATTGGAATTAAAAGATTTAAGAAAAAAACTTAGATCTAATATCTTATTGGTAGTTGATGATGCTTACGAAGAATATATGTTAAATAAGGATTATAAGTCTGGACTTCAATTGTTTAAAAATAAAAATAACGTTTTTATTCTTAGAACTTTTTCAAAGATTTACGGGTTAGCATCTTTGAGAGTTGGATGGGGTTATGGTTCAAAAGAAATAGTAAAGGCCTTAATGAAAATTAAACCACCATTCAACGTTACAAAAATAGGTGAGTTATCTGCTTTAGAGTCTTTAAAAGATAAAAAATTTATAAAAAAATCAATTAAACACAACAAAAAATGGGCGGAAATACTTAAAAGTAAATTTGAAAAATTTGGCATAAATACAAACGATGTATCTGCAAACTTCTTACTATTAAATTTTGATAGATGTAAAATTTCTGCACAAAAATTTAAAAAAAAACTTGAAGAAAAAGGTATTATAGTTAGAAGCCTTGAGGTATATGGTATAAAAAATAAGTTAAGAGTAACAATAGGAAACTCTAAAGAAAATAATTTTTTGATTAAAACTTTAAAATCTATTTTTTCAAATGTTTAATAATATATTAATTGTTGGATGCGGACTTATAGGATCTTCAATTTTAAGAGGCTCAATAAGTAAAAATATTTCAAAAAATATATATGTTTTTGAAAAATCTAAAAAGAATATAACTTTTATAAAAAAAATTAGTAAAAAAATTAAATTTCTTAATAATATAAATCATCAGGTGTCTAATATGGATCTAATTGTACTTAGTACTCACATGAGTCAATATAAGATTATAATTAGAAAATTACAAAAATATGTCTCCTCAAAAAACACAATAACCGATACAGGATCTACTAAACGCAATATTGAAAAGTTAATTGATAAAAACAAAAAATTTAAAGAAATATTTGTACCAAGCCATCCAATTGCTGGATCAGAAGTTAGCGGACCTGAGCATGGAAATAAAAACTTATTTAAAGATAAATGGTGTATTATTTTAAAAAATAGAATCAAATCTAAGAATAAATTAAAGAAGGTTGAAAGATTTTGGAAAAAACTTGGATCAAAAATAATATTCATGAATTCTGTTGATCATGATAAAATTTTTTCGATAACTAGTCATTTACCACATTTAATTGCATACAATCTAGTTAAAACTGCTATTGATTTTCAAAAGAGGAATAAAAAGAATATAATAAAATATAGCGCTGGTGGTTTAAGAGATTTTTCAAGAACAGCAGCATCTAATGAAATAATGTGGCGTGATATTTTCTTCGAAAACAAAGATAATATTATTAATTCAATCAATATTTTTATTAAAAACTTAAATAGTTTTAAAAAACTTATTGAAAATCAAAACAATAAAAGCATCCTTAAAATATTGAAAAATTCAAAAAAAGTACGTAAGGAAATAATTGACTTGAAACAAGATATATCAAAGCCTAATTTTGGCAGAGACATACTTTAAATCAGACTTTTTAATGCTGTAAGATAATTCTCATACCCATTATATGATTTGAGAGATGTACTATAAATCGGCCTTCTAGCTTGATTAAAACTTATTGTTTTTATTACTCTTTTATTTTCGTGATGTTTAAGACAGTTTTCATCCCAGTCTAAAGAACAAAATTTTAGTAATTTTTTAATTTCGTGATCGGTATTTTTCACAAGGTTTTCATACTTCAGATCATAAATCTCATTT
Source organism: uncultured Pelagibacteraceae bacterium (assembly GCA_902571525.1). Classification (GTDB taxonomy): domain Bacteria; phylum Pseudomonadota; class Alphaproteobacteria; order Pelagibacterales; family Pelagibacteraceae; genus Pelagibacter. Next base: position 110,301 of record CACGCL010000001.1, read on the forward strand.
GAGAAAAATCTTTTCCAAAAAAGCATTAAATCTTGATATGATTTGTAATATTTAGATAAATCATTTAGGTCATTTCCAAAATCTATTTTTGTTGGAAAGTAATTTTTGTAAATTGACCAACAATTATCAATAGGATTTCGCACAATATTTATAAATTTGGAATTTGGTAGAAATTTGAGAATAAATCCTACATAAAAAAAATTCAATGGAGCTTTATCCGTAAAAACTTTGTTTGAATCATTAATATTGGATACAAAATTCAAGTATTCCTTATTGCATTTTAACAAGTCATTATTATTTAAATTTTTTTTCGTTTTAAAATAATCATTATATATTTTTTGTATATAAGGTAATTCACCTCCACCGATTACATTCTTATGGGATGATAAAATTTGTTCAGTCAAAGATGTACCTGATCTTGGCATGCCTATAATAAATATAAATTTTCTATTTTGTATATTCAATCTACAATCATCTAAAGACTCAAATTTCTCTTTGATTGCATCGAATCGCTTTTTACTTTTCTCAAAATTATAGTTACTAATTTTTTTGGATATATCGTTAGCTTTTTTATAATTATCAAAAGACTCAACATAGTTTTTTTGGTCCCCATATGCTTTTCCTAGAGCAAAATACAAATGTACTAGCGAATTTTCCTCGAGTTTCATATTAGATAATTTTTCTTTTAGATTTAAAAAGTGTTTATGTTTAGAATCATATTTTTCCATTTGTGAAATTAACCTATCTGCCTCAGTAAAATCAGATTTAATCTTTAACATCTGAAAATATAATTTTTTAGACTTTTCAAATTTACCTAAGCTGTTGTACAAACCTGCCAAGTTGTACATTACTAGTAAAGCATCTGATTTTATAGATAAAATTTTTTCATAAATAATTACAGCTTCGTCAGCTTGATCTAAATCTTTTTTTAAATTAGCTAAATTATTTAATAAACTTAAATTATTATTATCTATTTCCAGACCCTTTTTATATTTTGCTTCAGCTTTTTTGTATTCATAAATATTTGAGTAAAACATTCCTAAATTATTTAAAAAATCACTATTTTTAGGACTTTTTTTTAATGCCTTGTTCATTATATCAATAGCTTTATAAGTTTCACCTTTGTTATTGTAAGCCAAACATATTAAATTATAAAAAACGTCTATATTATTATTTTTTAAGATCAAGCTACTTTCCTCAATGACTTCATCATATTTTTTTTCTAAAAATTTTTTTTTTAATTCTTCAAATTTTTTTTTTAACAAAGTCCGCTCAGTCATTTAATTCAAATAATTCTTATTGTAGGTGTTTCCTTTATCAATCTAGTAAATTTTTTAGATTAATTCTTTAAGAGGTTCAAGATAATTTTCATATCCACTAAATGATTTTATGGATGATTTGTAAATTGGTTTCCTAGCCTGATTAAAACTTATAGTTTTGATTGCTCTTTTGTTTTTATAATGACTTAAACAATTTTCGTCCCAATCTAATGAACAAAACTTTAACAATTTTTCTACTTCAAATTTAGTATTAACAACTAAATTTTCATATTGAAGGTCGTAAATATGACTCGGAAAGGATTTTTTCCAAAAATTCATTAAACTTTGATATTGTTTATAATAATTAACTAAATCTTCCAAATCGTCAGCAAAATTAATCTTCGTAGGAAAACAATTCTTATACATAGACCAGCAATTATCTACTGGATTCCTGATTAAATTAATAAATTTAGAATTTGGTAAAAATTTTAGAATAAACCCCAAGTAGAAAAAGTTTAATGGTGCTTTATCTGTAAAAAATTTGTTTGAGTCATCAAGATTTGATGTGAATTCAATATAATCTTTCTTACAATTAAGCAAGTCATCCTCAACTATATTTTCTTTTTTCTCAATATATTTTTTAAATATTTTCTCTAAGTATGGTAATTCACCTCCACCAAATACATTTTTATGAGATGAAAGAATTTGTTCAGTCAAAGAAGTCCCAGATCTTGGTAAACCAATGATAAATAGAAAATTCCTACTGTTTGTATTTAATTGTGCTTTGCTTAATGAACAAAACTTATTTTTAATTAAAACAAATTTTTTTTTATCTCTTTCAAATTTATATTTACTTAATCTTTTTGACAGGCAATTAGCCTTTTTATAATTATCAAAAGACTCTTTAAATTTTTTTTGATCATTATATGCTTTTCCTAAAGCATAATGTAAATGCAATAATGATTTATCGTCTAGTTTCTTATTAGATAATTTTTTCTTCATATTCAGAAAATGCGGATGATTTCCATCATATTTTGTAGTTTGTGAAATCATCCTATCCGCCATTGTTAGTTCCGTTTTAATACTTAACATTTTTTCTAATAATTTTTTTGATTCTTTGAATTTTCCCATTTGGTTATATAAAAGTGCCAAGTTATAAATAACAATAATCGCGTTTGGTTGAATAGATAAAATTTTTTTAAAAATTTCGACAGCTTCTTCAGACTTGTATAAACTTTTTTTTAAATTTCCTAAATTATTTAATATTTCAAGATTGTTTTCGTCAATTTCTAAACCTTTGTTGTAAAATTCCTCAGCCTTCTTGTACTTATATATATTTGTAAAACTCATTCCGATGTTATTATAAAAGTCAGCATTTTTTGAGTTATGGCTTAATGCCTCGTTCATTATATCAATAGCTTTATAAGTTTCACCTTTGTTATTAAATGCCAAACACAATAAATTATAAAAAACATCTATTTTATTTTCTTTTAATATTTTTTCACATTCTTTAATTACCTCATCATTTCTATTTTCTAAAAATTTTTTTTTTAATTCATCAAATTTTTTTTTTAAATGCAATGTACTCATTCACCTAATTCCTATAACTTTTAATTTTGCTGTTCTTTTAATCAATTTGAATGTTTTTTTTATATCCATGTACAGTACTTTTTTTTTTGGTCCATAAGCGTGTATTAATTGTGTCTTCGATAGACAAACCGCAACATGTCCTTTCCAAAAGATAATAGAATTTTTTTTTATTTTTCTTTCTTTCTTGAAATATTTTATTTGATCTTTAGTATCTCTAGGACAATATAGGTTGTTGAATTTAAAAAAAATTTGGACTAAAGCAGAACAATCTATTCCTCTAAAGGTTTTACCGCCCCATTTGTAGGGCATATTTTTAAACATTTTAATATCTTTAAAAATTTGTTGCTTATAATTTATTGGCACAACATTTTTTTTTTTAATCCAATAATTTCTGAATTTATAAAATTTTTTATTTGCTTCAGTTACCGAGATATTCGAACAAAATGGTAGTTTAGTATCAAGTAAAAATTTTTCTTCTGGCTTTGAGTATAGATTGGCATTTAGGGATGAAACTTTATGTGTAATTTTAATATTTTTCGAAAATTTTTTTTTTTTAATAAAACCAATATATTTATCATATGAAGTCTTAATTTTTAACCAGCCTTTTTTTGTATTTAATATTTGAAACTTTTCACCGTAAATTAATTGTGATGACAATTTGGATTTCAAAGAATTTTTTTCATAAATGTTTACAATAGGATAATTGTTCATCATTTGATTGGTGCTACTTTTGCAATATATATTATTAAAAATAAAACTGGTATTCCAATTATAGCAGTAGTTATGAAGTAGTTTTGATAACCCATTACATCTACCCAAGCTCCAGAGTAACCTGCTATAAGTTTTGGTAAAAATAACATTAAAGAACTGAAAAGTGCATATTGAGTGGCAGTAAATCTTACAGATGTTAATCCAGATAAGTAAATTACAAACGCGGCTCCTGCAAAACCGCTAGAAATATTGTCAGCTGTAATTACAGAAATTAAATATTTAATATTAGTCTCTGTAGTTGCTAACCAAGCAAAAAGGAGATTACTTAATGATGCTATAAGAGCACCAATAAAAAGTGTTATCATAGTTCCAAATCTCATAGCAAAATATCCTCCAAATAATCCTCCCACAATCGTAGCAAAAACTCCAAAAAATTTCGAATATGTTGCAATTTCACTAATACTATAACCTTTTTCTAAATAAAAAATATTTGCCATTACCCCCATAACAATATCTGCAATTCTGTAAAGTGATATCAAAAGTAAAACAAGTAGAGCTAACTTCCCGTACCTATCTATAAAATTTTTAATTGGATTGAAGTAACTTTCTTTAACCATCGAACTATCTTGAAACTTCAATTTTATAAGTAAAAAAATATATAAACTGCTGCATAAAAAACAAATAATTAATTTTAAAATTGTAAAGAAAAAACCAAATAAGTTTTTGTCTGCAAGAGGATTCTTTATACTCGAATAAACAAGTATAAAAATAATAACTGAAATTAAAATATTTATGAAAAATTTAAAATGTACTTTTGACTTATTTGAAAACATCCTTTTTTGCATTGGTTCATGGGATATAAAATTTGCTATAATTCCAATGAACATTAATAATGACATGGTCAAATAAACTTTTCTCCACACGTTATGTGTATAATCATCAGTTCCCCAGTAAGAAGCTAACCATAAACTTCCAGCTCCACCAACTAACATACCAATTCTGTAACCAGCTATATAAGTAGATGAGAGCGATCCTTGTAACTTTTGGTCTATGGACTCAATTCTATAAGCGTCAATTATTATATCTTGAGTAGCACTAAAAAATGCAACAAGTGTTATACAAACAGCCGTAATATAGATATTATTTTGAGGATCATTTATAGATGTAAGAATTAGTGAGAAAATTATTAAGATCTGACTTACAAGCAACCAACCCCTTCTATGTCCCATATTAGAAAAAAAAGGAATGCGAACTTTATCTACTAAAGGTGACCATAAAAATTTAAATGCATATGCAAATCCAGCCCAACTGAAAAGTGTGACAGTGCTTCTTTCAATGCCAGCTTTAGTTAACCAAACCGATAAAGTAGAAAACACTAGAAGTATAGGTAAACCTGATGAGAAACCTAACATAACCATTTTTAATGGTTTCTCAGAAAAGAAAAATAGAAAGTTTTTATTCAATTATTTTCTCCAAAAAGAGGGTAAAAAAATTATTAGTACAGCAAATATTTCAAGTCTTCCTAAGATCATTCCTGCTGAAAGTAACCATTTAGACTCGTCAGGAAGTCCTGAATAATTACTATTAGGTCCAATTTCACCTCCTAAACCTGGACCAACATTGGATAAAGAAGATGCAGCTCCAGAAATTGAAGTAATAAAATCTAAACCTGTCAAAGTTAGTAGTGAAGCTAATACAAAAAATATTAATATATAAAGATATATAAATGATATTATTGAAGCTATTAGCTTATCTTCGACTTTGTTGTAATTATATTTTAAATTTATTACTGCCCTAGGGTATATAATTTTTAGCAATTGATTTCTTATAAAATAATACAATATATGAACTCTGAATATTTTAATTCCACATGTAGTTGATCCAGCACAACCCCCAACGAACATCAGTATTAAGAAAAAAATTAATGGAAAATTACCCCATTGATCGAATTCTTTAGTTACATATCCAGTTCCTGTTAAAATTGAAACAACATTAAAAATTACTGATCTTAGGTGAATTTCAAAAAAATTTTGATTAACAATTATAAGGTAAACAAACAATATCAAAATTGAGACTAAAGTTATTTTAAAAAATAGTTTTACTTGTTCGTCTTTAAAAATAATTTTTTTGTCATCAGAAATAAATTTTATGTATAAAATAAATGGAATACTACCAAGTAAAATAAATATAATAGAGATAATTTCTATATAAGGATTATCGAAGTATCCAATTGATTGATCATAATTAGAGAAACCTCCTGTCGCGATAGTTGTCATTGAGTGCGTAAAACTATCAAAAAAATTCATTCCAAAAATTTTATAAAAAAATGCACATAAAAAAGTTAATGAAACATATACAGTAATTAATCTTAGGGAGATTTCTTTTGACTTTGGCAATACTTTTTCTGAAGTATCATAGGATGATATTTTTAATAATTGCATTCCGCCAATGTTCATAATTGGCATTAAAGTAATTGCCATCAAAATAACTCCTATTCCACCAAGCCATTGCAGCATTGATCTCCAAACAAGTATACCTTTAGGGGAACTTTCAATATTATTTAAAATTGTTGCTCCCGTTGTAGTTATTCCTGACATACTTTCAAAAAAAGAGTCAGTAATAGATAAATTTAATCCTGAAAAAAAAAATGGTATTGACCCAAATATTGCTATACTTAACCACGAAAGCGCAGTTAGCAAAAAAGCCTGTTGTGTATTTATTAGTTTTAAATGGTCAATGTTGGACAGAAAAAATAATATACCAAATGTAATTGTAATTATGCTTGAAATAATGAAAGTCGAGTCAAATTCCTTATAAATTAATTGGAATGCCACCGGAACCATCATGGCAACTCCTAAAATAATTAACAAAATACCTAAAGTAAAAAATACTGTTTTATAATTGGACATTTTTATCAAACATTATTTTATGGAAATTAAATTTCAACATTATATGAATAAAATATGCTCTTAAAATACAGGATTTTTTGAAACAATGATAAATATAAAAAAAGAAGATATAGAAAAGTCTAACTCATGGCCATTTGTTGAAGCAAAGAAGATACTAAAAGAGAGAAAAAAAAATATTGAGAAAAAGGGAAAAGTTATACTTCAAACGGGATATGGTCCCTCTGGACTGCCTCATATTGGGACTTTTGGAGAAGTTGCAAGAACAAGCATGGTAGTTAATGCTTTGAATTATTTAACAGATTTGCCAAAAGAAATTATAACATTCTCAGATGATTTAGATGGATTAAGGAAAGTCCCTGATAATGTGCCTAATAAAGATATATTAGAAAAAAATTTACATAAACCTCTGACAAATATTCCTGATCCTTTTGAAAAATTTAATAGTTTTGGTGAACACAATAACGAAATGTTAAAAAAATTTTTGGATGAATTTAATTTTGATTACAATTTTATGAGTTCAACAAATTTATATAAATCCGGATTTTTTAATTCTACATTGGAAAAAATTCTTGATAACTATGAAGGTATAATGAATATAATTATTCCTACATTAGGAAAAGAAAGACAGAAAACATATTCACCTTTTTTACCGATATGTAATGAGACTGGCAAAGTATTAGAAATACCAATTTTAGAGATCAACAAAAAAAACTCGTCTTTGATTTTTGAAAATAATGGAAAAAAATTGGAGGCTAGTATTTTTGATGGAAACTGTAAATTACAATGGAAAGTTGATTGGGCAATGAGATGGTACACCCTTGATGTTGATTTCGAAATGTATGGTAAAGATTTAATTGAAAGTGCAATACTATCCACTAAAATAATTAAACTCATGGGTAAAAATAATCCATCAGGTTTTGCTTATGAATTATTTCTTGATGATAAAGGTGAAAAAATATCAAAGTCTAAAGGTAATGGAGTAACTATTGAGGAATGGTTGAATTATGCTTCACCTGAAAGTTTATCATTATTTATGTATCAAAATCCCAAAAGAGCAAAAAAACTTTATAAAGAAATTGTACCAAAAGCTGTAGATGAATACTTAGATTTAATCGAAAAAAGCAAAAAACAAGATGCTCGAGAGCTTTTATTAAATCCTTTGTGGCATGTGCATAACGGCAAAATACCCTTTGAGGAAAATATAATGAGCTTTTCCATGTTGTTAAATTTAGTTGAAACAAGCAATGCTTCCTCGGAGGATATACTTTGGAAATTTGTAAGTAATTATAAAAAGGATATTGATAGAAATGATTTTCCAATATTTAACAACTTAATAAGATATTCAATTAAATATTTTAAAGATATTGTAAAAAAAAATAAAAAATATAAAAAGCCCAACAGTATTGAAATGAAAGCTTTATTAGATTTAATCTCAACTTTAGAAAATTGTTCAGATGATATGAAGCCAGAGGACATTCAAACACAAATTTATACAGTCGGCAAGAACAACGGCTATAAAGAAAATCTTAGAGAATGGTTTAAACTAATATATGAAGTTGTCTTCGGAGTAGAAAATGGCCCAAGGTTAGGATTTTTCATAAGTTTTTTTGGAAGAGAAGAAATGATTTCACTTATCAAAGAGAAAATAAATTAATGTTTGAAAAAGTCAGATCTTTAATATTTAAACTAGACCCCGAGTTGGCGCACTCATTAGCTATAAAAGCATTAAAAACTAATTTATTTGTTAAACAAAAAATTTCAGAAAATGTTCTGCTGAGGTCTGATTTATTTGGAAAAGAAGTAAATAGCCCAATAGGAATTGCTGCTGGTTTTGATAAAGATGCTGAGGTTTACAACTCATTATTTAATTTAGGTTTTAGTTTTGTAGAAGTAGGTACTGTTACACCACTAAAACAATATGGAAATAAAAAACCAAGAGTTTTTAGATTAGAGGAAGATGAGGCTTTGATTAATCGTCTCGGTTTTAACAACTCGGGTTCTGAATCTGTAAGCACAAGAATAAAAAAAAACAAACCCTTAGGTGTGCTTGGTGTTAATATTGGACCTAATTGGAATAGTAAAGATAGAATTAAGGATTACCTTATAGGTTTCAACAAATTTGAAAATTTAGCAGATTATGTGACAATAAATATTTCATCACCTAATACTGAAAATTTGAGAGACTTTCACGATTTGACTGAATTAGAGAATTTACTAGAAAAAATTTTTATAGAAAAAAAAAAATTAAATAGCAATACACCGATTGCTTTAAAGGTCTCACCGGATATTAACTTTAATCAGATTAAGGAAATGTCAAAAATTTTAATAAAATACAAAGTTGATGCTTTGATAGTTTCAAACACAACTGACCAAAACAGAGATAAATTAATAAATCATCAAAAATTTCAAAAAGGAGGTTTATCTGGAAAACCTTTAAATGATCTATCGAATAATTTAATAAATAGATTTTTTAAAAATTTAAATGGAGAGATAAAGATAATTGGTGTTGGCGGAGTGAACTCTGGGGAAACTGCGTTTAAAAAATTTTTAAATGGAGCTAATTTTGTTCAGCTTTATACTGGCATGGTCTTTAGAGGTCCTAAAATTGCAATTAAAATTAGTGAAGAACTTAAGAAAATTTTGAGAGAAAAAAATATAAAAAGATATTCTGATATTATAGGTAAATTATAAACTTGACTGCGTTTAAAAGTACATTTATATAGCTTCATCATGTCAAAAAAATGTGAATTAACTGGGAAAAGACCTTTAAAGGGACACAAAGTAAGTCATGCAAATAATAAAACTAAAAGAAGGTTCTTACCAAGTATAAAAAAAGTCAGTTTTAAAAGTGAATTATTAAACAAAAGTTTAAAAATAAGAGTATCTAATGCAGCAATGAGATCAATAGATAAAAAAGGAAGTTTTGATCAATTCATGAAAACTGTAAAGTCAAAAAACTTGTCTATAAGATTGAAAAAAATCAAAAAAAGTATAATTCAAAAATCTGCGTAATGAACAGGGCGTACTTAATCTTATCCCTAATAATGGGATTTGTAGTTTTAGTTTCAAATTTTCTAGTTCAGTTTCCAGTTAAGTTTTATAATTTAGAGGAGATTTTAACTTATGGAGCTTTCACTTATCCAGTTGCTTTTTTAGTTACTGATTTAGCAAATAGATTTTTTGGTAAAATAATAGCTAAAAAAATTGTATATTTTGGTTTTGCAATTGGAATATTTTTCACCTTAATATTTTCAACAAATTTTAACGATTTAATTTCAATGAGAATAGCAGTTGGATCTGGTACCGCATTTATAGTAGCACAATTATTAGATGTTCAAGTTTTTGATAAACTAAGACATAAAACTTGGTTTATTGCTCCGTTATTTTCATCGCTAATTGGTTCAACTGTAGATACTTTTTTATTTTTTTCTATTTCGTTTTATGGAACAGGAGTACCTTGGATAACACTCTCCCTTGGTGATTTAGCAGTGAAAATATTTATTGCATTAATAATGTTAATACCTTTTCGTTTGTTATTAACAACTTTAAAACCAGTTTGATCAAATATCTGGTTCTTGCTGTGTCATACAATGTATAGCACCAAAGCCCCATATTAAATTACTACAATCAATTGTAATAATTTTTTTATACTTAAAAAAATTTTTAAAAATTTTTAAAACCTTAATATCATTTTTATCGTTAAAAACTGGAAGTAGTATTGCTTTATTTGCAATAAAAAAGTTAAGATAGGTCGCTGGGACTCTTACTTTATCAATATATTTAGCCTTTGGCATTGGAATTTTAATTATTCTAAATTTTTTACCATTTATATCTCTTGCATTTTTTAAAATTTTTAAATTTTCATTCAATTTTTTGTGATTTTTCTCTTTTTTGTTTTCCTCAATACTTGTCATTATAGTATTATTTGAGACAAATCTTGATATATCATCGATATGCCCATGAGTATCGTCACCTTCAATACCTTTATTTAGCCAAATAAAGTTTTCAACACCCAGATATCTCTTTAAAAATATTTGGTAGTCTTTTTTACTTAAGCCGGGATTTCTTTCTTGTTTTTTACTTAGCAAGCATTCTTTCGTTAGTAAAATAGAACCATTTCCATTAACATCAAATGCACCTCCTTCAAGGACAGGGTAATATTTTTTCTTTTTATTATCTATATATGGGGTTACCTCTTTTACTTTAGTCAATTTAGATATTTCAGATGGAATTTTATTATCGTTTTCAAAATTTTGATATTTTGACCATCCATTAAAACTAAAGTTTAAAATCGTTTTTTTACCGTCGAGTTTACTTTTTACATAAATAGGGCCCGAATCTCTAATCCAAATCCTATCAGTATTAATCCTATAAAATTTGACATTAGACTTTTTGTAATTTTTTTCATTCAAAAGTTTCAAAATTGTATTTTTATTTTCTTTTTTTTGAATTATTAAATTAACTTTTTGCGAATTTGATATTTTGGATATTATGTTAGCAATAGTTAAAGGAATACCATTAAAATACCCTGGCCAGTCATCTTTATTATGTGGCCAAGCAATCCACACTAATTTCTGTTTTTCAAATTCAGCAGGCATAATAAAGCTACCGTCTTTTATAGCTCTATTCATCTTTAGGATTTTTCAATATGTTTTTATAAGAGTCAATTCTTCTATCTCGCAAAAAGGGCCAATGTTGCCTAGCACTTTCAACTTTTTTTAAATCTATTTCTGCAATTAAAACTCCCTCTTTTTTGTTTCCCAATTTACTTATAACTTTACCACTTGGATCTGATATAAACGAGTTACCCCAAAATTCAATTTTAGCTTTACCTTTAGTTTCAACACCCACTCTGTTCGTTGCTGCAATGTAAACACCATTTGCTATTGAATGTGATCTTTGAATAGTTATCCATGAGTCAAGCTGGTTTTTTCCAAATTTTTTCTTCTCTTTTGGATGCCATCCTATCGCAGTAGGATAAAAAATAATATCTGCACCTTTCAAAGCAGTTATCCTTGCTGCTTCTGGGAACCATTGATCCCAACAAATAAGAGATCCGATATTACAATACTTAGTTTTAGTATTTTGAAAACCAAGATCACCAGGTGTAAAATAAAATTTTTCATAATAACCAGGATCATCTGGAATATGCATTTTTCTGTATTTGTTGATTATCCTGCCTTGTTCATCAATTATAATAACTGTATTGTGATACATACCAGAAATTTTTTTTTCAAATAGAGATAAAATTAAAATAACTGAAAATTGTTTTGCAATTTTGGAAAAAATTTTGGTTGTTTCGCTTGGAATTTTTTCAGCTAATTTAAAGTTATGATGTTTTTCAGATTGACAAAAATATTGAGATAAGAATAGTTCAGGAACACAAACAATTTTTGCTCCTCTTTTTGATGCAATTTTGATTTTGGAAATAGCATTTTTTATATTTTTGTCTAAGTTTTTTGAAATCTTTAATTGAATTAAACCAATCTTGGTTTTTTTTGCCATTTTATGAAAATATTTTTGAAAAGTTTTTTCTTTGTCTTTTTTTCCAAGCACCTCTGTGAAATGCATCACTAGCTATAAGAGGTAACACACTGGTAGCCTCAGCAAAAACCATTTGTTCTTTAGAAGTATCTACTTTGCCCCAAGAGCTTGCCTCTTTTAAAGTTGAGCTACTGCATGCTCCATCTCGAGAGTCTGCAACTGTAATTTGAACAGCATATTTGTGCATTTCCACGTTTTTACCTAAGAGTTCTGCACAAATAACCGTATCTTGAATAAAATTTTTTGGAACCCCTCCACCAATCATCAATAAACCTGATCCTTTCGATTTAATTTTAATCTCTGTTAGTTCTCTAAATTCTTTTATTGAGTCGATAGTCATATGATTTTTAGGATTTCTCTCTTGATGCATTACCAGACCGAATCCAGCACTTGAATCAGTGAAAGCAGGACAAAATATGGGTACATTATTGTCATATGACATTTCAATTAACGACTCTTTTTTCTTTGAATTTTTTTTTAAATATTTGCCTAATTCATAGATAAATTCTCTTGATGTATAGGGTCTTGGATCGAGTTTATCTGCAATTTCTCCAATTACTTTATCACAATGCTGAAGTTCTTCTTCATCAATGTAAGTATCATATATTCTATCAATATAGTTATTTCTTAATTCAGCATCGTCTTGAAATTGAGACCCTTGATAATGCTTAAAACCTAAAGCTTCAAAGAAATCCATGTCAATAATCGACGCTCCAGTTGCAACTATTGCATCGACCATATTATATTTAACTAAATCCCTATAAATGTGCATACATCCAGCAGCAGATGTTGATCCTGCAAGAGTCAAAAAAATTGTACAATCTTTTTCATAAAGCATTTCATTATAAATTTTTGCAGCATTAGCAGTCTCTCGAGACACAAAAGACATCTTTTCCATTGAAGAAATTATTGGTCTTGCATCAAACTTTGTAATATCGATATGTTCAATTGGTTTATTGAGAAAATCTTTTTTTCTGTTGTGACCAAGGTTTTTTTTCACAGGATTTTAAGCAACTAGAGAACTTTTACTTTTATCTTTGTCATACATTGTCATGATAGGCTCATCCTCAACCTCAAAAATTTTATCAGAGTAAAAACCATTAAACTGAGTTCTAAACGTAAGTCCGTAAGCGCCTAACTGTCCTAATTCTATGTAATCATTTTCTTTTATATTGTTCGGAAGCAAAAATGGTCCTTTCATATAATCCATACTGTCACAAGTAGGCCCATAAAAATCATAGGCAGTCATTTTTTTTGAAATCATTCTACCATTAGTAATTAATCTTGATGGATAAACAATATTTGGAACTCCTCCATCAAAGAGCGATCCATAGGTCCCGTCATTAATATGAAGTTTTTGTTTTTTTCTTAAATTTACTCTTACAATAGTTGATCCTGATTCTGCAACTAACGCTCTTCCTGGCTCACATATAATTTCTGGAAGTTTAGTTAGTTTGAGATTATTTAATCCTTTTTTAATTTCTTCGAAATAATTGTCTAAAGATTGAGGTATTAAATCTGGATATATGGTTGGAAAACCACCTCCAATATTTATTATGTCAGGAACTATTTTTGTTTTTCTTATCAAATTTCCTATTTCTGTAATACTTTTAGTATAAGAAATAGGGTGCATACATTGAGAACCTACATGAAAACTTAAACCTAACTTTTTAGTATATTGATTTGTTAGCCTGATAAGTCCAGTTGCTTCACCGCTATTAACACCAAATTTTTTTGAGAGATCAATTTCTGCATGCTCATTAGATACAGCAATCCTGACAAATAATTCTAAGTCTTTAGCATGATTTGTAGCTTCTAAGATTTTTACTAATTCATCTTTTGTATCTAAAGAAAATGCTTTAATACCGAATTTAAAATAAGCTTCTTTTATAGCTTCTCTACTTTTCACCGTATGCATGTACGAACATTGTAAAGAATTATCTATTTTTTTTATCTCCTGGATTTCTTTTATTGATGCAACATCGAAGTTTTTTATTCCACTTTCAATTAAAGTTTTAATTACCTCATTGTTTGGATTAGTCTTTACAGCATATAAAATTTTACCTGGAAATTTCTCTACAAAGAATTTTGAAGCTTTTTTTATGGAGTTTTTTCTGATGCAGTATACTGGATCAGATGGCTTTAAATCATTAATAAGCTCATAAACTGTTTTAAATTTTTTCACATTTAGCTCCTTAAAAAAAATTTAACAAAAAAAAATTGCATAACTTATATGCAAATTTTGTATCTCGTTTTTTACCTATTAAGAAAGGCCTGTAAAGAAAATTATGAGGTTTTTTTGATTTTTTTGACTATTGAAATTTAAATATTTATGACCATATGTATTTCAATATGGAGACTGAAAAACTAAAAAATATAAACGAATTTGAGGACAAATCTCTTCTAATAGTTGATGATGATAATCCTTTTAGAGAAAGGCTCGCAAGAGCTATGGAGAAAAAAGGGTTTAAGGTATCACAAGCAGAGGGTGTAAAAAAAGGTTTAGATGCTGTTAAAAATAACAAACCCGCTTTTGCTGTTGTTGATCTAAGACTAGGAGATGGCAATGGGTTAGAGGTTGTAAAGGAAATACAAAATTCTAACGCAAATAGCCGTGTAGTAATGTTAACAGGTTATGGTAATATTCCAACTGCTGTTGCGGCTATCAAACAAGGAGCGATAGATTATTTGGCAAAACCAGCTGATGCAGATGATGTTGAAAAAGCACTTTTAGCAAATCCAAATAAAAAAGCAGATCCACCAGAAAACCCCATGTCAGCTGACAGAGTTAAGTGGGAACATATTCATAGAGTATTCGAGCTTTGCAATAGAAATGTATCTGAAACAGCTAGAAGATTAAAAATGCACAGAAGAACCTTGCAACGAATTTTATCAAAAAGATCCCCTAGATAGTTTTTCTAAATTTTACAAGTTTTGATGCTAGAAAAGTTAAAATTAGTATTTTGAACAATTCAGCCAATAAAAAAGGCTTTGCACCTAATTCGAAAATAGGTTTATCCCATCCAATTAAAGTTGCTAACCAAATTAATCCCAAAATATAAATTGTAGAAACTGACAAAAGTATTTTAAAAAAATTGTTAAATATGTTCTTTCCAAATTTAAAATATCCTGAGAGAAAAACTGCACTTAAAAACCCGATTAAATATCCCATAGTTGGACCAGTAAAATAAATTAATCCCACTCCTTTCTCAGGAGAATTAGAAAAAACTGGCAGACCCAGGATACCTTCAAGTAAATATACTGATATTGTTGCTAAACCAATTTTGTATCCAAAAGTTATTCCTAATAATAAAACTACAAAAGTTTGCATCGTCATCGGCACAGGGTAAAACGGGATTTTTATTTTTGCAGATATAGTTAATGCTAAACTACCTAAAATTATAATAAAAAAATTTTTTAAAATTTTTTGATTTTGATTTAATTCAATTTTTTCCATAATTAAATTATATATATTTGTACAGAAATAATCTAGTTTTTTATCAACTTTACAAATACATCTTCCAAATCAGGATCTCTTGATTGTACATCAAAAATGTCAATTTTTTGACTTTTGACTAAATCAATTATCTCTTGAATGTTGATGATATTTTTTTCATAAGATACGATTAACTCTTTTTCGTTATTTTTAATTATTTTTATTTGACTTTTTAAGTTATCAATTAATTTTACTTTTTTAGAAACAGAAAATTTAACTATTTTAGTTTGTATCTTATTTAACATATTTTCAGTAGTATCTAACGCTATTAAATTTCCCTTGTTAATTATTCCTATACGGTCACACATATTCTCTGCTTCAGACAAGTAATGAGTAGTCAATATAATGGTTACCCCAATGTTCCTTAAAGATTTTACACTTTCTAATAATTTTTTTCTCAACTCAACGTCTACACCTGCGGTTGGCTCATCCAAGATAACAATTGGAGGTTTATGGACCAATGCTTTTGCAATCAAAAGTCTTCTTTGCATTCCTCCAGATAAATTTCTGGTATAATTATTTGCTTTTTCTTTAAGCGCCACAAGTTCTAGTATAGTTTCTGTAATCCTATCTTTTTTTTTAACACCATATAGCCCGGCTTGGAGTTCTAGTAATTTTTTAGGTGTGAAAAAAGGATCAACGTTTACTTCTTGTGGGACTATTCCTAAAGAAGCTCTAACTTGTCTAGGATTTTTATCTAAATTAAAGCCCCAAACATTTACATCACCCGAAGATTTAGTGGTTAGACCGGCTAAAATATTTATGAATGTACTTTTTCCAGCACCATTGGGGCCTAGCAACCCAAAGATCTCCCCTTCATTCACCTCTAAGTTTAAATTTTTAAGAGCATGAATATTTTTGTCGAAGATTTTGTTTAAATTTTTTACGGAAAGGACAATTTTATTATTCATTTCAATATAAAGTTTTATAACATTAAGATAAGTTAAAATAAAATTTATATATGAATAAAATTCCCAAAAACGAAAATTATTATTTAATTGATGGATCTGGATATATTTTCAGAGCTTATTATGCATTGCCGCCATTATCTAGAAAATCTGATGGTTTGCCAACAGGTGCTGTTGCAGGATTCTGCAATATGTTATTTAAATTGTTAGAAGATGCAAAATCTTTAGATAATAAATTTAAACCTACCCATTTCGCAGTAATATTTGATTCTGCAAGAAAAAATTTTAGAAATGAAATTTATTCTGAATACAAAGCAAACAGATCAGAAGCTCCAGATGACTTAATACCTCAGTTTGAGTATATAAGAAAATCTGTAGAGGCTTTTAATTTACCGTCTATAGAGCTAATCAATTATGAAGCTGATGATTTGATTGCAACATATAGTGAACAAATATTAAAAAAAGGGGCTGATGTTACTATTGTTTCATCTGACAAAGATTTGATGCAACTGTACAGAAAAAATATACGAATTTACGATCCAATGAAAAATAAATTTATTAATGAAGAAGATATTCAAAAAAAGTTTGGTGTAAATGCTAACAAAGTTATAGATGTTCAATCTTTAGCAGGTGATAGTAGTGATAACGTTCCAGGGGTACCTGGTATAGGTATTAAAACTGCGGCAGAATTAATAAACGAGTATGGTTCTTTAGAAAATCTTTTGTCAAATTCAAAAAAAATTAAACAAAATAAACGAAGAGAAACACTTATCGAAAATAAAGAAAAAGCAATAATAAGTAAAAAATTAGTTACCTTAAAAAAAGATGTACCAACTAAAGTACCATTTAGTGACTTTAAGTTAAAACAAATTAATAAAGAAAAATTATATAATTTCTTAAGAAATATGGAATTTAATAGATTATTAAGTTCGGTAATCTCAACTTATGGAGAGATCGACTTCAAAGAAGATAAAAATTTAACTTCCAAACATAAAGCAGAGGGTAAGATTAATAAAAATAATTATAATTTAGTTAAAAGTGATAATGAATTTAGTAAATTAATATCTAAAATTGAGCAATTAAGTGAAATATCAATTGATACTGAAACAAGTTCTTTAGATCCACACCAAGCAGATCTTATTGGTATATCTGTTTCAATAAAAATAGGAGAAGCATACTATATTCCCTTAAATCATAAAAATTTCAAAAATTTAAATGAAAAAGAAGTTTTAAAAAAATTACAACATATTTTAGAAGATAGAAGTATAAAAAAAATAGGTCAAAATATTAAGTTTGATTATATTATATTTTATCATAGAGGCATTGATTTAGAGTCAATAGAAGACACAATGCTCATGTCTTACGTTTTAGATGCTGGAAAAAATAGACATAATATGGATATTTTATCTGAAATACACTTGGGTCACAAAACTACTTCATTCAAAGATCTAGTCGGCATCGGAAAAAAACAGATAAATTTTAGTGAGGTTGAGGTTGAAGCCGCAAAAGATTATGCAGCAGAGGATGCTGACATTACTTTTAGACTATATAAAAAATTTTTAGCTACCTTAAAAAATGAAAAATTGATGAATATTTATGAAACTTTTGAAAAACCATTAATTAAAATTTTAGCTCACATGGAAATGTCTGGAATTAAACTAGACAAAAAATTTTTAAATAAATTATCAGCAAATTTTCAAAAAAAAATTTATGATCTAGAAAAAAAAATTTATAAAGTCTCTAAAAAAAAATTCAAAATTGGATCAACCAAACAACTTGGAGAAGTTTTATATAATGATCTAAAAATATCTTCCTTAAAGAAAACCAAAAAAGGAAGCTTTGCTACAGCTGCGAGTGTTCTAGAGGATCTTGCGTACAAAGGTCATGATTTACCAAAACTTGTTTTAGAATGGAGGCAACTTACTAAATTAAAAAATACTTACTCTGACTCTCTTCCAGAATATTTAAATCCACACACAGGCAGAGTACACACCAGTTTCTTATTAGCCGCAACTACAACAGGTAGGCTGGCATCAAGTGACCCAAATTTACAAAATATCCCAATTAAATCTAATGATGGAAAAGAAATTAGAAAAGCCTTTGTTGCAGATAATAAATTTAATCTGCTTTCAGCAGACTATAATCAAATCGAGATGAGAATATTAGCTGATTTAGCAGATGTTAAAGAGCTTAAAAAAGCTTTTAATAATCAAGAAGATATTCATTCAATTACTGCAAGTCAGGTTTTCAATGTAAAAATAAAAGACGTTACTGGTGATCTTAGACGTAAGGCGAAAGCAATTAATTTTGGGATAATATACGGTATTTCACAATACGGCCTTGCGAAGCAAATTTCAGTATCAACTAATGAGGCAGATCAATTTCTTAAATCTTATTTTAAAAAATTTCCTGAGATAAAAGATTATATGTCTACAACAATTAATTTTTGTAGAAAAAGTGGATATGTTAACAATATCTTTGGAAGAAGAACACATATTACAGGAATTAACGACAAAAACTTTAATGTTAGAAATTTTCAAGAGAGAGCTGCTATAAATGCTCCAATCCAAGGTTCTGCCTCAGAATTAATGAGAATGGCAATGATAAATATTTTTGAGAAAGTAAAAGATCAAGAAATTAAGGATTGTAAATTACTTTTACAGATTCATGATGAGTTAATTTTTGAAGTAAAAAAAGATAATATTAAAAGTATCAGAAAATCTATAGAAAGCGGCATGAGAAGTATTCAGAAAAGTGATTTGCATTCATTTTCAATTCCAATACTTGTAGATGTTAATATTGGTGAAAATTGGGGATTGTTACAATAAGATAAACTATTGCCCAAATTATAACAATTTAGTATTTTTAATTACTGCATGACACAAACGATAGCATTAGTAGATGATGATAGAAATATACTTACAAGTATAAGTATAGCCTTAGAGAAAGAAGGATTTAAAGTTCAAACATATTTGGATGGTGAAAGCGCACTCATTGGTTTATCTAGAACTCCACCTGATCTTGCTATAATTGATATTAAAATGCCAAAAATGGATGGAGAAGAATTGCTAAAAAAACTAAGAAAAAAAACATCATTACCAGTTATTTTTTTAACATCGAAAGATGAAGAAGTAGATGAACTTTTAGGACTTAAACTTGGGGCGGATGATTTTGTAAAAAAATCAGGAGGTTTCTCAATAAAAGTTCTTATAGAGAGAATTCGTGTTCAATTAAGAAAAAAAAATGTAAATATCGAGGATACAAAAAATATAATCAATCATGGAAAACTTAAACTTGACCCATCACAATTGGAGTGCGAATGGGATGGAAAACAACTACCTGATAAATTAACAACCACTGAATTTTTAATAGTTCAAGAATTGGCAAAAAGACCAGGAATTATAAAAGAGAGAGCTCAATTGATGGATATTGCTTACAGAGAGGATACAGATATAGAGGACAGAACTATTGATAGCCACGTCAAAAGAATAAGAAAAAAATTTAAGAAGGTTGATGAAAATTTTTCAGCTATAGAGACAAGGTATGGTAGTGGCTATAGGTGGAACATCAATTAATGCTATCTTCAATTATAAAAAATCTGTCAATACTAAAAAAATTTTTATTTATTAATTTTATAATTTTTTTATTTATTGGCACTCTTACAATAATTTATCTAAATTATGTTCAACCAAATTTAATTAAAAAAAAAACTTCAATCCATATTCAAATTTTAAATAATACTATTCAAAATCTGAATAGATTAAATATAAACTTTAATAAAGAAGATATAAAAAACTTTTTATTTTCAAAAAGATTCTTATTTCAAAGTGTTGATAGAGTAGTATTTTTAGACGAGGATTATCAAATAATTGCAGATACCAATACCCTAGATTTAGATCCAAGATCATTTAGTCAAAGAATAGATATTATAGAATTTGATATTACTGCAAATAATAATGAAACAGACACACAAGAAAAAAAAATAAATGAAAAGAAAAAAACAGAATTAATCGAAAAAATTTCGGATTATGCTTTATCAGAATATTTTGGAAAACCCTTTACGTTTACAACTGAAACTTATCAACAATTCAAATTATCAACTGTAAAGAATTTACTAATAAACGATATTCCATCTGGTTACTTAATGATTTCAGAAAACGCAAATGACATAAAAACTGCAATTAATGAAAGAAAAACTTTTGTAATACGTACAGCTATCTTTGTTGGGATTGTAATTTTTATATTTTCCTTAGTTTTAAATAGATATTTTTTAAAACCAATTAAGAATTTAGTAAATTTTACCCAAAATATAAAAGAAAGAAGTAAAAAAAAAATTGATTTAACAACTTTAATCAAAAGAAATGATGAATTGGGCATATTAACACATTCTTTAGATGAAATGACAAATGAATTAGAGAAAAGGGTAAATACTGCAGAAAATTTTTCTACTGATTTAGTTCATGAGATTAGAAATCCCTTGGCTTCATTAAAAAGTGCTTCAGAAATTTTAAGTGAAACAAGTAGTAATATCGAAAAAGAGAAGTTAGTAAAAATTTTATCACATGATGTTGAGAGAATAGAAAGACTAATAACAGACTACTCACAAATGCTTAAAGATGAAGTTGCTATTAACCAAGAGCAAATGAAGAAAATAGATTTAGAGGAAGTTATTAAATCAGTTGTAGATGATTTTAATGGAATACATTATTCAAAAAGAGGAATTAAAATAAATTTTAAAATTAAAAAAAACGGTGATAAATATTTCATTAAAGGTATTGAGAACAGAATAGAACAAGTATTAGCAAATCTTTTAGAAAATTCTATTTCCTTTAGTGAGGATAATAAAAAAATAATTGTTGAACTAAAAAAAAATAAAAATAACAAAATCCAACTGTCAGTAGTCGATGAGGGAAGAGGGTTTAAGGAAAAAAATACGGAAAAAATTTTCAAAAGATTTTACAGTAATAGACCAGAAAAATTTGGTGAGCATTCTGGATTAGGCTTAAATATTGTTAAAAATCTTGTGGATTTACACGGTGGGATTGTTAATGCGTCAAATAATAAGGCAAAAAACGGAGCTAGAGTAGATATTTATTTTCCAACCATAAATTGACTAGTTGAATATATTCAAAATTAATGTACAAGCAGAAAAAAAAAACAATGACTGACTTTAAAGTAAAAGATATTAATCTAGCAGATTTTGGAAGAAAAGAGATTTCACTTGCAGAAACTGAGATGCCAGGTCTAATGGCACTAAGAAAAGAGTATAAAGGTAAAAGCCCATTAAAAGGTGCTAAAATTTTAGGATGTTTGCACATGACAATCCAAACTGCAGTACTTATTGAAACCTTAGTCGATCTTGGTGCTGAATGTAGATGGTCGTCTTGTAACATATTTTCAACGCAAGATCATGCTGCGGCGGCTATAGCAAAGTCTGGAATACCAGTTTTTGCGTGGAAAGGCGAGACCGAAGAAGAGTATTGGTGGTGTGTAAGGCAAACTATTGAAGGAAAAAAAGACTGGAAACCAAACATGATATTAGATGACGGTGGAGATTTAACTGCCTTAATGCATAAAGATTATAAGGATTTAATGAAAGATATTAAAGGCTTGTCAGAGGAAACTACCACAGGGGTTTTAGCCCTTAAAAAGATGGAAGGCGAGGGAACACTGCTTGTGCCCGCTTTTAATGTAAACGACTCAGTTACAAAATCTAAGTTCGATAACTTATACGGTTGCAGGGAAAGTTTAGTTGATGGAATCAAAAGAGCTACCGATGTAATGATGTCTGGAAAAGTAGCAATTGTTGCTGGATTTGGAGATGTCGGGAAGGGAAGCGCTGCATCATTAAGACAAGGAGGTGCAAGAGTAATGATTACAGAAACTGACCCAATTTGTGCATTACAAGCAGCTATGGAAGGTTATGAAGTAGTCCTAATGGATGAAATGATTAAGCATGCAGATATTGTAGTAACCGCAACAGGAAACAAAGATATAATTACAGCAGACCACATGAGAGACATGAAAGATAGAGCTATACTTTGTAATATCGGTCATTTTGATAATGAAATACAAGTTGAGGCACTTAAAAATTATAAATGGGATGAAATTAAACCACAAGTGCATGAGATTGAGCTACCAAGTAAAAAAAGAATAATATTACTTGCAGAAGGAAGATTAGTAAACTTAGGCTGTGCAACTGGACATCCAAGTTTTGTAATGAGCGCATCTTTCACAAATCAAGTTATAGCTCAAATAGAATTATGGAATAACTCAGACAAGTACGACAAGAAAGTTTATGTTTTACCAAAACATCTAGACGAAAAAGTAGCTATGTTACATTTAGAAAAAGTAGGAGCTAAGTTAACTCAATTATCTAAAGACCAAGCAGATTATATTAGTGTAAAACAAGAAGGACCTTACAAACCAGATGCCTATCGCTACTAACCGTAGCTTAATAGAAGTTTCGAATTTAAAAGTTTTAAAAAATTTTGCTAATAAAGTGGCAAAATATATAATTACAGGTGACTCAATTTTTTTGTATGGACAACTTGGTGTTGGAAAAACTACATTTACAAGATTTTTAATTAACTACTTACAAAAAAAAACAAAGTCAAAAGTAACAGAAATTCCTAGTCCTTCATTTACAATAATGTATGAATATATGGTAAAAAAAATACTGATTCATCATTATGATTTTTATAGAATTGAAAGTCATAAAGAAATTAATAATATTGGAATTTTTGAAGATAAAGAGGTAATTACTTTGGTGGAATGGCCAGAGAAAATTAAATTCAAACCAAAAAATCGCATTGAATTAACATTTAATTATTCAAAAAACTTTAGCTGTAGAAAAATTAAGATTAAACTTTACGGTAATTGCAAAAAATATGAAATTTAAGAAAATTAAAGGCGATGCATCTGACAGAGAATTTTTTAGATCAAGAAATTCAATATTAATATTTTCAAAAAAAAATAAATTTAAAAATCTTTTGGTATATGATTGTATTAATAAAATTTTAAATAATTATAAGATACCTTCACCAAAACTTTTAAAGAATAATTACATCAAGAATTCGATTGAGATTACTGATTTAGGGAAAATAAGTGTAAGAAATATTTTGAATAAAAAAAATCAATATAACTTTTACAAAAAAATTATAGATATACTAATTAAGTTTAAAAAAATAAAAAATACAAAAATTAAAAATTTTAATGGAAAATATTACTCTATGAAAAAGTACAATTATAAAGATTTATATGAAGAGGCAGATTTATTTAATACATGGTATGCTCCCTATTACAATAAAAAATTAACTAAACCCAACAAAAGAAAAATGATTAGAAAAATTATAAAAAATTTAATAAGTAAAATAAAATTATCTAATAATATTTTTGTTCACAGAGATTTTCATGTATCTAATATGATGTATAAAAACAATAAAATATATTTAATTGATAGCCAAGACGCTGTTATTGGTAATCCAGCATATGATTTAGCATCACTAATTGATGATGTAAGGTACAAATCATCATATTTATTAAAAGAAAAAATTTATTCATATTTTTTGCAAAAGAATAAAAAGATAGATGAAAAATCTTTCCGTAATGATTTTTTAATACTTTCTGTTTTAAGAAATTTGAAAATTTTAGGAATTTTCACAAGACTCGCAAAAAGAGATAAGAAAAATAATTATCTAAAATTAATACCTTATACTTGGAAACTAATTAAGCTTAGAACAAATGGTAATGATATTTTTAATGAATTAATTTCATGTATAAATAACAAAAAATAAAAAAATGAGAAAATTAAATACAGCTATAATAATGTGTGCTGGTTTTGGCAAAAGATTGAAGCCACTTACTAATAAAGTTCCAAAACCTCTTTTAAAAATAGATAATAAATCACTTTTAGAAAATACAATAGACTTGTTATTTAAGCTAAAGGTAAAAAAAATTTTATTAAATTCCCATCATTTGCGTCAACAGATAAAACAATTTGTTTTAGAAAAAAAGTTGTCAAAAAAAATTAAAGTTTTTGAGGAAAAAAGAAAAATTCTTAACACAGGTGGTGGCATCTCAAACATTATAAATTCTTCGAGGGTTAAAGATTATTTAATTTTAAATCCAGACACAATTTGGACCAACAACCATTTAACAGAAATAATTAAAATGAAAAATTTATATTTTTCTAAAAAAGCTCTAAATATGTTACTTGTAGTAAAAAAAAAAAGAAGTTTTGACCAAAGATTAAACGGAGATTTTTCAATGAAGAAAAACATTCTTAAATATAATTCTAGAAAAGAATACATATTTACAGGCTGTCAAATTATTAATAGAAATCTTTTTAGCAATCTGAAAAAAAAGATTTTCCCAATTTCTATGATCTGGGATGAGTTACTAACTAGTAAAAGTCTATACGGTTATGAAAGCAAAACTAAATTTAAACATATAACAGATATAAAAATTTACAAAAAATTAACTAGTAAACAATAATTTTTTAGCTCTTGCCTCATCAAGATATCTTGCTTTAATTACTTTTAAACTTGTATCAAAATTTATTACCAGGGGGTTGCCCGTGGGTATTTCTAAATTTAAAATATCCTCATTGCTTATTTTTAGTAAATACTTACATAAAGCTCTAATAGAATTTCCATGTGCAGCAATTAATATATTTTTGTTCAATTTTAAAAGTTTTAATATTTTACTTTCAAAGTAAGGTATAACACGATTATATGTGTCTTCCAAAGACTCAGAGTTAGGGATATTTTCTTTTGGAACATTTCTGTATTTTTTAATATTTAAAGGATGATATGCACTATTTTTATCTAAATTTTCAGGCTTTAAACTCCATGATCTTCTGAATTCATGTATTTTTTTTTCTCCTAGTTTTTTTTTCATTTCATCTTTATTCAAGCCAGTTAAAGCCCCATAATGTCTCTCATTCAGCTGCCAGGCTTCTTCAAAATTTATATTTTCAAACTCTATAGTTTTTTGAATTAATTTTAATGTGTTGATAGCTCTTTTTTGAAATGAAGAAAAATAATAATCAAATTTCAGATTTTCGCCAATTATGAGTTCGGCAGCGGTTTTAGCTTCCTTTTTACCTTGATCAGATAAATCTATATCGACCCATCCTGTAAATCTATTTTGGCTATTCCATTCACTCTGTCCATGTCTTATTAATACAAGGTGTACCATTTATACATATTTGATAACTTAAAATTACAATTAAATAAATATTAATAATGCAAAAAATTAGAAAATATTTTAACTTGATTTTTAAAATTTCTAATTTTGCTATAATAATTCTATATTTATATCCTGGGAGCATTCTTGGGTGGGTAGTATATGGAAGTTTAAAATCACAGCCTCAATTAACAAGAGATTTTTTTTCTATATCTTCTAATCATTTTTACACATTTTTAATTTTATCGTTTGTCGCTATTATAAGCTATTCAAATAACTCAAAAAAACTTAATTACATTTTTTTATATTTACTTTTTATATCAATAAGTCTAGAGCTAACTCACCTTGTAATACCAAACAGAAGTTTTCAGTATGAAGATTTGATTGGCAACATATCTGGTGTTATAATTTCTTATATTTTAATAAAATTTTATGAATTCGTTCGAAGATAGAAAAAAAAATTTTGAGAATAAATTCGCTCATGACGAAGAGCTTAAATTTAAAGTGAATTCAAAAAGAAATAAATATTTAGGTGAATGGGCATCAAAAGTTTTAGGAAAAAAAGATGAAGAAAAAGATAAATATATACTAGAAGTAATCAAATCTGATTTTAGTGAACCAGGAGATGAGGACATAATTAAAAAATTATACCAGGATTTAAAAAGTAAAAATATTTCTGAAAATGATGTTAGAGAAAAATTAAATGAATTATTTCAAGTTGCAAAAAAAGATTTTTTATAATTTAATTATTTTTTTTTTTTTAATTTCAAAACCTACTCATTCACTAGAAGTAAAAGGTATTGCAAAAGTAGTTGATGGAGACACAATTATTATCGATGAAAAAAAAATTCGTTTATTTGGAATAGATGCTCCTGAGTTAGACCAACATTGTACAAAACCCTGGATACAATTTAATTTTATAGATTTAAATAAAAATTACAATTGCGGTTTAGTAGCAAAAGAAAAATTAAAAAAAATTATCTCTAAAAATGAAATAAAATGCAAAGGTGAAAAATATGATCGATATAAAAGATTAATTGCTATTTGTTTCAAAAAAGGAAAAGATTTAAATAAATGGCTTGTTAGAAATGGATTAGCAATTAATTATACTAAATACTCAAAAAAATATTTAAGAGATGAAAATCAAGCTAAAAGAGAAAAAGTAGGTTTATGGTCAGGTGAATTTGATGAGCCATGGGAATGGAGAAAAAAAAATAAATAAACTATAATTGTTAAGTGATTCTTATCAAAAAATTTTGGTTAATTCTTTTTCTTTTTTTAATAAATTGTTCCTCAATTCCAAAAAATACTGCTGATGGATGTTCAATATTTTCAGAAAGATATTTATGGTACAAACATTCAAAAAAAACTGAACAAAAGTGGGGAACCCCAATTTATATTCAATTAGCAATAATTAAAATGGAATCTGATTTTGATTGGCTTGCAAAGCCTGAGAGAAATAAAATTTTTAAAATCATTCCTTACAAGAGACCTTCGTCTTCTTTTGGTTATTCTCAAGCTGTCAAAGGAACTTGGAAACAATATAAAGAAGAGACCAATAATCCTCTAGCAATTAGAAGCAGATTTAAAGATAGTGTAGATTTTATCGGTTGGTATACGGATAAGTCTTCAAAAATATTAAAAATTTCAAAACAGGACGTTTTTAAACAATACATTGCTTATCATGAGGGTTGGGGAAATTATAAACACTATAAAAGTAATAAAAAAGTAATTAATTTAGCAACTAAAGTAAAGGGTTACTCTGAAATTTATAAAAAACAATTAATAAAATGCAAAAAAAAACTAAGTAAAAAAAAATTTATAATCTATTAATTTAATTCTTTATTTAATTTTTCCTCAATATAATTAATGTTTTTCGTATTTTTTCCAATTATCAAGTAAATTACAGGGATAACATACAAAGTAAAAAATGTAGAAAAAAACATACCCGCAAATATTGTTATACCAACAGTAAGTCTGCTCGCCTCACCGGGACCACTGCTAATTATTAAAGGCAAAACTCCTAAAATAGTAGAGGAAGATGTCATTAATATTGGTCTTAGTCTAATACTCGCAGACTCCATTACGGCAGTCTTAATATTTTTTCCCTCGGCTCTTAATTGATTAGCAAACTCAACGATTAATATTCCATTCTTTGTTGCTAAACCAATTAGAATAATTAGAGCTATTTGACTATAAACATTTATTGAACTTCCCACTAATAATAACCCAATTAATCCACCTAAAATTGCAAGCGGCACTGTCAACATAATGGTTAATGGATGTTTAAAACTTTCAAATTGTGCGGCCATAACTAAATATGCAGTTATTAACGCTAAAATAAAAATTAAATATATTTGATAACTAATTTCTTTAATTTGCTCACTTTCGCCTTTAAATTCAACCCTAGCTGCTGGTGTATTTTCCTTTACCACATTTTCTAAAAAATTAAGTGCAGACACTAACGTGTAATCCCCCACAATATTTGCAGATATAGTCACAGCTTTTTGTCTATTGTATCTTGATAAAAATGGGGCAGTACCTTCTTCATCTATTGAAACTAGATTAGATAGTGAAATAAGCTTATTAGTGTTCATAGATCTTACATAAATTTTATTTAAGCTTGAGGGTTCATTTCTATTACTAATATCACCTTGTAGTATTATAGAATATTCTTTTCCATCCTTAGTAAAGTTAGTAACATTTTTTGACCCAAAAATTGTTTCAATAGTTTTTCCAATCTCTACAGTAGAGATACCCAAATCAGATGTTTTTTTTTGATCTATTTTTACATTTAAAATTGGTTTATTAAGCTCAAAATCATCTTCTATATTAGCAAGATTTTTATTTTTTCTTGCTTCTGTCTTAATTATTTCTTTCCATCTTATTAATTCTTCATAAGTATTACCTTGTATTACAAATTGAATTGGTTTTTCAACTCCACCAGTTCTAATTCCCTGTGGCATGATAGGAAAGGCTAAAACACCTGGCACTTTAGAAATTTCCTTAAAAGATTCCATCATAATTCTTTGACCTCCTCTATCTCTTTTTTCCCAACTTTCTAGCAAAGCAATTATGAAAGCAGAATTTACTTGTTTACTACTTTTTCCAAACCCTGGAACTCTCAATATTATTCTTCTATATTCACCTTTACCAATTTTTGGTAAAAGAAAACCCTCAATTTCTTGTGCTTTGGCTGATGTAAAATCAAAACCAGAACTTTGTGGTGCTTTTACAATTACAAAAAAAGCTCCTCTATCTTCTTTTGGTATTAACTGTTTTGGAGCATAAAGAAATGCGGTAATAGTAAGTATTAAGACAGACAAAAGAAAAAACATAACTATTTTTTTCTTGTCAATCCAGTATGCTAACGATTTTTTGTAAAAGGCTCTAAAATCTTTTAGTTTATTTTCAAAATTATTAGTTAATTTATTTTTTTTGTCATTATTACTAAGAACTTTACTTGCTAGCATTGGGCTTAGTGATAGAGCTACAAAGCTAGAAATTATTACTGAGAAGCTTAAAGTAACTGCAGTTTCCATATAAAGAACACTTGCTAATCCTTTAACAAAAATTAGAGGGATAAAAACAGCTACAAGAACCAAAGTAGTTGCAATTATAGCAAATGAAACTTGCTTTGAACCTTTATATGCCGCTACTAATGGCGTTTCTCCCATTTCAATTCTTCTTACTATATTTTCCAACATTACAATTGCATCATCAACTACAATTCCAATTGCTAAAACTAAAGCCATTAATGTAAAAAGATTTATAGAAAAACCAAAAAAATATATTGCTAGGAAAGTAGAAATTAGCGAAACAGGTAAAGCCACAAGAGGTACTATTAAAGACCTTAAATTTCCTAAAAAAGAATAAATTATAAATGACACAAGTATTAATGCAACAAACAGAGTTTTGTAAACCTCTCTAATGGCACTTGATATGTAATTACTTCTATCGAAAGACACTTCTAATTTAGTTCCATCTGGCAAACTAGGCTCGATTTGTTTTATTTTTTCTTTTATTCTATTAGCAACAGAGATAGTATTTGCATCCGAGTTCTGGTAAATACCAATCCCAACAACTTGCCTACCATTCCCTTTAAATAGTGTTCTTGTTGACACAGGTCCAAATTCTATTCTAGCTACATCTTCAAGTTTTGTTATAGATCCATCAACTGATTTTCTTAAAGGTAATTTTTTAAAAGCATTTAAAGTTTCATATGCATTCTCTAATTTTATAGTAAGATCGATATCTTTAGACTCTATTTTACCAGCGGGAAATTCAACATTCTCTTGTCTTATAGCATTTTCAATATCTTGAGTTGTAAGATCTCTGGCTGCTAGCGACAGTGGATCTAACCACACCCTTAAAGAAAGTTCCCTTTCTCCTCCTAGCCTTACTCTTCCCACACCGTCTACTGTTGAAAAATAATCAGTTAAATATCTGTCTGCATAATCAGTTAACTCGAGATCTGACATAAAGTCAGAACTGAAACTTAACCACATGGTTGTTCTAAAACCAGCAGATTGTTTAAATATTTCTGGTGCGTCTGACTCAGTTGGTAAATTATCCAACACTCTAGCAATGGAACTTCTGACATCATTTGCAACATCATCAATATTAAGATTATCTTTAAATGTTAGGTCAATTCTCGACCTCTCGTCTTCGCTCATTGACTCTATAGATACTAATCCAGCTGTACCGCCAACAAAGTCCTCAATTTTTTGAGTAATTTGTTTATCAACAACATTTGCAGATGCACCTTTATAATCTGTCTGGATTGAAACTACAGGTCTATCAATATCAGGTATTTCGTTAGTTGGGATCTCAAAAAAAACTAGACTACCAAATATTACTAAAACTAAGCTCATCACTGAAGCAATAACAGGTCTTTTAATTGATAAATCAGTAAGAAACATTTTAATTTAAAATTATGATTTTTATTTTGTCCCTTACTTTTGAAATACCTTCGGTAACTATCTTATCTCCCAAAGATAAGCCCTCAACTATGGAAACTTTACCAAAATTTCTCTTTCCAATTTTTATTTCAATTTTATCAACTGTATTATCTTCGAGAACTTTATAGACAAAAGCAGTTTCACCTTGAATTAAAATTGAATTTTCAGGAATACCTAATTGTTCTTTTTTGTCATAAATAATCTTAATATCTAACAGCATACCAGGTATCAATTTTAGTTCTTTATTTTCTACTATTATGTTGGCAAGAACAGATCTAGTGCTTGGGTCTACTCTAGAACTTACTGAATTTACAGTTCCATAAAATCTTCTTTTGAATGAATCTGATTTCACCTCTGCCGACAATCCTGGCTTTAGTATATTTAAATATATTTCAGGAACTTTAATATTCAAAACGATTGAAGAGGTATCATCTAAAGTTAAAATAAATGATTCTGTCCCTAAAACCCCTTGAGCAATTTCTCTTTTTCCTACAATACCACCGAAGGGTGCAATAATTTTTTGATCCGGAGTTTCTAAAATTAATTCTCCCTCTTCTACAATCTTCCCAACAATAGTATTTTCATCAAACATTTTATCTTTTTTAATTCTATAATTTTTATTTTTTAAAGATAATGCTGTTCCAAAAGTTTCTATACTTTCATAAAATGTCGACTTGCTAACAGTCTTAACTATGACTCCAGGTGGAGGCATTTTTGAAAATTTTTTTATAAAATGTTTGGTAATAAAATGTCTACCTACTATTACTGAGATAATAATAATTACTAAAAAAATTAAAAAAAATTGAATTTTTTTTGATTTAATCATGGTGTGTACTTACCATATTCACTCCAAGATCCATCATAAATAATTGGTTCATACTCATTATTTATAATTTTGTAAGCATATGCCAAAACTGAAGCGGTGACTCCTGATCCGCATGTAAAAACAAAATTATTATTATCCGTATTTATTATTCTCTCAAAAATTAATTTTAATTCATCATTAGTTTTAAATTCATTTGTATTTTGATTAATACACTCTCCAAAAGGTAAACATATAGAATTTTTTATACTACCTTTTCTCAATCCTTCTCTTGGCTCGTCTATATCACCGTTAAATCTTTTAAAACTTCTAGCATCAACTACTACAAAATTCTTTGAATTGATGTTTTCATTTATTTGACTCATGTTAAAAATGTGTTTATCTATTTTTTTTGCTTTATAATTTGATATTTCAACTTTAGTTTTTTTATTAGTTAAAGGTTTGTTTTCGAGTTTCCATTTTTTTAATCCTCCATTTAAAATATGTAACTTTTCAATATCATGCCCAAAATATAATAATGAAAACCAACACCTACAAGCTGAATATAATGTCGAATTATCGTAGATAAGAATTTTGTCATTGTTAGAGATACCCAATTCAGAAATGCTTTTGCTCCATTGTTCTTCTGTTGGAAGCATATGAGGAAGATCAGTATCCTTTTTAGATGTTTTGTCTAAATCAAAAAAAACTGAGTTATAAATATGATTTTCCTTATATTCTAAATAAGGATTCCTATCCTCGAATGGCAGATGCCACGAAGCATCGATTACTTTAAATTCTTTTAATTTTTTTTCTGCAATTTCTGTCGAAATTAAACTCATAAATTTTTCAAAAGATATTTTTGATGATAATCCTCAGCCTTACAATAATTTAAGACCTCACTTATTTTTGTGACAATTTTGCCTTTAAAATCAAAATTCTTTTCTTCCAAAACTTTCTCTGCAATCTTTTTTTGATCCTTGTTTAAATAAAAAATTTCACTTCTATACTGAGATCCTATATCTGGGCCTTGTCGATCAAGAGTTGTAGGGTCGTGAAAATCGAAGAATAAACTTATTATTTTTTCATATGGTAAAATTATTTCATTAAACTCAATTTTTACAACTTCTGCATGCCCTGTTAATCCAGTACAAACTTCTTGATATGTTGTATCTTTATTTTTACCGCCACAATATCCCACTTCAGTTTTGGACACACCTTCTAATTCACCAAATTGTCTTTCTGGTCCCCAAAAACATCCCAAACCTAAGATCGCTATTTCCATTGATTATTAAATTAAAGTATCTAAAAGTATGTTGAGTTAATCATATGCTCAATAAAAATCAATTAGGTTTTTTGTACATGTTTCTATCAGTGTGTGCTTTTTCAATAATGGATTTAATAATAAAATGGACTTCTGACTACCCACTTGGTCAAGTTGTTTTTTTTAGAGGTTTTTTTGGCATAATTTTTTATTTTTTTATAATACCCAAAAATAGAATTAAAAATTTTTATCAGACCAAAAGAGTTGTTCTGCATTCACTAAGATGTTCGATAGGCTTGATTGCCATGATAGCAATTTTTATTGCATTAAGAAACTTACCTCTAGCTACTGTAGTTAGTATATCATTCGCTGCACCTATATTTACAACGATATTTTCAATTTTTTTCCTGAGTGAGAAAGTGGGTGTCTACAGATGGTTAGCAGTAATAATTGGATTTATAGGTATCCTAATTATTACAGAACCTGGTTTTGAAGATCTAAATATTTATTACATCTTTCCAATAATATTTTGCATTGGTTTGTCGTATGTTGCCGTTGCAATAAGACAACTTTCATCAACCGAACCAGTTTGGTTAATTTCACTAAACTTTTCAATCGCAATTACCATCGCTGGATTGTGTACGCTGCCTTATGGATGGAAAATACCCTCATTATTCGATTTTTTTGTTTTATCGTTAGTTGGTTTATTTGGAGGTGTCGCAAATCTTTGGTTAAGTCAATCGTATAAATTTTCTGAAGTATCTCTGGTAACACCATTAAAATATTTAGGATTAGTTTTTGCAATTTTTTTTGGTTATTTAATTTGGGGTGAAGTTCCATCCTTAAAATCACTATTTGGGGGTTTATTAGTAATATTATCCTCAGTCATAATTTTTAGACGTGAATTAATAATTAAAAAATTAACCCCAATTCAAAGAAATGAGTAAAAAACCGTATTACTGGTCCAGAGCAATAAAAGCTCTATCCAAAAAGGATAAAGTAATGAAAGGATTAATCTTAAAATATCAAGACAAAACTTTAACGACTCGTAAAGACCTATTTTATTCTTTATGCAAAAGTATTATTGGACAACAAATAAGTGTTGCAGCTGCTAACTCTGTTTTTAATAAATTTTCAAAGGCATGCAAAAATAAAATAAGACCTGCTAGTGTATCTGTTTTAAATAAATCAAAATTAAAAAATTGTGGTTTGAGTAGACAAAAAATAAAAGGTATTCAAGAACTTGCAAAAAAATTTCAAGATAAATCTTTCAACACAAGAAAAATAAGATACATGAGTGATGAAAAAGCCATTGATTACCTTTCAAATTTACGTCAAATTGGAAGGTGGTCCGCAGAAATGATTCTAATTTTTAACTTAAATAGATCCAATATCTGGCCTATTCAAGACATTGGTCTATTAAGAGCTATTTCAAATAATTATAAAAAAAAATATCATCCTCCAAAAAATTTCGTGGAAAAATTGAATAAAAAATTTAGTCCTTACTGTACTGTCGCCACTTGGTATTTGTGGAGGTCAATAGATAATGAACCAATACAGTATTAGAAAAATATCCTCGTGTTTTTAAATTTCTAATGTAGTAAATTTTTTGTGTATAGGATAAAATTTTAGGAAATTTTAAATGTCAAAAAAGCTAATTATTGATTGGGACACATATAACAAGTCTATAGATAAGCTTGCTTTACAAATAAATGATAGCGGATACAGCCCAAGCTTTATCATATGTATTGCAAGAGGCGGTCTTAGAGTAGGAGATATCCTAAGTAGGATTTTTAACGTTAAGTGTGGATATTTAGGTGTTGAGAGTTATTCTGCAAAAAAAAAGAATCAAATCGCTAATACACAAAATGAATTAACTTTCGCAAGAGATTTATCAACTACTTCAAGAAATTACGGTGAAAATATATTAGTAACCGACGACCTGATAGATACAGGTATTACATTGGAAAAGACGTTAAAATGGTTAAAAAATTATAAAGATTTTAAAGAAAAAAAAATTAATTTTAAATCAGCTGTGCTTTATAAAAAAGAAAAATCTAAATTTAATTCAGATTATATAGTTCATAATCTAAAGGATAATCCGTGGATTGTATTTCCATACGAATTAAGAGAATTAGTTTCTATAGAGGATTTGAGGAAAGAATTGAAGTAAGGGGCTAGCTTATTAACCAGCCCCCTCAATTTTTAAGCCACCATAAAACTTATTACACTCAAAACTGCTATTAGCCAAATAGCAGGAGAAGTTGTAGAAATTTTTCCAGTAAATATTTTAATCAATGCGTAAGATATAAATGCTAGAGCAATTCCATTACTAATACTATAGGTAAGCGGCATTGTTATCATCGCTACTATTGACGGAGCAGATTCTGCTATATCATTCCATTCAATATCAGTAATATTTCTAACAAATAGAACGGCCACATACAAAAGTGCTGCTCCATCAATTTCTTTAGGTAAACTTGTTGCTAAAGGTGAAAAGAACAAACATGATAAAAATAAAATTCCAATTACCAAAGAGGTCATGCCGGTTCTTCCACCTGCTTTAACCCCAGCACCAGACTCTACGTAACTTGTGACAGTTGTTGTACCCATCATTGCACCTGCGACTGTGGCTACACTGTCTGACATCATAGCTTTGTTGATATCCGTAACTCTACCTTTGCTATCAACTTTGCCTGCTACATTAGCTACTGAAGTTAATGTTCCTGCCGTATCAAAAAAATCGATAAATAATAATGTAAATACCACAGTTGACATACTCGCTGATAATGCTGCTTTTAAATCAAAATCAAATAAATATGTCATTGGGGGAGGTGAACTTACAACCCCATTAAATTTTGCTAAACCAGTAACCCATGCAATTATACTAAAAGCGATTATTCCAATTATGATATTGCCTTTTATTTTTAGTTTCTCAAGCACCACCATAGAAACAAATGCCAAACATCCTAATAGCACTAAAGGATTTTTCAGATCACCAAGAGTAACCAAAGTGACTGGATGGTCTCCAACAACTCCCATTATTTCTAGTCCTATTATAGCTAAAAACAATCCTATGCCTGCTCCAATTCCTAATTTTAAACTTTTTGGAATTGAATTAATTAACCATGCTCTTAATGGTGTCAGGGATATAATTAAAAATAATATTCCTGCTACTAAAACCGCACCCAGGGCGGCCTGTGGTGTATAGCCCATACCTGCAACTACACCAAATGCTACAAAAGCATTTATTCCCATTCCAGGAGCTAGGCCAATCGGCCAAGTTTTTCCATAAAATGCCATTATGAAACAAGCAAGAGCAGTTGCTAAAATTGTGGCTGTAAAAACTGCACCAAAATCAAAAAAACCTTTTTCTGGCCCAGCAAATTCCCCCGATAAAATAAAAGGGTTTAAAAACATTATGTAGGCCATTGTTAGGAAAGTTGTTATTCCCGCAATAACCTCAGTTCTAAAATTTGTTTTATACTTTTTGTATTCAAA
>CACGCL010000002.1 GCA_902571525.1 uncultured Pelagibacteraceae bacterium
TCTGATTTACCTTTAAGATTTGTTGCATCAACTCCTTGTTTTAGAAAAGAGGCTGGCAGTTACGGTAAAGATACAAAAGGTATGATTAGACAGCATCAATTTTATAAAGTTGAGTTAGTTAGTATTGTTGACCCAGTTAATTGTATAGATGAGCTTGAGAGAATGACTGATTCAGCTTGTAAAATATTAGATAAACTTAAATTACCATATAGGATAATAACATTATGTACAGGAGATATGGGTTTTAGTGCTCAAAAAACTTACGACATAGAAGTATGGTTGCCATCAGAAAATATTTACAGAGAAATCTCGAGCTGTTCTACATGTGGAACTTTTCAAGCTAGAAGAATGAAAGCTAGATTTAAAAACTCTAATAATGAAAAAGAATTCTTAGGCACGCTAAATGGCAGTGGTTTAGCAGTTGGTCGTACTTTAATTGCAATATTAGAAAATTATCAGCAAGAAGATGGATCTATTATAATTCCTGATATTCTAAGACCATATATGAACAATTTGGAAGTTATTTCCAAGATTTAGAGTTGTTAAAATAAAATTAATGGTATAATAGGTTGTTTATGTCTGAAGCAGGAATAGCACAATTAATACCCTTAATTTTAATATTTGTTATTTTCTACTTTTTTTTAATTCGACCACAACAAAGAAAAGTTAAAGAGCACAAAGTGATGGTAGAGGGTTTAAAAAGAGGCGATAAAGTAATTACCTCTGGCGGTATAGTTGGTACAGTAGAAAGAATTATTGAAAACGATAGAGCTGAAATTTTGATAGCAGATAACGTTAAAGTCGAAGTTATTAGATCTACAGGTGTCCAAGCTCTAATTAGCGGAACAGAACCAAAAAAATAGTCGATTTAAGTGTTATATTTTTCGAGATTAAAAATTATTTCAATAATAATTTTTTGTTTCATATTAATTTTTTTTAGTTTATCAAATTTCTTAAATAACGAAGATTTTTTCTTAAAAAAGAAAGTTAATTTAGGTCTTGATTTGCAAGGAGGCTCATACTTACTTTTAGAGGTTGATAAAAAACCTGTTATTAATCAAACCTTACAGTCAAAACTTACGCAAGTACGTAATTTTTTTAAAAAAAAAGAAATTAAAACTTTTGATTACAAGCTAGAAAATCAAAAAATTTATTTCAAATCTGATAAAGTTAATAACGAAAAAATACTTGATCTATTCAAAAATGATTTTGAATTAAACCCGTATTTTGAAGTTTATAAATCTAATCAATATAATATTGAAATAGTTAATGATGAATTTAATTTAACTCTAAGTAAATATGGAATTATTGAGATTGAACAATCGTTATTAGATCAAGCAATAGAGATTGTAAGAAAAAGGGTTGATGAAGTTGGCACTAATGAGCCTAGTATAACAAAAAGTGGCTCTAACAGAATTTCAGTTGAACTTCCTGGTTTAGATAATCCTGATAGAATTAAATCATTGTTAGGAAGAACTGCAAATCTAACCTTTAGATTTGTATCTCAAAAAACTGATACTTCATTTGGTTCAGAAAAATTAAAAAATCTTGATACAGGAGAGGAACTTAATATTAGTAAAAGAATTATTATTAGTGGTGACAATTTGATAGACGCAAAACCTCAAATGGATAACATCAATAATGAAACAGTTGTAAGCTTTACCTTAGATAGATTGGGTGCAAGACAATTCGGACGAGCCACAAAAAATGGTATTGGAAAGCAGTTAGCAATAGTTTTAGATAATCAAATAATAAGTGCACCTGTAATAAGAGATGTAATAGCCAGCGGATCAGGACAAATTTCTGGAGGTTTTACGTTTCAATCAGCAACTGATCTTGCTCTATTATTAAGATCTGGAGCTCTACCAGCTCCTTTAGAAATTATAGAAGAAAGGACAGTAGGACCTGATTTAGGCGAAGACTCTATCAAAGCTGGTGTTTTGTCATTGATAATTGGATTTATCTTGGTGATTTTGTATATGATTTATAAATACAGACTATTTGGTTTAATTTCAAATTTTGCTCTAATAATAAATCTACTAATGTTACTTGGTTTTTTAACAATTTTTGAGGCAACATTAACATTACCTGGGATTGCCGGTATAATTCTAACAGTTGGAATGGCTGTTGATGCCAATGTTCTAATTTTTGAGAGAATTAAGGAAGAATTAAAAAAAGAAAAAAATAAAGTTATTGCATTTGATAATGGATATACCTTATCAAGAACCGCTATTTTAGATGCAAATATAACAACAATAATTGCAGCTTTGATCTTATTTTTGTTTGGATCGGGTCCTGTTAAAGGTTTTTCAGTAACTTTGTCAATTGGAATTTTAACAACTTTATTTTCAGTCTATTATATAGCAAGACTGCTTACATCTTTATATGTAATTAAAAATAAAAATAATGAAGTGACAATTAAATGAATAGTAAATATTTTTTCAATAAATATTATAATTTATCAAATATGATATCTTTAGTATTATTTATAGTATCTATTTTTTTTCTAATATTTAAAGGGTTAAATTATGGTGTAGACTTTAAAGGTGGGACTTTAATTGAATTAAGAACGGACAATTCTAATTACAAAACTGAGGATATCAGAAATGCCTTTAGTAAACTTAATTTAAATGATTTGTCAGTAAAAAAATTTGGTAAAGAAAATGATTATGTAGTTAAATTTGAAAGACCTGACTTAAACGAGCCAGAATTTATCAAAAGTTTGAAAGTTGATTTAGATAAGTATCTCGAAAATTATAATTTTAGACGTGTTGAAAATGTAGGTCCAAAAGTAAGTGCTGAATTATTACAAGATGGTGTAACTGCTATAGCAATAGCTCTAGCTGCAATGTTAATTTATATTTGGTTTAGATTTGAATGGCAATTTAGTATTGGTGCGATAATAGCTATATTTCACGACGTAACAATAACACTTGGTATATTTTCTGCTTTAAGTTTAGAAATAAATTTATCTATTGTTGCAGCTGTTTTAACAATTGTTGGATATTCAATGAATGATACTGTTGTAATTTTTGACAGAGTAAGAGAAAATTTAAAAAAATACGCTGACATTAAAATTTTTGATTTAACAAATTT
The DNA here is from genome assembly GCA_902571525.1 of uncultured Pelagibacteraceae bacterium. Classification (GTDB taxonomy): domain Bacteria; phylum Pseudomonadota; class Alphaproteobacteria; order Pelagibacterales; family Pelagibacteraceae; genus Pelagibacter. The sequence goes on from CACGCL010000002.1 coordinate 3,097, forward strand.
ATCGATTAACGAAACCTTATCCAGAACTCTTATAACATCTATTACTACACTTTTAGCACTTTTATCAATTTTCTTTTTTGGGGGAGAGATACTCAAAGGGTTTTCATTTGCTATGATTTTAGGTGTAATACTTGGGACTTATTCATCAATTTTTATAGCCAACCCGATTCTTGTTTATTTTAGGGTATCTCAAAAAACTTTAGTTAAAGACGAAGACTAATAAAGATTTTGTGCAATAACCATGCTTAAAAGCATCGGCAATGAAAGTAAAGTATTCGTTCTTGAAAATAACATAGCTACTCTAGCTGATTTTGCTTTTACATCCGGTTCTACTTGAACAATGCCTAATGCTTTTTTTTGATTAGGCCATATAACAAACCAAACATTAAATGCCATTATTACGCCAAGCCACATCCCAATTCCTATTGCAGTACTTTTCCCGCCTCCTGACATAATTCCTAATGTCATAGCGTCATGAATATAACCATTAATATAACCTAATATTAATCCCGAAACGATTGTTGCTAGAGCTGCCCATCTAAACCAAAATAGTGCTGCAGGTGCAATAACCTTACTAATAGCAGGCTTGTGTTCATCTGGTATCTTTGCCATATTTGGTATTTGAACAAAATTAAAATACCAAAGCAAGCCTATCCACATTATTCCAACTAAAACGTGGATATATCTAAATAACCAACTCCAGAATAGAGTATCAAAATCAAATCCACCATTTTGAAAAAATAAGATTAAAAACAGAACTATTGATAAGGCAAGCGATAAATGAATTGTTCTTGATAATGAACTTAAAATATTTCCCATAAAGAATTATAACAAGATTCGTTTATTTATGCAATTTTTTTAAACTTTCCATTAAGTAAATTTTTTAAAAATTTACCTGTATAGCTTTTAGAAACATTACAAATACTCTCTGGATTTCCTTCTGCTATTATTTCGCCACCTTTCACTCCACCATCAGGACCCATATCGATGATATGATCTGCAGTTTTTATCACATCAAGATTATGCTCTATAACTATTACTGTATTACCAGTAGCAACAAATGTATGTAAAATTTCTAAAAGTTTTTTTATATCATGTTGATGTAATCCAGTGGTTGGTTCATCCAAGATATAGATTGTTCTACCAGTTGATCTTTTTGATAACTCTTTTGCTAATTTAATTCTCTGAGCTTCTCCACCAGACAAAGTAGTGGCTTGTTGTCCTATTTTAATATAACCAAGTCCTACTTTTTTAAGAGTTAATAATTTAGACCTTATATTCGATATATTTTCAAAAAAATCACAACCTTCATCAACAGTCATATTTAAAACATCTGCAATACTTTTATTCTTAAATTTAATCTCTAAAGTTTCTCTGTTATATCTACTCCCTTTACATTCATCACATGTTACATATACATCTGGAAGAAAATGCATTTCATAAGTAATTACACCATCTCCCTCACAAGCTTCACATCTTCCACCCTTAACATTAAATGAAAATCTCCCTGGTTTGTAGCCTCTACTTTTAGACTCGGGTAAATTAGTAAACCAGTCTCTAATAGGGCCAAAGGCTGCTGTGTATGTTGCTGGATTAGATCTTGGTGTTCTACCAATAGGTGATTGATCAATATCAATAACTTTGTCTATTAATTCAATTCCTTTAAAGCCTTTAAAGGGCATTGGTATCTTTCTCGATTTATTATTATTAAGACTCAAATTTAATGCATTAAAAAGAGTTTGTAATATCAAAGTAGACTTACCACTTCCCGAAACTCCAGTGATACATGTAAATGTCCCAAATGGAATTTTTAGATCAACATTTTTAAGATTATTTCCTGATGCTCCTAAAATTTGTAAAAATCTTCCGTTTTTACTCAACCTTCTTTTTTTTGGTATTGGTATATAAAATTTATTGCATAAGTATTTTCCAGTTATACTTTTATCATTAGCTTTAATATCATCCAAACCACCATAAGCTATAACTTCTCCACCTTTGCTTCCTGCTTCAGGACCTAGATCAATAATATAATCTGAGTTTTCAATCGTTTCGGTATCATGTTCTACAACTATTACTGTATTGCCTAGATCTCTTAATCTTTTTAGAGCATTAATTAGTTTCACATTATCCTTTTGATGTAAACCTATTGACGGCTCGTCTAATACATAAAGAACACCGGTCAAACCAGATCCAATTTGAGAAGCAAGCCTAATTCTCTGAGATTCACCACCAGAGAGTGTGCCAGACTCTCTTGATAGAGTTAAATAATCTAATCCAACGTTTAATAAAAAACTAAGTCTTTCATTTATTTCTTTTAAAATATGTTCAGCGATTTTAATTTGTCTTGTATCAAATATTTCATTTAAAGATTTAAACCATTTTTGGGCATCAATTATTGATTTTTCTGAAACTTCACTTATGTGCTGATTGTCAATTTTTACGCATAATGCCTCTTCTTTTAACCTATAACCCTTACAAGCCTCACATTTTGTGTCGGACTGATATTGAGATATTTCTTCTCTTTTCCAATCACTATCAGTTTCTAGATACCTTCTTTCAAGGTTATTAACAACGCCTTCGAAAGTTTTTTTATGAGAATATTTTTCATAACCATCATCATATGAAAATTTAATCTCCTCATCATCAGAACCATATAAAATCATATCTTTTATTTTTTTTGGTAATTTTGACCATTTTTCATCTAAAGAAAAATTATAGTGTTTGGCTAAAGAAGAAAGAGTTTGAGCATAATACAAAGAACTCGATTTAGACCATGGTTCTATTGCTCCATCGGCAATAGTTTTTTTTTCATTTGGAACAACTAAATTGGGATCAACATTTAATTTGATACCTATACCATCACATTCTGCGCAAGCTCCATATGGACTATTAAAAGAAAATAATCTTGGTTCAATTTCCTCAATAGTAAAACCACTTTCAGGACAAGCAAATTTTGACGAAAATATTACTTTTTCTTTCTTTCTAAATTTAGCAGGTATTGTTTCGTTTTCATATTCTACGTATAATAAACCATTCGATAAGTTTAGAGATGTTTCAATACTTTCTGCTAATCTATTTCCTAAATCAGAATTTAATATTATTCTATCTACCAATATATCAATATCATGTTTAACTTTTTTATTTAATTCTGGAATATTATCTATTTCATATATTTTTCCATCAATCTTAATTTTTCTAAATCCTCTTTTTTTATAGGATAAAATTTCTTTTTTATATTCACCTTTACGACCTCTAACTATGGGTGAGAATAGATAGATAGTACATTTTTTTGGTAATGTTTTTATTTTGTCTACTATTTGAGTTACTGTTTGTGATTTAATTTCTTTACCAGTAAATGGAGAGTATGGAATACCAACTCTTGCAAATAATACTCTCATATAATCATAAATTTCAGTTACTGTTGCAACTGTCGATCTAGGGTTTTTTGAAGTATTTTTTTGTTCAATTGATATTGCTGGGCTAAGTCCTTCAATGAAGTCTACCTTGGGCTTTTTCATTTTGTCTAAAAATTGTCTAGCATAGGCAGATAAACTTTCTACATATCTTCTTTGTCCTTCTGCATATATAGTATCAAACGCTAATGATGATTTACCTGATCCAGATAGACCGGTGATTACAACAAATTTATCTTTTGGTATATCTAAAGAAATATTCCTCAAATTATGTTCTTTTGCCCCTTTAATAACTATCTTTTTAATCATCTTTTTTGTTGCTTTACTTGAATAATATTAATAATCAAACCTTTTCTATGATATAATAAAATCATTAAAATATTATGGCTGGAAGTTTAAATAAAGTACTATTAATTGGGCGATTAGGCGCAGATCCTGAAGTAAAACAGATGGTCAATGGTAAAAGCGTTGCTAGGCTTAGTTTAGCAACAAGCCAAAGTTGGAAAGATAAAAATACAGGCGAAAAAAAAGAAAAAACCGAGTGGCACCGTGTAGTTGTATTTAATGAGGGACTAGTTAATGTTGTTCAGCAGTATTTAAAAAAAGGTGCTCAAGTATATGTCGAAGGTCAACTGACTACTAGAAAATGGAAAGATGAACAATCAGGACAAGACAAATATTCTACAGAAATTGTTATTCAAGGATATAACTCATCATTAACAATGTTAGGTGGTGGCGGCGCATCAAATTTACCTTCATCTCCGAACAACCAAGAAGCACCTCAGTTAAACGACAACAGCCTTGATGACGATATACCTTTTTAACTTTTATGGATAAAAGTGAAATAAATCAAAAATCAAACATTAAGCCTATTGCAATGTATGACGAGATGAGCTCGTCATATTTATCCTACGCAATGAGTGTAATAGTTAGTAGAGCGCTTCCTGATATTAGAGATGGATTAAAACCTGTTCATAGAAGAATAATTTATGCAATGTACAAAGGTGGTTTTGACTGGTCGAAACAATTTAGAAAGTCTGCCAGAATTGTTGGTGACGTAATTGGTAAATATCACCCTCATGGAGATCAAGCAGTTTATGATGCGCTAGTTAGAATGGTGCAAGATTTTTCTATGAGTGTTCCACTTATTGATGGACAAGGAAATTTTGGATCTGTAGATGGAGATCCACCTGCAGCAATGAGATATACAGAAACTAGACTTTCTAAGATTTCACAATTTTTAATTGAAGATATTGAAAAAAATACAGTAGATTTTAAAAGCAATTATGATGAGACAGAAAAAGAACCCGTAGTTTTACCAGCTCAATATCCAAACTTACTCGTTAATGGTGCTGGAGGCATAGCTGTAGGTATGGCAACTAGCATACCACCTCATAATATAAATGAAGTTATAAACGCAACACTTGCTCTAATTGATAATAAAGATATTAAAATAAATGAATTAATGAAACATATTCCTGGTCCAGATTTTCCAACTGGTGGAACAATAATTGGAAAGGATATAATCAAAACTGGCTACAAAACCGGCAGAGGTTCATTTAAAATTAGAGGAGATATAAATATTGAACAATTAAAAAATGGAAAAGAGAGGTTAGTTATTACTAATATTCCTTATCAAATTAATAAGTCCATATTAAATGAGAGAATTGTTGAATTAGTAAGGGATAAAAAAATCGAAGGCATAAGTGATATAAGAGACGAGTCTAATAGAGAAGGTATCAGAGTAGCAATAGATTTAAAAAGAAATACTGAGCCCGAAACTGTTAAAAGACAACTTTATAAATATACCTCATTAGAATCTTCATTCAGTTTTAATACTTTAGCCATAGTAGATAAAAAACCGAGAAATTGTAACTTAAAAGACTTTTTAGAGTCTTTTTTAAAATTTAGAGAAGATGTAGTAACTAAAAAAACAAAATTTAATTTAAAAAAAGCAGAAGATAGAGCTCATATATTAATTGGTCTTTCTGTAGCTGTAGAAAATATAGATAAAATTATTAAAATAATTAGAAATTCAAAAAATCCTGAAATAGCCAAAGAAACTTTATTAGAAACAAAATGGAAAATAAAGACAACTCAGAAATTTATTAAACTAATCGAAAACAAAAACTCTGCATTGTCTTATTCACTTTCTGCGGATCAAGTTAATTCTATATTAGAACTTAGATTACAAAAACTTACAGCATTAGGTATTAATGAAATAGATGGTGAAATTAAAAAACTTTCAGATTTAATACTTCAATATAAAAAAATTCTTTCCTCAAAAAAAATATTATTAAAAGTAATTAGTGACGATTTAAATTTAATAAAAGAGAAATATTCAAAACCTAGACGTACCAAAATCATCGATGCCATATTAAATTATGATATTGAAGAGACTATTCAAAAAGAGTCGGTAATTATAACAGTTACACTGCAAGGTTATATAAAAAGAGGTGCTTTAAGTAGCGTAAGAGCTCAAAAAAGAGGAGGAAAAGGAAAATCAGGAATTAAAACAAGAGAACAAGACTCTGTTGTTCAGACCTTATCCGTAAATACTCACACCTCTGTGCTTTTTTTCTCTACAGAAGGATTAGTTTATAAATTAAAAGCATGGAAAATTCCCGAGGGGACTTCTGTATCAAGGGGAAAATCTTTATATAATCTTTTACCACTTAAAAATCATCAGTCCGTTAGCTCCATAATGCCTCTACCTGAGGAAAAATCTGAATGGAAGAGTCTTAATATAGTATTTGCTACGTCTAAGGGAAAAATAAGAAAAAATTCTTTAGAGGATTTTATTAATATTAATGCTTCTGGAAAAATTGCTATGAAACTTGATCCTAATGATAAGATAATTGGAGTAAAAATATGTAGAGAAGATGAAGATATTATACTTAGTTCCTTAAATGGAAAATCTATTAGATTTAATGTAGAAAAAATTAGGTTATTCAAAGGTAGATCTTCAAAAGGTATTAGGGGTATAAATTTAAAGGAAAAAGATACGATTGTGTCCTTATCAACTATAGACAAAGACACAAAAAATGGAAAAAAAGGTAATAAATTTATTCTATCAGTTACAGAGAATGGCTTTGGCAAAAGAACTGAATCTAATGAGTTTAGAGTTACTAATCGGGGCGGTAAGGGAATTATAGGGATAGTTAATTCTTCAAGAAATGGGAATGTTTCTTCGTCTTTCCCGGTTTTTGAAGGTGATGAAATACTAATATCCACGAACAAGGGTAGGGTGATTAGAGTTGCTGTAAAAGAAATAAGAATTGCTGGTCGTAATACGCAAGGTGTCAGAATAATTAGGCTGTCAGGAGATGAGAAAGTAGTTTCAGCAATAAAAATTGATGATAACTTATTATAATGAAAAAAGTTATTTATCCAGGAACCTTTGATCCAATTACATACGGACACATTGATCTAATTAAAAAAGCTTTAAACATTTTTGATAATCTTATTATTGCTATATCTGATGGTAATAATAAAAAATATTTATTTTCAGCTGAAGAAAGACTTTTGCTTATAAAAAAATCTCTCTTTGGTGACCTTAAATTTAAAAAAAAACAAATTAAAATTGTAACATTTAATACTTTAACAACTGATTTTTGTAAAAAAATGAAATCTAATATTATCCTCAGGGGGCTTAGAGCAACTTCTGATTTTGAGTATGAGTTTCAACTTTCTGGTATGAATAAAAAATTAAATAGTAAAGTAGAAACTATATTTTTAATGTCTGATCCTCAAAATCAAATTATTTCATCGAAGTTAGTAAAAGAGATTGCAGAATTGAGGGGAAATGTTAAAAAATTTACTACTAAAAGTGTTATAAAACATTTAAAATTAAAATTAAATGCTTAGATTTTTTATTTTAATATTTTTATTTATTAGCAATAATTTAATAGCGGAGGAAAATACTATGATTTTAAAATTAAAAGATGGTGACGTGAAAATTGAACTATTTCCAGATGTGGCCCCTGGACATGTTAAAAGAATTACAGAATTAGCAAATGCAGGTAAATATGACGGAGTTGTATTTCATAGGGTGATAGATGGATTTATGGCTCAAACAGGCGATGTACAATTTGGAAACACAGAGAGCAAAGATTATGATTTAAGAAGAGCTGGCATGGGGGGATCTGATTTACCAGATTTAAAAGCAGAATTTAATAATTTACCACATGAAAGAGGAACATTATCTATGGCTAGATCTCAAAATCCAGACAGCGCCAACAGCCAATTTTTTATTTGCTTTGATGCTGCACCATTTTTAGACAGACAATATACAGTTTTTGGTAAAGTTGTTAGCGGTATGGACCTTGTTGATAAAATTAAAAGAGGAGACTCTAATAATAATGGTTCAGTAACTGATCCTGATAAAATTATATCATTCAAATCTGAATGATTTTGCTTGATGGCATTAAAAAAATTTAATTTTAATGTCCTTAAAAAAGATAAATTTGCAAGACTTGGAAAAATAACAACTCACAGAGGTACAATTGATACACCTGTATTCATGCCCGTTGGGACCCAAGCTACTGTTAAAGGATCATTTATTAATGATGTTATTAAAGCTGGAAGCCAAATAGTTTTATCAAATACTTATCATCTAATGATTAGGCCAGGCGCAGATAGGGTTAAAAAAGCTGGAGGACTTCATAAATTCATGAATTGTGAAATACCTATTTTAACAGATTCTGGTGGCTATCAAATTATGTCATTGTCTAAATTAAACAAAATTGACAAATATAAAGGAGCAATATTTAATTCACATATAGATGGCAAGAAATTTATATTAAGTCCTGAGCAAAGTATTAAGATTCAAAAAAAATTAAATTCAGATATTCTTATGGTTTTAGATGAGTGTCCAAGAAAAACCCTTAGTTATGATACAATTTTAGATGCTGTAAATCTTTCAACTTACTGGGCAAAAAGATCAAAAAAAGCATTTGGTAAAATAAAACACAAAGCTCTTTTTGGAATAGTTCAAGGAGGTCTATTTAACGATTTAAGACTAAAGTCTTTAAACGAATTAATAAAAATTGGTTTTGATGGATATGCGATAGGCGGTCTTGCCGTTGGTGACTCTCAAAATGAAATGTTTAAAGTTTTGGACTATTTAAAAAAATATATGCCAAAAGATAAACCCAGATATTTAATGGGCGTGGGTACTCCATCTGATATTCTTGGCTCTGTTCTTCGAGGCATAGATATGTTTGACTGCGTCTTACCTACACGCGCTGGTAGAACAGGTTTAGCTTTTACCTGGAATGGTAGAATAAATATTAGAAACGCAAAATATAAAAACAACAATAAACCATTAGATGAATCGGTAAAAAAGTTTGATTTAAACAAATACTCGAAAAATTATATTAATCATTTATTCAACACCAACGAAATGCTAGGGTCAATGATTCTTACATTAAATAACATAAATTTTTATCAAGAATTGATGTATGAAATTAGAAAAAATATAAAAAATGGTACTTTTTCTAAATTTTACAACAAATATGCAAATAAGTTATAATATTTCACATTGATAAATAAAAAATAATCACTATAAAAGTCAATCTTTGTGGGCCCTTAGCTCAGTTGGTAGAGCAATTCCCTTTTAAGGAATGGGTCGTTGGTTCGAGTCCAACAGGGCTCACCATTGTACTTAAATAGGCGGATACTCGTATCTTATTTTGTCGACCCAACCGTTTATATTGTCAATTCTTTTTGATGATGATGGGTGAGTGTTGATAAAGACTGGTGGTTCCTTACCTTTGTTTGCTTCTTTCATTCTTTCCCAAATTTTAACTGTTTCTCTAATATCATAGCCAGATAAAGATGAAAAAATTAAACCTAAGTAGTCAGCTTCTGATTCTTGTTTACGAGTAAAAGGGTTCATAATTCCTATCTTGGATAATAATCCAACTGTATCCATTCCTGTGGTTCTGTTAACTTGTGAAAGTTTACCTCCAGAAAAAATATCTATTAACTTAGTACTTGTTTGTAAAACAACACCTCTACTTGCTCTTTCAACAGAATGTTTAGCTACAGCATGCGCAACTTCATGACCCATAACAGCCGCAAGACCATCTTCGTTTTTTGTGATTTCTAGCATCCCTGTATAAAATGCAATTTTACCCCCGGGCATACACCAAGCGTTTTTCATTTTCTTGTTATCAATTAAGATATATTCCCATTGAAAATTTGAAGTCGGGTCTGGCATATTCTTTTTATCAAAATACATGCTAATCGAGTTTTCCATTTTTTTTCCAATTTCTTTAATTTGATTAAGTGATTTTACATCATCACTTAATTTTTCTTTTTCTTTTACTTTTTCGTATAGTTGAGCAGCTTGAGCATTTAATTTTGATTCTGGTATTAATTTCAATTGTTTTCTATCTGTGATCGGGACGGTTCCGCACGAATTAAGGAAATAACCACAACAACCACATCCAACTATATTTAGAAATTTTCTTCTATCCATAATTATTATTTTCTTGTAATAGTATTATTCTATTAAATAAATATGAATTTGAACAATAAAATTTTATTATTTTTGTTTATTATTGGGCTTATCTTCGTTATTTATTCATCTTATAATTAGTATGACAAAAAAAAAAAAAATTTCTGTTTTATCAAGATTAAGGAATTACTTTTTAGCAGGTGTAGTGGTTCTCCTTCCGATTGGTTTTACATTATATCTTACAATCTTTTTAATTAAAATTTCATCTAAAATTCTTCCAAGTGAGATTAACCCTAATAATTACTTACCATTTTCAATACCTGGTTTAGAAATCTTACTATCTGTTTTTATAATTATTATTGTTGGTGGAATATCTTTATCTTTTTTTGGAAAACGAATTGTATCTATAATAAATGATATATTTAAAAAGATTCCAATCCTAAGAACTATTTATTCTGCTATTGGCCAAATGACACAAAGTTTTACATCTTCAGGAAAAGATAAGAAAACAGTAGTATTAGTTGAATATCCAAAAAAGGGTTCTTGGGCTGTTGGTTTTGCGACTAAAGAAAATGAAGGAGAAATAAGCAAAAAAGTAAAAAGAAAAATGGTTAATGTGTTTGTTCCAACAACACCAAACCCTACAAGTGGATTTTTATTAATGTATCCAAAAGATGAAGTTATTTATTTAGAGATGTCATTTGAGGAGGCTTCTAAATTTATAGTTTCAGCTGGAACTTCTGAACCGTCAAATTAGACTAAATCATTTAAAATATCTGCCCTGTCATACATTTTTAAAAGAGGCATAAATTTTTCAATATTTTCATTTTGTATTTCAATTCTTTTAACCTCTTGTTCTGCAAGAAAAAAAAGCTCTTCATTTAATATTGGATCTGCAATTCTAAAACTTTGCAAACCACTTTGTTTAAATCCTAATAAATCTCCGTAACCTCTTAATTTCATGTCCTCTTCAGATATTTTAAAACCATCATTACTGTTTTTTAATATGTTAATTCTTTTTTTAGCATTCTCACTTAGGTTGGATTTAAACATTAAAATACAGTAGGCTTCTTTATCACCTCGTCCAACCCTTCCTCTTAATTGATGTAATTGAGATAATCCAAATTTGTTTGCATTTTCTATTATAATCACATTTGCATTTGGAAAATCGATACCCACCTCTATTACAGTTGTAGAAACCAAAATATCTATTTTCTTATTTAAAAAATCTTTTAAAATATTATCTTTAATGTCTTTATCTAACGCCCCATGAAGGATACCAACTTTATTAGGAAAATATTTCTTTAAATATTCGTATCTTTTGATCGAAGATTGATGATCTACTTTTTTGGATTCTTCAATTAAAGGGCAGACCCAAAAAATTTGGTTTCCATTTTTAATTTGTTTTTTTAAGAATGATATTATTTCATCAATTTTTTTATCCAATTTACTTAAAGTAATGATCTCCTTTCGATTTTTAGGTTTATTTTTAATTATAGACACATCCATATCACCAAATATTGTCATTATCATAGTTCGTGGAATAGGTGTTGCCGACATAACTAATATGTCACAATTTTTTCCACCTTTATCTGAAAGTTTTTTTCTTTGCTTAACTCCAAATTTATGTTGTTCATCTATAATTATTAACCCTAATTTTTTATAATTAATCTTATTTTGAAATAGAGAATGTGTCCCTATTAATAAATCGACAGAATGATTTTCTAAATTTTTAATTATTTTCCTTCTTATTTTATTTTCAGTTTTGCTTGTTAATATTTCAATCCTAACATTATCCGAAAGTATTTTCTTTGCTAAATTATAGTGTTGTTGAGCTAAAATTTCTGTTGGAGCCATAAAGGCTACTTGAAATTTACTACTTATAACATTTGAAATTGATGTTAGTGCAACTATAGTTTTTCCACTACCAACGTCTCCTTGTAAAAGCCTGAACATTTTATGTTCAGACTTTAGATCATTATCAATTTCATTAATTGCTTTTATCTGATCAGATGTAAGTTCAAAATTTATTTTTTTTCTAATATAATTAAAAGGATCTAAACTAAATGATTTTCTATTCTTTTTAAATTTTTTAACTGATCTTCTAATACTAGAACTAATTAAAAAATTTGACAGAATTTCATCAAAAACTAATCTTTTGTAAAAAGATCCTTGTTGATTTAAATTCTTTGGATCGTGTAATTGAATTATGGATTCTCTCCAACTTATATTATTAAATTTTTTACAAATTTCATCTCTCAACCATTCTTTTAAATCAGGTATTTTATTTAAAACTTCTGTAATTATTTTGTTATATTTTTTTTCATTTAAGCCTTCAGTTAAACTATATTTTGTATCTATTTTCTTAATATTATTAACATTGCTAGCTATATGTGTTGGATTTGTTATTTGATATCTATTTTTATAGAAACCAATTTTTCCACTTATAACCACTTCTGAATTTAGTGGTAAAATTTTTCTTATATACCCTTCATAGCTATTGAAAAAGATACAGTCTAATTTTCCAGTTTCATCTTCACAAAAAACTTTATTAGGCAAGTTTCTTATTCTAGGAAAGTTATATTTTTTAACAATAATTGATATGGTTTGAATTTTTCCAATTTGAAGTTGATTTATTTTTCTTAAATCACCTCTATTAATTATATCTCTTGGCAGATTCCACAATAAATCAAAAACTGTATTAATATTTTTCTTTTTGAATAATTTAGCAGTTTTATGTCCTATACCACTAATTTTATTGATATCTGATAGCAAGTATTCATAATTACACATAATTACTTATATAACTATGTCTACAAATAAAGAAGATCTTAAAAATAAAATAATTTATAGAGCTTCCTATAGAGGTACGAAAGAAATGGATATATTAATGACTAATTTTGTTAAGTCATTAATAGACGAAATAGATGAAAATTACATGAAAGCATTAGATTCATTTGTTAACATGGATGATGAAAAATTAGTTTCAATTAAAAAAAAAGAATCATCTATTAGTTACAACGATCAGAGAATGCTTGATATAGTTATTAGATTTCAAAATTTTTAATAATGGCGGAGAGACTGGGATTCGAACCCAGGAAAGAGTTGCCCCTTTGCCGGTTTTCAAGACCGGTGCTTTCAACCACTCAGCCATCTCTCCACGAAAGTTACTTATATTAAAAAAAAATATTTCTACAACATATTTAGTTTTTTTATATATCTTGAGATATTTTAGGTGTAATTGTCCTTATTAATTCATTTATAGTATGAAAAAATTTAACCAAGGCATTTTACTTAGTAGTCTGGGATCTTTTTGGTGGGGTGTGATAGGGGTTATTTATTTTAGATCATTATCATTTGTAGGACCTTTTGAACTCGTAATTCATAGGTGTTTGTGGACAACTGTCTTTTTATTAATGACCACTTTTTTTTTGTATAAATGGCAAAAATTTTTGCAAATACTTAAATCATCAAAAAAAATTTTTATTTTATTTTTATCTTCATTTTTAATACTGACGAATTGGTCTGTATGGATTTATGCAGTTTCAACCAATCAAATTATAAATGCCAGTTTTGGATATTTTATTATGCCAATAATGAGTGTTTTTTTTGGATATGTTTTTTTTAGAGAAAGATTAAATTTTAAAATAGTTTTATCAATAACATTAGTAATATTTTCTATCTTCTACATGTTATATGAATTTCGAAGCATACCATGGATAGGTTTAACGGTTGCAATATCTTGGTCTCTTTATAACGTCTGCAGAAAATTGATAAAAGTTGACACAGATATTGGTCTATTGTTGGAAAGTGTATTTATATTCCCATTTGCTTTAATTGCACTTATATATTTATTTACCCTAGAAATTAATTATTTTTCAACAAACGATATTTCAATGATGTTTTTATTAGCCCTTGCTGGTCCTATGACTGTTATACCCTTATTTTTGTATGTAAGAGGTGTTGAGTTATCTGGTCTTGGACCCACAGGTATGATATTTTATATAACACCGACTTTTCAATTTTTGTTAGGATATTTTTATTATAATGAAAGTTTTTCTTTTGAGAAGTTTGTAAGTTTTGTAATTATATGGATTGCTGTATTAATTTATTTAAATAATTTATATGAAAAAAATTAATTTAATTATTTTATCATTTTTTTTTCTAACTATTAGTTTTTCAAAAGTTAACTCAGAGGATAAATTTAATAATTGGCTAACTGAATTTAAAAGTAGAGCTATTAATGAAGGTATCTCTGAAACAACTGTAAACTTTGTTATGAATGATGCTATTTTTTTACCTAAAGTAATCGAATACGACAGATATCAGCCAGAATTTTATGAAGATACAAAAACGTATGTTTCTAAAAGAACATCTAAAGATAGAGTCAAAAAAGGCAAAAAATTATATAAAAAAAATAGAAAGTTAATTAATTATGTAGATCAAGAATTTAATATTGAAAAAGAACTTTTATTAGCTCTTATGGGTATTGAAACAAATTATGGAACTTATTTGGGAAAAATGGATATAATTTCATCATTATCCACTTTAAGTTACGACAAAAGAAGAAGTGAATTTTTTACTAATGAGCTAATAACAATACTCAAATTAATTGACGAAAACAAAATTAGCAAAGATATTTTATTTGGTTCTTGGGCAGGTGCTTTTGGTAACTTTCAATTTATGCCATCTACTATTTCTAAGTATGCTATAGATTTTAATAAAAACTCTGTAATTGAATTAAAAGAACCCGAAGATTCTTTTGCTTCAGCCGCAAATTATTTAAATGTTATTGGATGGAAAAAAAATGAACCTTGTTTCTTAAATATAGAATTAGATGACTCTATACCCAAAAAATTTTTAAATACTTCTGCTAAAAAAATAAAATATAAAAAAAAATTCAAATATTATAAAAAATTCATAAAGAAATTTAACAATTTAGATATTAATGACGATACTAAAGTAGCCATTATAACGCCCGATAGTGATATAGTAAAAGATAATGACAAATTAAAACCAGCCTATTTAGTATTCTCTAATTATGAGAGAGTATTGACATGGAATAGATCATTAAGATTTGCAATAGCAGTGTGTACGTTAAAAGATAAATTTGAAAATGAACTATAATATATTATTTTTTATAATTTTTTTTTTATTTGCTGGTTGTAAATTAGAAACAGCTAAAAATAATATTATTTACGACAATAATATTTATATAAATAAAGGTTTTGCTTTAGTTTTTTCTGAAGACTTAATAAAAAACAAAATAACCAAAAAAAAAATAGATAATCGCAGTTTAGATATTCATCACAGTCATTTATCTAAAGGCACTAAAGTAAAAATTACTAATCTTTTAAATAATAAGTCTATAGTTGGAAATGTTTCAAAAAAAGTTAAAAATATTAACTTTTATAATTCGATAATATCTTTAAGAATTTCTGACGAATTAGAGATTAACCCTAATCAACCATTTATCGAAATTAAAGAAATTAAAGATAATTCAATATTCTTAGCAAAAAAAACCAAAATGTATGATGAGGAAAAAAACGTAGCCAATAAAGCCCCTGTAGATTCAATAAGTATTAATGACCTAAATACATCAAATAAGAAAAAAAAAATAGTTAAAAATGATAGAAAATTCTTATATTTAATCAAAGTAGTAGATTTTTATTTTTTAGAGAATGCTAAAAACCTTAAAAATAAAATTATAAACAATACAAATATTAAAAAAATTAATATTTTGTCAGTCTCAGAAAATATACATAGAATTATCCTAGGTCCTTACAAAAATATTAATGCTCTACAAAAGGATTTTTATAGTATAAGAGATTTAGGATTTGAAAATATTGATATTATAAGCCAATGAAAAAACTCAAAAATTTATTAATTTATTACATTTTTGTCTATTTTAGTTTTATACCTTTAAGTTATGCCGCATTTGAAATAAATGCGAGAACAGCAATTTTACAAGATTTTTTGTCAGGTGAAATTTTATATGAAAAAGATATTACTAGATCGATTTACCCAGCTTCGATGACTAAAATAATGACTTCAATAGTTGTTTTTGATCTATTGAAAACCGGTGATTTAAATCTTGATGATAAAGTTATGGTTTCCGAGAATGCTTGGAGACTTTCACAATCTGGATATTCTTCAATGTTTATAATGGTTAATGACGAAGTAACAATTGAGGAATTGCTAAAAGGTATAATTATTGCATCTGGCAATGATGCTTGTGTTGCCTTAGCTGAAGGTATCGCTGGTACGGAAGAGGAATTTGCTATTATGATGAATTCAAAAGCTGCTGAAATTGGTATGATAAATTCAAATTTTACAAACGCATCTGGGATAAACGATCCAGATAATTACTCTACAGTTGAAGATATTTTATTAATGTCAAACTATTTGATTAAAAATTATCCGAATTATTATTCTTATTTTAAAGAAAAAACTTTTACATGGGATAGAACTGGAGGAGATCCAATTACACAAGGAAACAGAAATCCTTTACTATATAAAAATTTTGGAGCTGATGGTATTAAGACAGGATATCTTGCAGTAGAAAAATATTCATTAGCGAGTTCAATTAAAAAAGGGAATAGAAGATTTATAGCTGTTGGTAGTGGCTTTGAAACAAAAAATTCAAGATCCAGACAATCAAAAAAACTTTTAACATGGGGATTAACAAACTTTGATACAATCAAAATAGCTAACAATAATGAAGAACTGGCAAGATTAGATGTTTGGTTAGGAAAAAAAGAAAAAGTTAAAGCTTATGTAAAAGAAGATATCTATAAGACTATCCCTAAAGCAAGAAAAAGACATTTAAAAACATATATCTCTTACGAAGGACCAATTGCTGCTCCAATAAAAAAAGATCAAAAATTAGGAACTCTTAAAGTTGTATATAAAGATGAAATTATAAATGAATATCAAGTATATGCATTTGAAAACATTAAAAAAATTAATGTACTTTCAAGAATAATTAAATCCATAAACTATTTAATTTGGGGTGATGTATAACAAAATTATAGTTTTTGAGGGCATAGATGGATCAGGCAAAACTTTTCATATAAATGAAGTCTCTAAATATTTAATTAAAAAAAAAGTTAAATTTATTAAATTTAGAGAACCAGGGGGTACGATTAATTCAGAAATTATAAGAAATATTATTTTAAGTGACAAATCCATTTTTAAAACAAAAACAGACCTTTTACTTTATTTAGCTGCTAGAAATGAAAACTATGAAAGCTTGATTAAACCAAATATCAATAAAAAGGTAATACTCATTGATAGGTTTATGGACTCAACAATTGCCTACCAACATTATGGATTTAAAATTAATAAAAAGATAATAGATGATTTAAATAATTTTGTTTTAGGCAATTTAAAACCTAATTTTACCTTTTTTCATTTTGTACCAATTAAACATATAAAGAAAAATATTTCTGGAAAAAAAAATAGATATGATAAATTTAACAAAAAATTTTATAAAAATGTACAAGATGGTTTTATGAAAATTTTGAAAAAAAATAGAAATAAATTACTAATAGATTCGTCAAAATCCAAGAAATATAATATTGAATTAATAAAAAATAAGATAAATAAAATATTAAATATCCATGATTAAAGAATTATTTAATGAGGAACTTATAAACTTTAGACAAAATTTTGATTTTTTTGTTAATCTTTATAATAGTAGAAAACTACCACAATCATTATTATTTATAGGTGAAGAGGGTATTGGCAAATTTAATCTTTCTTATCATTTGATAAATTATATATTATCTAAAGATGAAGATTATAAATATGACACGAAAACTTACAAAGTCAATTTAAATAATAAAACGAACAAACTTCTTTTACAAAATACTCATCCCAACTTTTATTTTATTTCACTAAGAGATAATAAAAAGAACATAGATATTTCACAAATTAAAAATTTAAAAACTTTTTTAAATAACACTTTACTCAATGACAAACCCAAAATAATTCTAATCAACGAGAGTGAAAATTTAAATTTATCTTCCTCAAATTCATTACTTAAATCATTAGAAGAGAACTACGTTAATGTTCATTTTTTTTTAATTCATGATATAAAAAAATATTTGATCTCAACAATTAAATCTAGATGTATACAATTTAAATTTTATCTTAATGAAGTTCAATTAAAAGAAAGAATTAATCAAATATTAGATAACCAGTACGAACAACTAAACTCAGATTTCAAAAATAAATATCTTTCTCCGATTTTTTACAAGGATTTATTTTTTTATTGTCAAAAAAATGATTTAAGTTTAGATAAGATTAATTTAAATGGGCTTTTAAACAATATATTTTTAAAAAAAGACTTTAAAAAGAATGAGTTTGTATTAAAAAATTTTTTCTTATTATCTCAATTATTTTTGCATAATCGTATCAAGCGTGAGCCAAATAAGGAAAAATATTATTTTTTAACAAAACATTTAGCTCAAAGATTTAATGATGTAATCAAATATAACTTAGATTTTGAATCTTATCTTATAGAATTTAAATATTTAGCTTATAATGAAAAATAATTTTTATATAACAACACCAATATATTATCCTTCAGCCAAACCCCATATGGGTCATGCGTATTCGAGTATTGTAGCTGATTTTTTTGCTAGATTTAAAAGAATTAATGACTACAAAGTTTTTTTTTTAACAGGAACTGATGAACATGGTCAAAAAATTCAGAGAGCAGCTGCTGAAGCAAAAAAGGATACTCAACATTTTTGTGACGAAATTAGTTCTAATTTTATGTCTTTGTCTAAAATTTTGAATCTTTCTAATGATGACTTTATCAGAACAACCGAAAAGAGACATAAAGTATCCGTAGAGTATTTGTGGAATATTTTAGAAAAAAAAATGAAATATATCTTTCCAAATATTCAGGCTGGTACTCTGTGTCTGATGAAGCTTTTTATTCTGAAAATGAAATTGAAACAAAAGACAACATTAAAATAAGTAAATTATCTGGATCTAAAGTCGAATGGGTTGAGGAAGAGTCTTTTTTTTTTAAACTTTCAAAATGGGAAAAAAAATTATTAGAATATTATGAAGAAAATCCAGATTTTATTAATCCTCAGAGTAGGAAAAATGAGGTGATTAGTTTTGTTAAAAGTGGTCTCAAAGATTTATCAGTAAGTAGAAAATCTATTACTTGGGGTATAAATGTACCTTCTCGAAAAGATCATATCATTTATGTATGGCTAGATGCTTTAACTAATTATTTAAGTGCACTTGATTATCCTAATACTGAATCAGACAAATATAAGAGCTTCTGGCCTGCATCAGTACATATAATTGGAAAAGATATATTAAGATTTCATGCTGTATATTGGCCGGCTTTTTTACTAGCTGCAGAACTACCATTACCAAAGACTGTATATGGACATGGATGGATTTTATCTAATGAGGAAAAAATGTCTAAATCAAAAGGTAATATTCTTGACCCAATAGAAATAATAAACAAATATGGACTTGATCCACTTAGATATTACTTATTAAAAGAGGTATCTTTTGGAAACGATGGAAATATATCTGAAGAAAAATTAGAAAATTGTATAAATAGTGACCTAGCTAATAATTATGGAAATCTGTGTCAAAGAGTAGTTTCTTTTAATGAAAAAAATTGCCACCTTAAAATTCCCGAAAAAATTAAATATAATAATGAAGATATTGAGATATTAGATAAATTTAAGAATAATTATAATAAATTAGAAGATGCAATTAATAAACAAGATATAAATTTTTACATGAATTTTTTAATAGATATGCTGTTTGCCTCTAACAAATATTTTAATGATCAAGCTCCATGGAATAAAAAAAGTGACAATATAAGACTAAATACAATTGTTTATGTAAGTTTAGAATTAATTAGGAAAATCTCTGTTTTAATGTATCCCATTATACCAGACACTTCTTTAAAGGCTTTAAGTATCTTCGATATTAAAGAAAAAGAAATTAAATTTAAATCTTTGCTAAATAATGAATATTTAAAAAATGGAGTTCAAATAAAGAAGATTAATATACTTTTTAATAAAATAATAAATGATTGATTCTCATTGCCATCTAGACCGTGAACCTCTTATAAATAATTTCCACGATATAATAAAAAGAGCTAAAAATGTTGGAATAGAAAAAATTTTAACTATTTGTACAACTAATAAAAATTTTCCTGAAATAGAAAAGTTAATTCAAAAAGATAAAATGATATATGGCACTTTTGGGATACACCCACATGAAACCAGTTCTAATAAAATAAACAAAGCTCAAATAATTAGAAATGTATCTAAAAATAACAAAATTATCGGGGTAGGTGAGACTGGTTTGGATTTCTACTATGATAATAGTGATAGAAATTCTCAAATTGAAAGTTTTGAGCAGCATATTCTCGCTTCAATTGAACTAAACAAACCAATTATAATTCATTCTAGAAGTGCTGAGAAAGAAACTTTTGAAATTTTAAATAAATATAAAAATGAAAAATTAAAAATTTTAATGCATTGTTTTACAGGTAGCACAAGTTTTGCAAAAAAAATTCTTGATTTAAACTCATATTTTTCCGCCAGTGGAATAATAACATTTAAAAAAAGTCATGATTTAAATAATACATTTAAAATAATACCCTTAAATAAAATACTAATTGAAACAGATAGCCCATTTCTTGCACCAGTCCCAAAAAGAGGTAAAAGTAATGAACCAAGTTTTTTAAAATACACATTGGAACATATAGCTAATATTAAAAATATTCCTTTAAAAGAAATGGAAATTTTAACTACTAAGAACTTTAATGATTTATTTGAAATCAAATAATGAGTATTAAATTTATTATTTTAGGTTGCGGTAGTTCCCTAGGGGTACCAAGAATTGATGGTTTTTTCGGTAATTGTGATCCTAAAAATAAAAAAAATTATCGTACTAGGTGCTGTGCACTAATAAAAACCAAAAATAAAAATGTTCTAATCGATACTTCACCTGATTTGAAACAACAGTTAATTAAAAATAAGATCTCTAATATTAACAAAGTTTTCTACACTCATCATCATGCAGACCAAACACATGGTATTAATGAGTTACGTTTTTTTTATTTAAAAAATAGAGACAAAATTGATATATATACAAATAGTTTAACTAAAAAATATTTGTTTAATTCCTTTGGATACTGCTTTAAAAAAAGCAAAGATTACCCGCCAATATTACAAAATAATTCTTTAAAAAAAAGACATTCATATAAAGATAATAAAAAAACTATTAAACTTAAATGTATAGAAGTGGAGCATGGGAACATAAATAGTGTCTGTTATGTAGTAAATAATAAATTAGCCTATGCTAGTGATGTCAGTAAAATACATAATAAAGATTTTAAAACCCTTAAAAATTTAAAATATCTGGTGATAGATTGTTTGCAATACAATCATCACCCGTCACATTATTGTTTGTCAGAAATTTTAGTTCTTATAAAAAAAATCAAACCAAAAAAGACTGTTTTAACAAATTTAGCTAGCTCTATTGATTATGCTAAAATCAAGAAAATCTTGCCAAAAAATATAATCCCTGCTTATGACGGTTTAACATTAACTATTTAATAAAGTCTCTATTTTAGAAATTATTTTTTTTGATTTTGGTTTTGTAAAAGAAGAAAATGTCTCTTCAACTTTTCCTTCCTGATTAATTAAAATTTTATGAAAATTCCATTTAGGTACAGCTGATTTTCCGTGATTGTTTTTTGCCCATTTGAATATCTCATGAGCATTATCGCCTTTAACATCATAAATAGATGTAATAGGAAAAGTTATATTAAAATTTACTTCACAAAACTCTTTAACTTCATTTTCATTTTTTTTCTCTTGGTTAAATGAATTTGAGGGTACCGCCAAGACTAAAAGACCTTTTTCTCCATATTTGTCCCAAATATTTTGCATATCATTATATTGATTAGTAAAACCACAGTAGCTTGCGGTATTTACTAATAATATAGCTTTTTTATTTTTAAATTTTTTTAGTTTAATTAATTTACCATCAACAAGCTCAACTGAAAAATCAAAAAAGATTTTTTCATAGTTAGCTAAAGTTTTATTTGAAAAAAAAAACATTGTTAAAAATAAAATTAATATTAACTTTTCAAATTTTTTAAAGTTCATTTCTTAGGTGACAATAATATAAGAAAATATCCAAATAAAGTTGATAATAATGACCCACCTAAAACTCCTATTTTAACCCCATCCATATAATTCATGTTTTCTATAAAAGCTAAATTTCCAACAAAAAGGCTCATTGTGAAACCAATCCCTGTTAAAACCCCAACTCCATAAAAACTTATCCAATTAGCATTCGATGGCATTTGTGCTAATTTAAATTTAATTGATAGATATGAAAATATAAAAACACCAAATTGTTTTCCTAAAAATAATCCTAATAAAATTCCTAATGGCACTTTTGACGTAAATGAAGACAAAGATAGACCTTCCAGTGATACACCTGCATTTGCAAAAGCAAACAAAGGCATAATACCAAAAGCTACATAAGGACTAATAGCATGCTCAATTTTAATCAGTAATGAAAATTCTTTTGGTTTTTTTCTATGGGGTATAGTTGTAGCTAGTAATACACCTGCTATTGTTGCATGTATGCCTGATTGATGAGTGAAATCCCACATTACAACACCAATCAAAAGATAAAGTATGAAATTTTTAATATTAAATTTGTTAAGAATTAAAAGTAAAATAAACGATATTAAAATTAACCCTAAGTAATGAACTTTTAAGTCCCCTGTATAGAAAAATGCAATAATAACAATTGCTCCCAAATCATCTATTATTGCTAAAGCTGTTAAGAACACTTTTAATGATATTGGAACTCTTGAGCCTAGCAATGATAACACTCCTAATGAAAAAGCTATGTCTGTTGCTGAGGGTATAGCCCATCCTCTTAGTGTTTCTGTATCTCCATAATTAATAAAGATATAGACAAGTGCTGGAACAACCATTCCTCCAATAGCCCCCATAATCGGTAACATTGCTTGTTTAAAATTAGATAATTCACCTTCTATAAACTCTCTTTTAATTTCTAATGTTACGAAAAAGAAGAATACCGCCATTAATGCATCGTTTATCCAATGAAGAACTGAAAGTTTTAGACCAAAATTATTTATTCCTATAAATAAGTAAGTTTCCAAAGTATCAAAATAAATTTTTGACAAATCAGAATTACTTACTATCAAAGCTAGTATTGCGCTAATTAATAACACCAATCCACTAGCAGCTTCTAATTTAAAAAACCATTTGAATGGACTGGATAAATATCTTAACATTTTAATTAATTAAATTTATTGTAAACAATTTTATATCTATCAAACTTTGATATAAATTATCTAAATAAAAATCTATGTTTGGGATAATATTACCTATTGCCCCTTTAAAAGTATCTATTAATAAGACTAAAGCAATTATTGATATCAATATAACTAACAATAATTTTAAATAACTTTTGTTTTTTTCTTTTTTGATTGCAGGTAAATATTTTTTATTTTTATTTAATTTAGTGGTATTATTTTTAGTACTCTCAGTTTTTTCTATGCTATTAGTAATTACTTCTTTTTTTTCGATTTCAACTGACTCATTAGCATTTATCAAAATTTTATTATGCTTCTTATTTTCACTTGGTTTATAAAACCATGTATGATTACAAGCCCCACATTTTAACAATCTTCCATTCTCAGGTATTAATTTTTCATCAATATTGAATCTTTTTTGATCACATGGGCAAACAATAATCATAAATTCCTATATACCAGATTCTAATTAAAATTCTTTTATTTTTGACCTATTTATCCTTTGAAAATTACCTTATCTGCTGTAATAGTAATAAATTCGGGGCGTAGCGCAGCCTGGTAGCGCATCTGGTTTGGGACCAGAGGGTCGTAGGTTCAAATCCTACCGCCCCGACCATTTATGACAAAAAAAAAAGCTAAAATATATAAACCTACCAAAACATCAATGCAATCAGGGATTGGTAGTACTAAAAAATGGGTACTTGAGTATATAATAGACGAATCAACCTCCATAAATCCTCTGATGGGCTGGGAAAGTTCATCTAATACTCTTTCAGAATTAAAACTTTTTTTTGATAGCAAAGATCAGGCCATAGATTATGCTAATAAAAATAAAATTGAATTTATTATTATTGAAAATAATAAAAGATCATTTGTTAAAAAGACATATACTGATAATTTTCTAAAATAATGTTTAAGTTTTTCACAAATAAACAGTGGTATCCATGGAGTATTTTTGGGTCACTAATAATATTAGTCTCTACTTGGTACCAAGTTCAACTAGACGTTATGATAAATCAATGGTTTGGTGAATTTTATGACACCTTACAAAAAGCTTTAACTACACCTAATTCCGTATCCGAAAAAGAGTTTATATCTTATCTTTTAACATTTGCAAAAATAGCTGGTGTTTGGATGGTCATATCTGTTGCTACAGACTATTTTACAAGTCATTGGACTTTTAGATGGAGAACAGCTATGGCAAATTATTATCACGAAAACTGGAATAAAGCTAGACTAACTGAAGGCGCTTCTCAAAGAGTTCAAGAAGATACTTTGAAATTTGCAAGAATTATGGAAGGTCTAGGTGTTGAACTTCTTAGAAGTCTTATGACACTAATTGCTTTTTTACCAATATTGTGGGGCCTGTCTAAACAAATAACTATGTTACCTTTTTTTGGTGAAGTAAATCATGCTTTAGTTTGGGTTGCTATAATAACTGCGTTAGGGGGTACTTTAATACTTGCTGCAGTAGGATTTAAATTACCAGGTATTGAATATGATATTCAAAAAGAAGAGGCAGCATATAGAAAAGAATTAGTTTTAGGTGAGGACAATGTTAATAACGCGGGATCTAAAAGTGTAAATTTTTTATATGGAAATGTAAAAAAAATTCATTTTAAAATGTATTTTCATTATTTATATTTTAATGCAGTAAAATGGAGTTATTTACAGGGTATGGTTATCGTACCTTACTTAGCTTTAGCACCAACAATTGTTACTGGCGCTATAACATTAGGTTTTGTGCAACAAATAGCAAGAGCCTTTAATAAAGTAGAAAATTCTTTACAATATCTAGTAAGAAGCTGGCCAATAATAGTTGAGTTAATTTCAGTTCATAGAAGATTATCCGAGTTTGAGACCAAATTAAATAATGCTAGAGATGAAGTTAAGATTTAATGGATATTGAAGAAAAATTTTTAAAATATTTCATAAAAGTTACGCAACAGGCGTCAATTGCAACTTTTCCCAAAATTGGAAATAAAAATAAAAATGAAGTAGATGCTCTTGCCACTGATACTATGCGAAAAATATTGAATAAAATAGAGATGAAAGGAAGAGTTGTTATTGGAGAGGGCGAACTAGATGAAGCACCAATGTTATATATTGGAGAAATACTTGGAAAAAATGATAAACCAGAAATTGATATTGCAGTGGATCCTTTAGAAGGAACTAATTTTGCTGCAAATAATTTACCAGGAGCATTGTCTGTTATTGCAGCAACATATAAGAATAATTTATTACATGCACCAGAAACCTATATGGAAAAAATTGCTTATGGATCAAATATTGAAGCAGGTGTGGTAGATTTAGATAACAACTTTAAACAAAATGTTAAAAATTTAGCTGATTTTAAAAATAAAAATTTAGAAGATATGTCCATTTGTCTCTTAGATAGACCTAGACACAGCAAAATAATAAATGAGGCAAAAAAATTAAATGTCAAAATTAAATTAATATCAGATGGAGACGTTTCTGGTGCTATTTTAGTGACAAATGAAAAGTACGATGTTGATATTTTTTTAGGTATAGGAGGTGGTCCAGAAGGTGTTCTCGCAGCCTGTGCTCTTGATGCATATAATTGTGGATTTCAAGGAAGGTTTATCTTTGAGGATGGTAAATCAATTAAAAGAGCGAAAGATATGGGTATTAAAGATTTAAAAAAAAAATATAATTTAAAAGACATAGTTAAAGGAGATAGTATTTTTTGTGCAACAGGTATAACTAAAGGGGAATTGGTAAATGGTATAGAGGTTTTAGGTGATTATTTTATGACAGATACTTTCGTTACACATAAGAGTAAAAATATAAAAATGAACGTGAAAGAAAAAGTTAAAAAGATTTCATGATCTCAATCTCAGGAAAAAAATGGACTGAGAGGAGCGTAAACAATAAAATTATTGAAAAAATATCTATAGATAACAACTTCACTTACGATTTATCAAAACTAGTTTTAAGTCGAAATTATACAAATACAGAATTAAACTATTTAAAACATGAATATAATTTTGTTAATCCATTTATAAACAACATTGATTTTATAAGTGCATCCAAATTATTATTAAAAATTTTTAAAAAGAAAGGCTCTGTATTAATTTATGGTGATTATGATGTAGATGGTGTTAGCTCTATTTCAATATTAGTGAATTTTTTAAATCATATAAAAATTCCAAATTATTATATAATACCTAATAGATTTGTTGATGGATATGGACCAAATCTCAATCTAATTAAAAAAAAATTAAAGAATAATACAGAATTAGTTATATTTGTTGATTGTGGCACTAATTCAATTGATGTTATTAATTTTTTAAAAAAAAGGAATATAGAAGTATTAGTAATAGATCATCATTTTATTAATAATAAATTAGATCCAGATTTAATCATGATAAATCCAATGAAAAACTCAAACGAATATATGAGTCAAAATTTTTCTTCTTCTGCTTTAACTTTTTATTTAATAGATTTAATAAACACTAAGATAAAAAAAAAAATTAACATTAATAATTTTCTTTTCTTTGCATTTTTAGGAACAATTTGTGATTTAATGCCTTTACGACATCTAAATAGACACATGTCTAAAATTGCTTTAAATAAATTATCAAAAATCGATAATCCTGGTATAAAGAATATTATAAATTTTTTATCTCTCAAAAGATCTATTAACTATTCTGATGTTGCTTATTCCATAGGTCCAATGATTAATTCTCCTGGAAGATTAAAAGACGCAAATCTTTCCGTTGATTTATTTTGCTCTACAAATGAAAGTAAAATTAAAAAGATTATTAACGAAATTAATTTATTAAATATTAAAAGAAAAGAAATAGAAAAATTTTGTATCAAACTAATTAATACAGATAAATATTTGAAAAAAGATGAAGTCATTTTTGAAGTTAATTCATCATTTCATGAAGGTATACTTGGTATTATTGCAGGTAAATTAAAAGATAAGTTTAATAAACCTGCTTTTATATTTACTAATTCTAATGATGTTTATAAAGGTTCTGCTCGATCAACTAATGAATTCAAATTAAATGGTTTATTAAATAAACTTTTAAATTCTAAAATAATTGATTGTGGTGGTGGACATAATTTAGCCGCTGGTTTCGTTGTTAATAAAGAAAAAATAAATATTTTTAAAGAATTTGTAAATAATGAATATTTAAAATCCAAAAAAAAAAATTCTTTTTATTATGATTTTAAAAAAATTTTACCAAAAAATAATTCCACTATTTTTACTGATTTAAAAAAGTTAGAACCGTTTGGCAATGAGAATCTTGAACCATTATTTTTATTTGAAAACGTTAAATCGATCAAAGCAAAAGTTCTTAACTGTCGCCATATCAGTTGTATTTTAAAAAGTAATATGAATGGATCTATGCAGTCAATCGCTTTTGACGCAGTCGATACACCTATTGGTAATTATCTAATTAATTTTAAAAAAAAATTCAGTTTGATTGGAACTATTGACCAATATATATGGAATGGTAAAAAAAAAATTCAAATTATCATTAAAGATTTATTATTATAATTTCTTTAAACTTGATTAATTTTTTTTTTTGCAATAAAAGACTGGTTTTTGGTCCCTTCGTCTATCGGTTAGGACACATGGTTTTCATCCATGAAAGAGGGGTTCGATTCCCCTAGGGACCGCCAGTATGAAATATTACGTTTATTTGATAGTAACTACACAAACAAAAAGTAAAAAAAGGCTTTCCTATGTTGGTTACACAAATAACATAAAAAAAAGACTATTTTTGCATAACAATTCTAAAGGTGCTAAATTCACTAGAGGTAGATATTGGCAACTTGCTTATACTAAGGGGTATGAATCTAAAAATATTGCTTTAAAAGAGGAATATATACTTAAACACAATTATAAATTAAGAAACAAGATTAAAAAACTTTTTTTTAGATAAATGAAGATATCTGTTTTACTCCCATATAAAGAAAATTTTTCATCTGTCAACGCTGGTGCTGTTTCTCTATTTGTAAAAGATACTATTCAAAATAGTAAATTTTCTAAAAATTCTTTTATTTTTGGAAATATGACTAATCAAAAACCTTTCCTAAAAAACTACATTAATATTAAATTAAACAGATCATTAATACAAAGTAATTCAAAAAATTACATAATTAAGTTTTTAGAAAAAGAAAAAATGATAAATTCAGACATAATTGAAATACATAATAGACCTAACTACATTAAATTTTTAAATAACTTACAAAATAAAAAAATTATTTTATATTTTCATAATGACCCATTATCAATGAATGGATCTAAATCAGAAGCAGACAGATTGTTTTTATTAAATAAAATCGATAAAATTTTATTTAATAGTGAATGGTCTCAAGAAAGATTTTTTATTGGCATTGATAATAAAAGGCTACTTAAACAAAAAACATCAGTTTGCTATCAGTCAACCAACAGAACAAAAATAAATTTTACTAAAAAAAAAAATTTAATTTCTTTTATAGGTAAATTAAATAGCGCAAAAGGATATGATATTTTTGGGAAAACAATAATTAAAATTTTAAATAAATACGAAGACTGGAAAGCAGTAGTGATTGGAGATGAACCAAGAGAGAAATTATTTTTTGGGCACAAAAATCTCAAAATTTGTGGTTATGTAAAACACGATAAAGTATTAAATATTTTAAAAAAAGTTAGTATTTCAGTAGTTTGCTCGAGATGGGAAGAGCCTTTTGGCAGAACAAGTTTAGAAGCAGCTAGTAGGGGCTGCGCTGTAATCATAAGTAACAGGGGAGGATTACCTGAAACTTCTAAAAATGCTTTAATTTTAAAAACACTTTCCACAGAAGAATTATATAAAAAAATTGAAACTCTTATCTTAAATAAAAAATTATTGTTAAAATCACAAAAACTTAATTATAAAAATTTTGAGTTCGATCATAAGTATATTTCCAATTTGATTGATGGGATAAGAGACACATTTGTTGTCAACAAAAGATTTTATACACAAAAAGAGCATTCCTTTAAAATTATGCACATAACTAATTTAAATGAACGTTTTGATGGTAGGCTACACTACAATACTGGGCGTAGACTTAACAATGGTTTTATAAGAAATGGTCACAATGTATTAACATTAAGCGATAGAGATATTATTCATAATTATAAAAGTTTGAAAGATTTTTCAGGCAAGCAGACTTTACAAAATAAAATTATTGAGTCATTCAATAATTTTAAACCAGATATAGTAATTTTGGGACACGCTGATAGAGTTTTAAATTCAACTTTATCTAAAATTAAAGATATTAATAAAAATGTAATTTTTTCTCAGTGGTTTTTAGACCCGTTATCAAAGTTTGGACCAGATCATAAAAGTAATTCAAAAAGAATTTTAGATAAAATTAATTTTTTAGATACTACTTTTTTGACAACAGATCCATCTGCCTTATCTATCGATATACCTAACTCTTATTTTATGCCAAATCCTGCAGATAATTCATTTGAAACATTAAATAACTTTAATAGAAATTGTCCATTTGATGTTTTTTTCGCAATGAGCCATGGCGTTCATAGAGGGCAATTAAAGTCAGGGAAGGGCGATGATAGAGAAAATTTTATAAATAAATTAATTAATTTGAACAAAGATATAAAATTTGATGTATACGGAATGAACAACGTTCAACCTATTTGGGCAGATCAGTTTATTAAGAAAATAGCCAATTCTTACATGGGATTGAATTTAAGCAGAGGTAAACCTATAAAATATTATAGTAGTGATAGAATAGTACAACTAGTCGGTAATGGTTTATTAACATTTATAGATGAAAATACTTTATTGACTGATTTTTTTTCAAATAAAGAAATTATTTTTTATAAAAATATCCATGACCTTAGTAATAAATTAAACAAATATAAGATTGATAAAAGAGAAGGGAAAAAAATAGCAAAAAATGGCAAAAAAAAATATTTAAAATATTTTAATTCAGATATTGTATCTGAATATATTTTGTCTAAATCATTTGATTATAAAATGAAAAAAACCGCTATTTGGAATCAATAAGTTAAATAATTGAATTGAAAACAATGAAATTAGACGAAAAATTAAAAAACAAATATTTATCTAAAAAAAAAATGAATTTTTTTAAATTAGGCTATTTTTTTTATCAATATATTAAATCCATTAAAATATTGCGTAAAAGACCTTTCCATTCAAATTGGGGC
This sequence comes from uncultured Pelagibacteraceae bacterium, assembly GCA_902571525.1. GTDB lineage: Bacteria > Pseudomonadota > Alphaproteobacteria > Pelagibacterales > Pelagibacteraceae > Pelagibacter. The sequence continues at coordinate 33,525 of CACGCL010000002.1, forward strand.
ATAGATATAATGGCAGAAGATTATTTTAAAAATAAAAATAACGGGTTTTTTATCGACATAGGCTGTCATCAACCATTAATAAATAATAATACTTATATTTTATATAAAAAAGGCTGGAGAGGTATCAATATTGATCTGGATTTTGGAGCAATTGATATGTTCAATTTTTTTAGAAAAGGTGACACCAACATACAAGCTGCAATATCTAATTCAGTTGGTAAAAAAAATCTCTATTTTTTTCACAATCGCTCTGCAATTAATACTTTGTCACAAAATGCTAAAAATAAAGCACGTGAGATAAGGGAAGTAGAAACTTCTACATTAAATAATATTATTGAAAATACTCATTTTAAAAATAAAGAGGTAGATTTTTTAAGTATTGATGTTGAGGGCACAGAAATAGATGTTTTACGAGGATTAGATTTTGAAAAATATAAGCCTAAACTTGTTGTCTTAGAATTTATTCTTTCTGATGTTTCAGAATATTATAATCTAAAAATAGATAGTATTTTAAACTCATCGATAAATAAATTTATGGAAGACCAAAACTATAAATTAGTTAATTGGATACATGATGATCTAGTATACGTACCAAACAATTAAATGGAAATATATATAAAAATATTTGAAGTTATTTTTCCTGTTTTTTTTGTTATTGGTATTGGTTATTATATAGGGAAAAAAAACCCAAAATTTGACACTAATTTTATAACCAATTTTGCAGGAAATATTGGTACTCCTGCAATGATTTTTTATACCGTTACCACCACAGGTATTACTTTAAATATTTTTATAAGCTATTTTGTTTATGCAGTCTTAATGATTGCTGGCTTTGCAGTTATCGGTTTAATTTTACTTTCTTTTCTTAAAAAAGACCTCAGTATGGAATTACCCCCATTAATACTTCCTAATACTGGTAATATGGGTGTTCCAATCTGTCTTTTTGCATATGGAACACAAGGTTTAGGTGTTGCTTCAGCTGTCGCCTCAGTTATAATCCTGTTCCATTTTACCTTAGGTGTTTTTTTAGCAAAAAAAAAATTTTCACTTGATATTCTTATTAAAAGTCCACCAGTTTATGCAATAATTATATCTGTTTTTTTCTTATATTTTGAAATCAAAACTCCAATATTTTTAGAAAACACTACGTTTTTATTAACCTATGCAACTATTTTTTTAGTTTTAATGGCTTTAGGTGTTGCATTAACACGATTTAAATTTTCTTTAAAAAACTCGGTTATAATGTCTCTTTGTAGAGTTCTTTTAGGACCTATAATAGCTTTTGCTATTATTTATTATTTTAAACTATCTGGTCTAGCTGCAGGTGTATTACTTATACAAAGCGCAATGCCTAGTGCTATATTGAATTATTTAGTTGGAAGTATGTACTCACCAAAAAAAATTGTCGATAATATTGCTAGCACCATAGTGATATCAACCTTAATGTCATTTATAACAATTCCAATAGTTGTATTCTTTGCTTTAAAATACTTCAATTAATCTATATTTTCATAATATATGAAAGCTATAACTTTCAATCTTTTAGCATGGGTGATGCTACCCATAATGGATGGTTTTGCTAAATACTTAAGTTATGAACTTCCAGTTCTTCAAATCACTTGGGCTAGATATTTTTTCACAGTGTTGTTTACTTTTCCTTTAATGTTTTTTTTCTTTAAAAAGTATTTGGTATGGACTGACAAACCAAAATTGCAATTAATCAGAGGTTTAATCTTATTAACCGCAAACATATGTTTTTTTTACTCAATTTCAGTCATTTCGCTTCCTAAAGCATTGACACTTGCATTTGTTGCTCCTCTAGTCGTAACTGCTTTCTCTCCTATTTTTTTGGGTGAGACAGTAGGCTACAGAAGATGGACTGCAGTTATAATTGGATTTATAGGATCCTTAGTCGTTATTAGACCAGGTTTTGTAGAAATAAATCCAGCAAGTTTAGCAGCACTTGGAACTGGTATTATGTATGGTTTTTATTTGATAATTACTCGTAAGCTTAGTACTTCAGATAACCCATTGTTAACTTTATTATTAACAGGTGTAGTAGGGGCCATTATCGCTACAACATTCATGCCTTTTGTTTGGGTTTCTCCAACTTTTAATCAATGGTCTATAATGGCAGCAATTGGTTTATTTGCGTGCATAGGTCATCTTTTTATTATTTTGTCTTTGAAATATGCTGATGCATCCAAATTAGCACCGTTTAGTTATTTCGAGATAGTAACTAATATCATTATTGCTTATTATATCTTTGGTGATTTTCCTGATAGTTGGACTTTTTTAGGCTTATTTATTATAGTTTTTAGTGGAATATATATTTCTAGAAGAAAGAATATTTTTAAGAACATTAAAATATAGGTAAATTTAGTTTACTAATTATTAAAGTTTTACTTTAATATTGATTTATAAACTATTGTTTTTATTAAATTTATTATTTTATTTTAATTTGATAAATTTGAATATAATAAATTAAGTAATAGTACTAATAAATTAATTTTGTTATTTACTGATATTATAAAAACAATGAAATATATGACTTTTTCAGCAAAAATATCGTTTGCAAAACATAAAATGGAGTTTTCAAAAAGTGTTGAAATTGTAAAATAGTAGAGGAATGCAGTATTTGAATATGCCATTTAAACGAGCTTAGAAGGGTCAAATTTAAGCAAATTGTTAAATATGGTACAACTAAAGGGTGAAATATAATAATTTCTTTCAATAATAGAAAATTGATAAATAATTGTTGATTTTATTAGCTTTTTTAACCATTATATCAACTAAAAAAGGTTAAATTTGAATTTTTTCAGACCTTAATAAACTTACTTTTTTTTTTATCCCACCTCTGCCAGAATAGCCACCAAGGCCTCCATCAGACCTAATTACTCTATGACAGGGTATTTTGGGGGCATATGGGTTCTTAGCGCAGGCACTTGCCACAGCACGCGCCGCTTTTGGTTTATTTATAGCTATCGCAACATCTTTATATGTTTTAACTGATCCTTTGGGGATCTTTTTGAGATATTTCCAGACTTTAATTTGAAATTTAGTACCTTTCATGAGAAAAACCCCTGTTTCTCTGCACTTTTTACGGTGCAAAGAACAGTAGTTTTGGCACGTCGTTTTATGCGCTACCGCCATGCCTTCCGCCCTACGATTTTAGCGCTACTCCGTAAGACTTTCTGCCCCCTGGGCTTGGTCCTCTCGGCCTTTCCCCAGTCGGCCAGTTAAGGGTTGCCCCTTAATTAAATAAACATAACAAATGATACTGGTTGTATGTATCACTTTTTGATTGATTTAAAGGTCCCATGTGGATTGTGTTAATAACTTTCGTTGTTGACAAAGTATTTTTTATAATATATTACTAATGATAATTAATTGTTATCAATAGTAATTATATGAATGAACTGACAACAGACCTAAAATCGCTTCATGAAGCAACTTTAAATAACCTCAAAAGCTCTAAAGCAAACAACACTTTAAGAGCATATAAATCAGACTTTAAGGATTTTGGAGCTTTTTGTGCTAAGCATGGTTTAAATTCCTTACCATCAGAGCCTAAAATTGTTTCTTTATACCTAACCCATCTTTCTAAAAATTCAAAAATTAGCACTTTAAGAAGAAGATTAGTTTCAATTAGTATGGTGCATAAACTCAAAGGTCATTACTTAGATACAAAACATCCAATCATTGTTGAAAACTTAATGGGAATAAGAAGGGTAAAAGGAAGTATTCAAAAAGGAAAAAAACCTATATTAATCAATCATTTAAAATCTATAATTAATGTAATAAATGAACAAAAAATTGAGGATATCAAGAAGTTTAGAGACAAATCAATTATATTAGTTGGCTTTGGAGGTGGATTTAGACGAACTGAGTTAATTTCAATCGATCATGAAGATTTAGAATTTGTACCTGAGGGTCTCAAAATCACTATTAAAAGATCAAAAACCGATCAATTCGGTGAAGGAATGATTAAAGGTCTACCCTACTTCACTAATGAAACTTATTGTCCAATTGTCAATCTTAAAAAATGGTTAGAAATTTCTAAAATTAAATCTGGACCTATTTTTAGAAGATTTTCTAAAGGTTTGTCTCTGACAGAGAAAAGATTAACCGACCAATCAGTAGTTTTATTAATGAAAGAATATTTAAATTTAGCAGGTATTGAGAATAAAAATTTTGCAGGTCATAGTTTGAGATCTGGTTTTGCAACTGTTGCTGCAGAATCTGGCGCTGATGAACGTAGTATTATGGCAATGACTGGTCACAAAACAACACAAATGGTTAGAAGATATATAAGAGAAGCAAATATTTTTAAAAACAATGCATTAAGTAAACTTAAAATTTAAATTTTATTTAATGTTTCTTTATAATCAAAAATATTCATAAATTCTTTATGATTATGGTAATAGTCTTTAAACTTTAGTTTACTAAAATCATTAATATCTAATTTTAATAATCTTTTATTTTCAGAAATCTGTATCACAGCCACGCCAAAATCTATTTGAGATGTAAAAATATTAAGATTACTTTTAGTTCTTAATTCAACAATAGCTTTCCAAACATCACCATTCCATGATGCTCTATATCTTGGCACGGCTTGTTGCGCTAAAGATCTAGGTAAACAATCATGAACTAATATAAAACCATTTTTGTTTAATATTTTAAGAGAATTATTTATATCTTTAAGTACTTGTGAATAATGATGAAGTCCATCTATAAAGATAATATCAAAATTATTTTCGTTTTGATCGAAGAATTGATCGCTATTTGATCTAATAGTACCACCTTCAATAGGATCAACTCCTATTTTATTATCAATTTTGATTTTAGAGAAAGATTGGTTTTTGTCACATCCAATTTCTAAATAATCTTTGAAATTATATTTATCAATAATATGTTGTATTAAATCCCATCTATATATATCTGATGGAAATTCTAATTTTAATTTTTTATTAAATGTTTCAACAAATAAAAAATAATAAATCCTGTTAATTAACATTTTTATCATATTTAATTTTTCCATTAGCCTTAATATAAAAATACGTAAAGTTTTGAAATGTACAAAATTATTGATAAAATACGCAATAAATTTTTAAAAGATTTATTAAATTTCAATTTTATAATATTAATAAAAAATCTTTGTAAATAATCAAAAAAATTGACAAGTATTTTTTTATATAAATTAAAAAAATTAGTTTTTTTTTTATAATATATATATTCAGAAATCTTATGAATTATTGATAACTTACAGTTTTGTAAAAAAGAACTATCTACAGATAGACCTTGCAAATGTATCATTTTGGACTCAGGTATTTCTATAATTGACTTATTCTTTTCTATAGTTTTGTCACATAAATCATTATCTTCGAAATACATAAATAAATCTTTATCAAAACCACCTATTTCATCAAAAAAATCTTTTTTGATCAAAAAAGCACAACCCACTGCAAATTGGTAGCAGGTATTGCCCTCAGCTTTTTGGTGATTCAAAATATTTTTCTTATATATCTTTTCTCTATTAAAATAGGAAATACTGCCATTACTTCTTCTGTTATTACTATTATCGTATAAAGCAGGAGCTAAGATTCCGATATTCTCATAATTAAAATAAGCCTTGTACAAAATCTCAATAGAAGCACTTTCAACCAAAATATCTGGATTTAAAATAAGAATAAATGGTGTTTTACTTTCTGATACACCTAAATTGTTGCCCTTTCCATATCCTAAATTTTTAATTGTTTTTATATACTTTATATTTTCAATTCCTTCCACTAGTAAACTAATTTCATCAGATTTTGAATTATCTACAATAATTGTTTTAAATTTACTTATTTCAGATAAATTTTTTTGGATCAATTTGTAGCTATTAAAGCAAACAATTATAAGTGTTATGTCATTATAAATATTCATTTGGTATTAAACAACTTAACCCATTCTTTTTTTATCTTATTAAAATGATATTTTTTTGAACTCTTAATTGAATTATTTACATATTTATTTTTATTAAATTGGTCTTTGTTTATCAATTCTAAGATTTTAAATGATAAAGATTTATAATCTTTTACGATCAAGCCATTATAATTATTTTTAATTATATCTTTCAATACAGTTTCGCCAAAAGTTATAACAGGTAAACCACATGCATTAGCTTCTATTGCGTTAAGACAAAATGTTTCATCGTATCCAAGACATATCATACCTAAAGATGTTTCGTATGTTCTTTTCAATTTATCCTTTTTGACCCTTCCTAAAAAAATTATATTATATTTTTTGTGATAATTTTTTAATTTTCTAAATTTACTTTTGTCAATGCCAAAAATAAATAATTTGGTTTTTTTATTTTTTGGATAAATATAATTCACCCATATATCTAATGTCTCTTTTAACCCTTTTTCTCTCTGTACAGACCATATAAAATTATTTTTTCTTTTATAGTTATATTTGTTTACAATGAATTTATCTGACAAGAAATTAGGTATAATAATTTTTTTATTAAAAAAATATAAATTTGACGTCTTTCTTTCAAGATATTTACTTACAAAAACTGCAGTTATCTTATTTTTCAGAATTGATAACAATTTTTTTTTTCTTAAAGCTTTTTCAATAGCCAAAGTATTGTGCATCCATAATATTTTTCTTGAATTTCTAAATAAATTAAAAATATTTGGATCATTAGAACTTACTATATAGTCGAAATTATAATTATAATTTTCTTTCTTTAATTTAGATATTGGTAGATTAGTTAAATTTTTTCTTTTAATGACTTTTTTACATATGGTCGAAAGATAAATATTATAATCTCTAGATGAAAGATTTTTGCATAGTTCTACATTAAGAGTTTCTATGCCACCTAACTTGCCATTACTTATTGAATTTAAATCAAATTTTATTGGACAGTGGAATAATATATTCATCAATTAAAAAGTCTTAATAACACAGGTCTCTTAAGAATCTTTTTGTTTTTTTTTAATGATTTTAGAAAATTATCTGAATTAAGTTGTTTAGTTTTATGAGTAATAATCACTATAGATGCAGTTTTAAGTTTATTGTCAGGTATTTGTATCATTCTTTGAATCGATATTTTGTTTTCTGCTAAACCTTTTGTTATTTCAGAAAGTACACCAGGTTTATCTTTAACCTCAAACCTTAGATAAAGAGAATTTTCGTAGTTTTTTATATTAAATGGAGAGATAAGTTTCCTTTTGTCACTAGAAGCTCCTAATGGATTTTTAATATTACCTCTTAAGATAGAAAGAAGATCTGACATTAATGCAGACGATGTAGGTCCAGGTCCAGCACCCTCTCCTTGTAATATGCTTTCACCTACAGGTTTACCTTCTAATATAACCGCATTCATAACACCATCTACATTACCAATATAGCTTTTCTTTTTAACTAAACACGGATGAACTCTTTCAAATAATTTGTAGTTTATGATCTCTGTTATGCCTAGTAATTTTATTTTCAGATTTAATTGATTTGCTATTTCAAAATCTTTTGGTTCAATAAATTCAATACCCTCCATAAGTAGATTATTTCTAGAAATTTTCTTTTTAAAAGCTAGAGAAGATAAAATTCTTACTTTTGCCAAAGTATCGTAACCGTTTATATCTAATTTTGGATCACCAGGCTCTGCATATCCTAAAGATTGTGCTTTTTTTAATACATTTTTAAAATTATCATTTGTCTTGTCCATCTCTGATAAAATATAATTACATGTACCATTTAATATTCCATAAACTTTTGTAATTACATTTGTTGATAATCCTTCTTTAACAGTTCTTAATATTGGTATTCCACCTCCTACAGATGCTTCAAATTCAAGATTTACTTTTTTGTCTTCTGCAATTTTGCTTAAATAATCACCATGTTTTGATATTAATGCTTTATTAGGTGTTATTACGTGTATTTTATTTTTGAGTGCTTTTTCAACAATTTTTTTCGATATACCATCTGATTGACCAATACATTCAAATAAAATATCTATTTTTTTACAATTTAAAATTTTAAACGGATTTTTGTAAAAAATTTTTTTATTAATCTTATATTTTCTTTTTTTATTTTTATTTTTAGCAGATATAGCTACAACATTTATATCTTTACCAGTTAGTAATTTTATCTCTTTTTTTTTATGTTTTAGTTCGTTTAAAAGATAATTTCCAATTTGGCCTAATCCCACAACAGCAATATTTATATCATTTTTCATTTGTTTATGTCAGGATAATCTTTTTCTAAACCTTTATTCTCTATTAACATTTTAAACTCATCAAATGTTAAATCTTCGTTAATATCAAATTTAATAGACTTATTTTCAGAGTTATTGTTACTACATGATAATAAAATTGTTAAAATAAATAGTAATAAAATTCTCATTAAATTAAACCCTCTTCGATTTTAAAGCCAAATTTAATATTTAAATTCTGTATCGCTTGACCTGCACCACCTTTTATCAAATTATCTATAGCAGATAGTATCACTAATTTATTACTATCATTTGTTTCACAAATCGAAATATCACAATAGTTAGTATTTATTACATTTTTAGTGCCAATAAGCGTATTTTTTTTGTAAATACGAATAAACCTATGCTTTTTATAAAATTTTATCAAAAAATTTAGGATTTTTTTAGTGCTTATTGTCCCTTTTTTTTCAACATATATTGTAGATAAGATTCCTCTGAACATAGGTAAAATATGAGGAGTAAAATTAAATTTATTCTTATTTGATAAGTAAGAAAGCTCCTGACTAATTTCAGCATTATGTCGATGATTAGGTATTCCATAGGCACTTAAAGATTTATATAAATTTATTTTTTGTGCTTTTTTTAAAATCCCTCTACCCGCACCTGAATATCCAGATTTTGAGTCAATTATAACTTTATTTTTTTTTAAATATTTACCTTTAAATAAAGGATAGAGCGGAACAATAATTGAGGTTGGATAACAACCTGGGCATGCAATAATCTTTTTATCTTTTATTTGTTTTTGATTTAATTCAGATAAGCCATATGCACATTTATTTAATAATTTTTCAGATTTATGTTTAATTTTATAAAATTTTTGATAAGTACTTGCGTTTTTTAATCGAAAATCAGCTGATAAATCTATTAGTATATTTTTTTTATTTAAATTATTTGCAATTGCTTGACTTTGTCCATTAGGTAAAGCTGTAAAGATTACATCTACTTCTTTAAAGTATTTATAGTCAATCTTAATAATTTTTGGCAAATTATATTTTTTTAATTCTTTATCATAAAAATATATATTTTTGCCAATTGAAGAATTACCGCAAAGAAATTTTATATTTATATATTTATGATTACATAGAAGTTTAACAAGTTGCACTCCTATGTAACCTGTGGATCCTGCGACTAAAACATTAAGTTTGTTCATATTGGTTATATTAACAGTTGATATTTAAAAAGATATTATCTTTTAGAAAACTGGAAACTTCGTCTAGCTTTTCTATGACCGTATTTCTTACGTTCAACGGCTCTTGAATCTCTTGTGGTAAGTTTTTCTTTTTTCAAAGTTGGTTTTAAGGCTGAGTCAAATTGCAATAATGCTTTTGATATACCATGAATCATGGCACCTACTTGTCCACTATGTCCACCTCCTTTAACTGTACATCTCACGTCGTAAGTAGTGGTTTGATTAATAATTTCAAACGGCTTTGTTAGTTCACTAATATGATTTATTCTTTTAAAATATTCATCATACTTTTTTCCATTAATTATGATTTTACCAGTTCCTTTTTTTAACCAAATTTTAGCGATTGATTTTTTTCTTCTTCCAGTAGCGTATTTACTGTCTTTGAAATTTAGAGGCACTGTTTGATTGGTCTCTACCATTTAATTTCTAATTATATTCTTATTATTTAGCTCTTCTATTTTAAGAACTATTGGGTTTTGAGGTGCGTGTGGATGATTTTCTCCAATATAAATTTTTAATTTGGTAAGTTGTTTTTTAGCTAAAGGTCCTGAAGGTAACATTCTTTTAACAGCTAATTTAAGGATTTCATCTGGTTTTTTCTCACTAATTTTTTCTGGGGTTGTCTCTTTTATACCTCCAGGATAACCTGTATGTCTGTAATATTTTTTTTTTTCAAATTTATTTCCAGTAAATTTTATGTGTTCTATATTTTTTACAACTACAAAATCACCATGATCCATGTGTGGAGTAAATTTTGCACTATTTTTACCCCTAAGTATTTTAGTAATAATTGCTGCTAATCTTCCTACAACAGCGTTTTTAGCATCAATTTCATACCACTTAGAATTGATTTCGTCTTTTTTAACAAACTTTGTCATTTGAAACGGATTAATACTTAATAATACTATATTGTCAATTTATTATATTTCTCTTGTTTTATGCATTATCACTGTGGTACCCTTACATAGTTTTATTTGGGTATTTAAACTTTATTGTGAACCCAGCACAAGTAAACACAAAAAAAGGAGTAAATTATGAGTAAATCAAAAAATCCAGAAACCATTGCTTTACATGGTGGTGAATATAGAAGTGATCCGGCTACAACAGCTGTAGCAGTTCCAATTTATAGAACAACTTCATATCAATTTAATAACACAGGTCATGCTGCAAATCTTTTTGCATTAAAAGAGTTTGGAAATATTTATACAAGAATTATGAATCCAACAAATGATGTTCTAGAGAAAAGAGTAGCAGCTATAGAAAATGGTTTAGCTTGTGTAACAGTTGGATCAGGGCAAGCAGCTTCAACTTTTGCAATAGTTAATGTCTGCCAGGCTGGAGACAATTTCGTTAGTTCTACAGATTTATATGGCGGTACTGTTAACTTGTTTACACATACATTAAAAAAATTAGGTATAGAAGTAAGGTATGCAGATCCATCAGATCCAAAAAACTTTGAAAAAGCAATTGACGATAAAACAAGATGTTTTTATGCTGAAACATTACCTAATCCTGCATTAAGAGTTTTCCCGATCAAAGAAGTTTCTGACATTGGTAGAAAACACAATATTCCGCTGATTATGGATAACACAGCAGCACCAATAATTTGCAAACCTTTAGATCATGGTGCAGCAGTAGTCGTTCATTCATTGACAAAATTTATTGGAGGACATGGTACAGTTATTGGAGGATGTTTAGTTGATGGTGGTAACTTTGACTGGACTGCAGACCCAAAAAGACAGCCTTTATTTAACGAACCTGATATGAGTTACGGTGGTGCAAAATGGGGTGAAGTTGTTCCACAGTTAACTGGTGCAAATGTGTCTTTTGCAGTTAGAGCGAGAGTTTGTTTGCTTAGAGATTTAGGAGCTCCATTAGCACCTGATAATGCCTGGGGTATTATTCAAGGGTTGGAAACTGCTCCACTAAGGATGAAGCAACATTGTTCAAATGCTGAAAAAGTAGTTGATTTCTTAACTAAACATAAAAACGTTGAAAGGGTAATATATCCTACTCTGCATAAAGGATCAGTTGGAGAGAGAACTAAGAAATATTTTTCAGGAGGAAATGGTGCTTTAGTAGGTATCGAAGTTAAAGGTGGTGTAGAGGCTGGTAAAAAATTTATAGAAACTCTGAAAATGTTTTATCATGTTGCAAATATAGGTGATGCAAGAAGTTTGGCAATTCATCCAGCGACAACAACTCACAGTCAACTTACAGAAGAAGAATTACTAGCAGCAGGTGTAACACCTGGTTATGTAAGGCTATCAATTGGAATAGAGCATCCAGATGATATAATAGCAGACTTACAACAAGCGTTAGACGCCTCAGGGAAGCCAAGTTTAAAAGCAGTTAGTTAACTTTTTTGTTGATAAATAAAAGATAAATACTAAAGCTTATTAATGCTATAGAACTAATTTGGTGCATGGATGCGATAAACATTTGTGCACCATTTAACACAGTTAAAATTCCTAATACAATTTGTATCAATAATACTATACCTAATAATTTCATTATTTTATAAAATTTAAATAATTTCTCATTAATTACAAAGAACAAAATTAAAAGAAAAACTAAAAAGATAAGATAAGCTAAATTTCTATGTATAAATTGAACTAACGATGGGTCACTTAATGCATTTATTTTAAACAGATTATTAATTGTATTATCATCTGGGAAGTAATTATTGCCCATTAATGGCCAAGTGTTGTAAATTTTTCCTGCATCCATACCTGATACAAAAGCACCAAAAATAATTTGTAGAAATAAAATAAATAAAAATATTGAAGGTAATTTGTATTTTATTAGATGCTGATTATTTTCATTTATTTTTTTGTGTTTTAAAATTTGCCATAATATTAATGACAAAATAATAAATGCTGTTGTTAAATGTAAAGATAATCTGAAATGACTTACATCAATTCTTTTAATTAATCCACTTTCTACCATAAACCATCCAATAAAACCCTGTAAACAGATCAATGTAAATATAAAAAAAAGAGGTCTTGTTTGTTTTATGCCTTTTTTGACAGCAAAATAAATTAATGGAATTAAAAATAATAAACCAATTAATCTAGCGAAAAATCTATGAGCCCACTCCCACCAAAAAATTATTTTGAATTGATTTAAATTCATATTAAAATTTTGAAGCTTATATTCAGGTATTTTTTTATATAAATTAAAATAATTAATCCATTCTGCGTTTGACAAAGGAGGTAAAAGGCCCCTAAAGAGCTCCCACTCTGTTATTGATAAACCTGAATCCGTAAGTCTGGTTAATCCTCCTACTACTATTATACATGAGACAAGTACAAACATACAAATTAACCAAAAATATAAATATTTATCTGTTTTTTTATCGTTTAAGTACACAATTAAATAGATATAATATTTATTAATAATTCCAAAAGAATAAATGTCGCCTAGTAATAAAAAAAAATTATTAATTTTAAGAAAAAAACTTGATATAATTGACGATAAATTACTTAATTTACTTAAAATAAGATCTGATCACGTAAAAGAAGTTCTTTATTTAAAAGAATTTAAAAAAGAAATTATAGACAGAAAAAGAATAAATCTCATTCTTAAAAATATTAAAAAGAAATCTATAAAAAAAAAAATAGACCCCAAAATAAGTAATAGAATTTGGAAAAACATGATTTATGCTTTTGTAGAATTCGAATTTAATAATTTTAAAAAAAGAAAAAAATAATTACTTACTATGAGGTGGTAATTTTTTTTCTATAAAAACTTCGTGTTTTCTTGTTACAGGATTGTACTTCCTAGCTTTTAATTTAACCTTTGCTTTTTCACCACCAGAAGGTTTTTTTACATAATAATAGAAAGCACTGTCAGGTTTAGCCTCTGGTACTAATCTTACTTTAATATGTGATTTTTTTGCCATTTAATTTTTTTTAATACTTTTTAACAAATTACTAATTTTACTCAATCTGAATTTAATATCTAATGAACTTATAATTTTTTTATCTTTTTCGTCAATATCTAAATTGTTTCTACTTAATATCTTTTTAACACCATTAATAGTCATTCCTTGATCTTTAAGTAAATATTGTATCTTTAATAGTATATTTATATTTTTATGATTATAATAACGTCGATTATTAATTTTAATTGGTTTGATTTGCTTAAATTGTGTTTCCCAATATCTAATAGTGTAGGATTGGTTATTTTGCTTATTTGGATTGTTGGTATTCAATATATCAACAACTTCACTAATAGTTTTATATGATTCTTTTAATTTATTATCCATTTTTTAAGTTAACAAATTTTTTAAAATCTTTCGATGCTTTAAACAAAACTACATTTCTGGCAGATATAAATTTTTTTTCTCTTGTTTTTGGGTTTCTACCTACTCTTTCCTTTTTTTTTCTTAATTCAAATGTGCCGAAGTTAGAAATTTTTACTTTTTTATTCTTTTTTAAATTTTCAATTATTATGTAAAGAATATCATCCAGAATTGTATTCAATATTCTTTTTGAAAATCCAAGCTGCATGTATGTAGAATTTATTATGTCCTTTTTTGTTAAATTTATTCTCATTTAATAATGTTATCTTTAATTTTTTGTATCAAATTATTTTTAACTATTTTAATACAAACATTTAATGAATGCGAGAAACCAATATGGTCTGTTGATCCATGGCTTTTAACAACAGGTGAGTCTAGTCCTATTAATATAGCTCCATTATAAAGTCTAGGATCTAGTTTTTTTTTGATTTTATTTATATTTTTAATGTTGATTAAACTAGAGACTTTACCTAAAAAATTAGATGTCATTGATTCCTTAAATTCTTTAATAATGAAATTAGCGGTGCCCTCAGCTGTTTTTAATGCTACGTTACCAGTAAAACCATCTGTAACTATTACATTTGCTTTACCATCCATAATATGATTGCCTTCAATATAACCATAAAAATCAAAATTTTTATTTATTTCTTTTTGCAAACTCTGATAAGCTTTTTTAATCACTTCGTTACCTTTTAATTCTTCCGAACCAATATTTAGAAGTGCTACTATAGCGTTATCATTTGGATACAAAGATTTAAACAATGATGATCCCATAATAGAAAAATCTATTAAATTTTTTTCATTACATTCAATATTTAAACCAAGGTCCAATACAATATTAAATTTTTTTTTATTTGGCCATAAGGCAGATAAAGCAGGTTTATCAATATCTTTAATCATCTGCAAATTTAATTTTGATATAACAAAAAGAGCTCCTGTATTTCCTGCAGATATGGCAACATCTGATTCATTATTTTTAACACTTTGAATTGTTAACCACATACTTGTATCTTTCCCTTTTTTCGCAGCAGACAAAGGAGAGTCAGTATCTAGGATTTTGTTTTTAGTGTTTATAATATGAAATATTTTTTTATTATAATTTTTTGGTAATAAAGGTTCTATTTTTTCTGAATCTCCAAAAATATTATATAATATGTTACTATTTTCTTTATGATTTAAAATTATACCTTCAATTACTTTTTTTGGAGAGTTTTCCCCACCCATTGCATCAACTGCAATTTTGATATTTTCCGACATAAAAAATTATTCCTTGGGATCTAAAACTTGTCTACCTTTATAGGTGCCTGTCTTCATATCAATATGATGGGATAATCTATATTCACCAGATTTTTTATCTTCAATTATATTTTTACTTGAAAATTTCATGTGAGATCTTCTTTTACCAGATCTTGATTTAGTTGTTTTACGTTTTGGAACTGCCATAATTTAAAATTTATGATTTATTACACTTTTTGTAAATGAATTTAAAGATGTTTTTGATAAATAATTTGTATACTTTATAAAATAATCAATAAAATTTTCATTATTATCATTCATTTCTATAAAAGATCTGAATACTGTATTTTTTTCATCATAATTAGACTTTTCCCAATTCTCAAATTTATTAATAATTGAATATAGTAAATTAACATATGTTTTCATCTTTTTATTCACAGTTTGATCTCCATATCCAATTTCTCTTATATCAAGTTCGATTTGTCTGAAAACATAATCGTAAAAATTTTGCATATATTTTTGATCAATTTTTGATTTAAAATACTTAAAAAAAAAAGCTAAATGAAAAAAAAATATCAATAACCTATCCGAGAAAGTATCTTTTTTTGTAAAATTAAAAAAAAGATTTTTATTTCTAGAGAGATTAACTAAATTATTGTATATATTAATATATTCTGAATTCATGAAGTTATTATTTTATATATCTCTTTTTTTTTTAATATCAAATTGTTCTTTAAATTTAGTTGATGATCATCATGGTGTCTATTTTTTAGATAAAAAAGAAAAAAAAATAGTTGTGTCAGAGTCCAATGTTAACGATATATTAAGTATTTTTGGTGAACCTTCTACTAAAAGTACTTTCGATAATGATGTTTGGATATATATAGAAAGAAAAATATCAAATACACACTTTTTTGGTAAAAGACAATTAATTGTAAATAATGTGATGGTTTTAGAAATTGATGATAAAGGTATTTTAGCTAAAAAAGATTTCTATAACATTGAAGATATGAAAAATTTAAAATTTGATAATCAACGATCAGCAAGTTTAAATAAAAGAAACTTTATATATAATTTTTTATCTAGTATGAGACAAAGAGTTAATGACCCTCTTGGAATAAGAAAAAAAAAGAGAGAAAAAGGTAACTAAAAATAATTTCTTAGTTAAAAATTATCCTGCAATTACAGCTAACAATAACAATGCCACAATATTAGTAATCTTAATCATTGGATTTACAGCTGGCCCAGCTGTATCTTTATATGGATCTCCTACGGTATCTCCAGTGACAGCAGCTTTATGAGCCTCCGAACCTTTTCCACCAAAATTTCCGTCCTCAATATATTTTTTGGCATTATCCCAAGCACCACCACCAGCAGTCATAGAAACAGCTACAAATAATCCCGTAATAATAACACCTAATAACATTGCACCTACAGATGCTAGCGCAGCAACTTGTCCACCTATGAATAAAATTGCAAAATATAAAACTATAGGAGAAAGAACAGGCAGTAACGAGGGTAATATCATTTCTTTAATAGCTGCAACCGTAAGTAAATCAACAAGTTTTGCATAATCAGGTTTTTGTTTTTTTTTCATTATACCTGGATATTTTTTAAACTGCCTTCTAACTTCAATAACAACTGCACCACCCGCTCTACCAACAGCTTGCATTCCCATTGAACCAAAAAGATAGGGTAGCATCCCTCCTATAAGAAGACCAACTACAACGTATGGATTAGATAAATCAAAAGTCACAATTATTCCCTCTAAATTTGAACCAGCTACTTTTGAGAAATGTTTAATATCCTCCGTATATGCAGCAAATAAAACTAACGCACCTAAACCAGCAGAACCAATAGCATATCCCTTGGTTACGGCTTTTGTAGTATTTCCAACTGCATCAAGTGCATCTGTTGTTTTTCTCACATTATTAGGTAGTTTTGACATTTCAGCAATTCCACCAGCATTATCAGTAACTGGTCCATATGCGTCTAGTGCCACAACCATTCCTGCTAGTGCCAACATAGTGGTTACAGCAATAGCTATACCATATAATCCAGCAATGTTATTTGTTGTGAGTATCCCCACAACAATAATTAATGCAGGTACCGCTGTTGCTTCTAAAGATATTGCTAATCCTTGTATAACGTTTGTTCCATGACCAGTTGTTGAAGAACCCGCAACACTTCTAACAGGCCTATAATTAGTGCCAGTATAATATTCTGTTACCCAAATTAATAAACCAGTGATTACTAAACCAATTATACCACAATAGTACAAACTCATTCCTGTGAAAGATTTATTTTTTAAACTATACGGATTATCTAATCCTAAAACATAGTCAGTAACTGGGTATAAAATAATTAACGAGGTAACAGCAGAGACTACAAAACCTTTATATAATGCATTCATTACATTTTTGCTTTTTCCTAATTTTACAAAAAAAGTTCCGATTATTGATGTTAATATACATGCACCTCCGATAGAAAGAGGATATATCATCATACTCATGTCTCCAGGAAAAAATATAGATGACAAAACCATTGTTGCTACAATTGTGACAGCATATGTCTCAAATAAATCTGCAGCCATTCCAGCACAATCTCCGACATTATCTCCAACATTATCTGCTATAACGGCTGGATTTCTTGGATCATCTTCGGGTATACCCGCTTCTACTTTTCCAACAAGATCTGCACCAACATCTGCTCCTTTTGTAAATATACCACCACCTAGCCTTGCAAATATAGAAATTAATGATGCACCAAAACCTAGGGCAACCAACGCATTGACTATTTCTCTTTCATCAACTCTAAAACTTAATAAAAAATAATAATAAACTGCAATTGACAATAACGCTAAACCAGCAACTAACATTCCTGTAACTGCTCCAGATTTAAATGCTACTGATAATCCACTAGCTAAACCTTTCCTAGAAGCTTCTGCGGTTCTAACATTAGCTTGAACAGAAACTAGCATACCTACATAACCAGCAATACCTGAGAGTGTTGCGCCAATTAGATATCCTAAACCTACAAGAATGCTAAATGAAAAACTTACAATAACCAAAACTACTGCTCCGACAATTGAAATTGTTTTATATTGTCTATTTAAATATGCCTTAGCACCTATTTGTATAGCAGATGCAATTTCTTGCATTTTAGGATTGCCTGCACTTGAGCTTAGAATACTTTTACCTGTAAAGAAACCGTAAACGATTGACAATAGTCCTGCTAAAATTGTGTAAATTAAAATTGTTTCAGTATTACTTGACATAAATTAAAATTTTTAAAGGCGGACAATACAAAATAGAACATAAAAGGCAATATAATATTAAGTAAAAAAATGCTCATAGCCTGGAAATTTTGCTAATTTTAGCTCTTTATCACCATTTAATAGCTTAAACTTGAATTTCTTTTTTGATAATATTTTTCCTATTTTGGTTATTTTTGTATTTGTTTTTCTGGAAATTCTGTGAATCATTGTTTTATTAGATTTTTGAGCAGTAAATAAAATCTGATAATCATCGCCATTGAAAATAAATTTATTTTTTTTTAAAGAGTTTTCTTTTAAAAATTTTTTTAAGTTATTAGATATTGGTATTTTATTGTAATAAATTTCATATGAAACATTTTGATTATTAATCATTTTATTTAAATCAATTAAAAGTCCATCAGAAATATCAATAGATGTGTTTGCAAATTTAGTTAAATATTTCGAAAAATTTGAATTAATTTTTGGTAGATAAAATTTGTTAATAAAATATTTTTTATCAATATTATTTTTAAAATTTTTCTTTTGTAGATACTTTAAACCTAAGTAACTATCACCTAATTCACCAGTAATGTATATATCATCATTAATTTTAGCATTATTTCTTTCAACTATTTTGTTACTAAAGCCTAGTGAAATAATGGTAAATGAATTTATTTGAGAATAAACTGTATCTCCACCTGATAGTTTAATAGAAAATTTTTTTTGTTCAGACTTCAATGAATTAATTATTTTACTTATATTTTCTTTAGTGAAAGACTTTTTGTTTCCACTTCCTGAAATAAAGTAAAATTTTGGTGTCACACCTTTACAAATTAAATCAGATATGGATGATCGTATAATCTTTTTAATTAATAAATTTGGATTATCAAAACTTGGAAAGTGAGTTTTTTCAACATAGGTATCGACAGATATTACAGTTTTATTATTCTTATCAAAAAATACGTCATCATTTAAGTTTAATGCTGCTGGATTTTTGTTAGCTAATTTTGCTAAATAATTTTTAATTAAACTATTTTCATTCATTTATCGATCTTAAATTTTTTGAAATTTTATCAAGTAATGCATTTAAATATTTTGTTTTATTATCTTCTATAAAAAAATTAGATGCATTCAAATATTCTTTTATAATTATTTTTGAGGAGGTAGTTGGTTTGTATAATAGTTCGTAAATTGCACTTTTCAAAATGATTAAAAAAACACTATCATGCTTTTTTAAATTTATTTCAGTGTCTAAATATTTTTTTATCTCCATAAGTATAACTTCATTTCTTTCTATAGTACCAAAGACAACATCTTTTATAAATTTTTTAAACCTATGTTTTGGGATTCTTATACTTTGGTTGTCATTATAATATTTTCCATATAATATTTGGATAATTATAACCCTTGGGTTATTTTTAGGACTGTAAAAAGGCTTCATTTTTAAATTAATTTATTTACAAAGAATGCTATTTAGAGCTAATGCAGCCTCTTTACCTTTGTTTTTTCTTGCTAAAGCTTGCTTGTAATTAAAACAAGTTAAAATACAGTTTCCTACAGGTTTTTTACTATCTATACTTATATTCATGATTGCATCAATTACGGACTTTGATATTAAATCAAAATGTGCAGTTTTTCCTTTAATAACACATCCAATAGCAACAAAACCGTCAAACTTTTTTAAATTTTTTGATATTATTACTGGTATTTCAAAAACCCCAGGAACCTTAATAACATTAAATTTAATTTTTTTATCTATAAATTTTATTGTGTTTATTAACAAGGCCTCGGCAATGTCTTTGTAATAATCTGATACAACTATAAGAACTTTTTTTTTCATTTAATAATCTCTTGTTTAACAATTTTTATATCAAATCCCTCTAGACCTACAACTTTTTTTGGAGATCTTGTAACTAAAATCATATTTTTTATTTTTAATGATTTTATTATTTGTGCACCTATGCCGTAATTTCTTATCAATTGATCTGGACTCTTTTTAATTTTCTCTGATTTTAAGTCACGTAAAGTTGCTGATACTGACTTGATGTTAGTATCTCTAATAAATATTAGAACACAATTATTAAATTTTTGAAAGTATTTTAAAGTTTTGCTGAATGAATTTGGTAGATTTTTTCCCATAAGGTAGTTTTCAACAATATTAGAAGATATAACTCTAACTCTAATATTTTTATTAGATTTGATTTTACCCTTTATTAAAGCAAAATTTTCAGACCCATCTAATAAATTTTCGAATACCTTAATTGAGAATTTTTGATTATTTATCACTATTTTATCTTTTTTCTTTAATCTGATTAATTTTTCATTTTTAAACCTATACGATATTAAGTCCTCAATTTTACCAATTTTTAGCTTATGCTTTTTTGCAAAATCAAAGAGTTCTTTTCCTTTTGCCATAACTCCATTATCATTCATTATTTCACATATAACTGCTGATGGGTTTTTATTTGCTAGTTTAGAAATATCAACAGATGCTTCTGTATGACCCGCTCTGACTAATACACCACCCTCTTTAGATATAATTGGAAAAATATGTCCCGGAGAGACAATTTCTTCTTTCTTAACTTTATTCTTAATAGCTGTTTTAATTGTTTTGGACCTATCTTTTGCTGAAATACCTGTGGTAACACCTTTTCTTGCTTCAATCGAAACTGTAAAAGCAGTTTGATTTCTTGAATTATTTATTGGTGACATTAATGATAAATTTAATTTTTTTGCTTGCTTGTCTGTAATAGCTAAACAAATTAATCCTCTACCATATCTAGCCATAAAATTTATTTTATTAGATGATATATTTGATGCAGGAACGACTAAATCTCCCTCATTTTCACGATTTTCATCATCAACAAGGACATACATTTCACCTTTTTTTGCAGATCTTATAATTTTATCTATTGGAGTATAATTACTTTTTACCATAATGTTTTTTTATATATTTTGATAAGATATCAATTTCAACATTGACAATTTGTCCCTTTTTAAGATCTGATAAATTTGTAAGCTTCAAACTGTGAGGAATTAACCATACTTGAAATCCTTTTTTTGTAATCTTGGATATTGTTAAAGATACACCATTTAACAAAATAGATGCTTTAGGAATTAAATATGGTAAATTTTTTTTATCAATTATGAAATCATATATTCTAGATTTTCCCTTATAAATTATTTTGTTTACTTTTGATGTGCAGTCAACATGACCTTGACATAAATGACCTGAAATTTTATGACCATATTTTAAGGGTAATTCAAGATTTATCTTGTCACCTATTGATATGTTCTTAAATTTAGATCTATTCATTGTCTCTTTTAATAAATAAAATTCCATTACTTTATTCTTGAGAGAGATCATTGTTAAGCAAACACCATCACAACATATTGAAACACCCAGGTCTTTTTTTTTTAATTTTAGGTTACTTTTAACAAAAATATTTACACCCTTAGCGCTTGTTTTAATTTTATTTATAATTCCTTTATTAAAAATAATACCATTAAACATAATTATCTGTAATTAATAATTTTATCCTCATTTAGATTAACATTTAAATTCTTTTTGATTTTAAACTTTTTATTTAATTGATTAATTATTTCTTTTATCTCCAATTGTCCATTTGTTTTTAAGTTTTTGCCACTTTTAAACAAAAAAAATTGATTAATATGTTTTTTTTGTATTAAAGATTTAGTTAATTCTTTACCACCTTCTATTAAAAGATAATTTATATTTAATTTAAATAATTTTTTTTTAATTTCTGTGAAATCCAAATTATTTTGATTATCCAAATTAACTTTAAAAAATTTTATCTTATTCTTTTTAAGTATTGATAATTTTTTTTTATTTGAAAAATTATAAAAAAAGATACATTTTTTATTTTCTTTTTTAAAAATATTAAGATTTTTTTTATAATTTAGGTTTTTATCTAAAATAATTTTTATAGGTGAATGATCTTCTAAACCTTTAATTCTACAATCCAAAAAAGGATTATCTTTATTTAAAGTTTTAGAGGAAATTAATATTGCATTATTTTTATATCTTAATAAGTGTGATGTTTGACGAGATAATTCATTAGTAATATTTTTATTTTTTTTTGAATAAATATAATAGTCGTTAGAACAAGCTAATTTAGCAGTGATATAAGGAAATTTTTTTTTTCTGATATAAAAATAACTTTTGTAAAAATCTGTAATCTCTTTCATTTGAATTTGTTTTGTAGAAACATTGTATTTACATAGAGTTTTTTTTAATTTATTGGCCGTTCTTTTATCAATATCATTAGATCCATATACAATTTTTGATATTTTTTTTTTAATGATTAAATCAGTACAAGGTGGTGTTTTTCCGTGATGCGTGCAAGGTTCTAAAGTTACGTACATGGTTGAATCTTTTAGATCACTTTTATTTGCAAGACGTATTGCATTGTCCTCTGCATGAGGTCTTCCACTAATAGAGGTTTTCGAGAGTGATAAAATCTTATTATTTTTAACTATAATGCAACCAACAGAAGGATTTTCGTTAGTCATGCCCTCATTCTGTTTGGCCAAATTAAGAGCTAATTTAAGGTAAAATTTATCGTTTTTTGAAGACATCTATCTTGTCTACAAATTGAACAAAATCTTTTTCTTCTCTGAAATTTCTATATACAGATGCAAATCTAACGTAAGCTACTGGATCTAAGTTTTTAAGACCATCCATTACCATAGTTCCTATTGTGGTAGATGATATCTCACTTTGACCAATTTCTTCTAAAGAATTTGATATTTTAGTTATAAATTTTTCGACCGTATCACTATCTATTGGTCTTTTCTTTAATGCTATGTATATTGACTTAGAGAGCTTCTCCCTATCAAAAGGGGACTTTCTTCCGTTTTTTTTTACAATGATGAGTTCTCTTATCTGAATTCTTTCAAATGTTGTGAATCTCTCACCGCATGTAGTGCAAAGTCTTCTTCTCCTTATTGCAGTACCATCCTCTGTTGGTCTAGAATCCACAACTGAAGTTTCACCTTTTTTTTCACAGGGACAGATCATTGATGTTATTTTAAATTTTTATAAATTGGAAACTTAGAGCAAAGTTCAATAACTTGTTTTCTCACCTCATTTTCAACTTTACTATTACCCACTTGACTAGTCGATAATCCTTTAATCACTTTAGTAATCAAATTACCTACTAATTTAAATTCCTCTAAACCAAAACCTCTTGTTGTTGCAGCTTGGGTACCTAATCTAATTCCAGATGTAATCATAGGGCTTTCTGTATCAAAAGGTATTCCATTTTTATTACAAGTTATATTTGCTCTACACAAACTATCTGCTGCCATATTACCTTTTACATTAAATGGACGTAAATCAACTAACATTAGATGCGTGTCAGTACCCCCAGAGTAAATCTTAAATCCATTATTTTTTAATGTTTCAGCTAACATTTTAGCATTTGCAAGGACGTTTGATATATAATTTCTAAATTCTGGTTTTAATGCTTCCAAAAAACCGACAGCTTTTGCAGCTATAACATGCATTAATGGACCGCCTTGATATCCAGGAAAAACAGCAGAATTAAATTTTTTTGATAAGTCTTCTCTATTTGTTAAAATTATTCCGCCTCTTGCACTTCTAAAAACTTTATGAGTTGTTGATGTTACTACATCTGCGTGGTCAACTGGATTTGGATAACCTTTACCGGCAACCAATCCAGAGAAATGTGCCATGTCTACCATTAAATATGCTCCAATTTTTTCTGCGATCTGTTTAAATTTTTTAAAATCTATAACTCTAGAATAAGCGCTTCCTCCTGCAATTATTAACTTAGGTTTATGTTCCATGGCTTTATTTTCAATATCTTTGTAATCAAGTAATTCAGTTTCCTTGTCTACTTCATAACTTATTGCATTAAACCATTTACCAGAAACGGATGCCTTTGAACCATGAGTTAAATGTCCTCCAGAATTCAAGCTCATACCCAATATTGTATCTCCTGGCTTTAATAAAGCTAAAAAAACTGCACCATTCGCTTGAGCACCTGAATGAGGTTGTACATTTGCAAATTTACAATCAAATAATTTTTTAACTCTTTCAATAGCTAAGGTCTCAGCTACATCAACATGATCACATCCATTGTAATATCTTTTTCCGGGATAACCTTCGGCATATTTGTTTGTTAAGACAGATCCTTGGGCTTGTAACAATGCATTTGAAACTATATTTTCAGATGCTATTAACTCTATATGTTCTTGTTGTCTTAAAAGTTCTTCATTAATTGCCTTATAAATTTCAGGATCTGATGCAGAAAGATTGTTTTCAAAAAAATTTTGAAAATCTGTATTTATGTAATTTTTTTCACTCGACATAATATTTAAATAATTTTAATCCTCCTTAAGTGTCTACCACCTTCAAATTTAGTTTTCAAAAAAATATTAATTAATTTAATAGCTAAATTTTTACTAGTTAACCTAGATCCTACTGTAATAATATTTGCATTATTATGCAATCTAGATAATTTCGTATTTTTCACATTGTAACACACGGCTGCCCTTATATTCTTTACTTTATTTGCTGCCATCGCCATACCAGTTCCTGATCCACATACCAATATCCCAAAATATGACTTATTTTTACACACTTTTTTTGCTACTTTCTTTGCGAAGATTGGGTAGTCTACAGAGTTATCATTGTAAGGTCCTAAATTTGTAATTTTATATTTCCCCTTATTTAGATAATTAATTATTTCATTTTTTAAATTAAATCCTGCATGATCTGAAGAAATAAAAATTTTCAATTTAATTAAATTTGTAATTTAAAACACATGCTACTAAATGAACTCTGTTTTCCTCTCCACCATTAAAAGCATTGTGATATTTTCTATTATTTGTAATCCAAACTGAACCATCTGCTGGCATATGTTTAGCAACATTATCTATGACCATAATAGAACCTGGATTTGTTATTATAGGAATATGTAATCTTGGTTCTGGATCTCTATGCCAACTTAATGTAGATCTTGGTTTTTTAAGTAAAATTCTCACACGACCAATTTTATAATTTTTTTGTAAAGTCTCAACCACTTCCTTAAAATATGTATCCTTAAAATCCTTAATAAATTCTGAATAAGAGGCCTCATCGATCATTTGATCTCGAACAACTTCTTTCCCGGTTTGATCTGGCTTAGTCCAAAAAACACCCCTTGCTTTATTACCTTTAATAGAGTCTGGGTCCCCGGGTATTTGTGTCAATGAAATAGCCCCAAAATTAGACACACCTTCAACTCCCTGAAAATCTTTAATCTTTAATATTTGTTGATAAGCTTCTTTAAGTTTTTCAATATTAAATTTGATATCTTGTTTTTGGAAATCATTAAATGATAGTGACATAGTAACTTTTTTATTAATAGCTTATAGACTATATTTATATATATTACTATTGTCGCATATATTTAACAATGATTATCACTGGAAAATACCCAAAATTAAGGTTGAGAAGATCGCGAATAGAAGATTGGTCTAGAAGACTTGTTAGAGAAAATACTCTCTCCGGGAGCGATTTTGTTTTACCTATTTTTCTTACAGAAGGTAGAAATAAAAAGAATGAGATAAAGTCTATGAAAGGTGTTTACAAGTACAGTGTTGATAATTTATCTAGAATCATTGATCGAGCACTCAGAAATAAAATTCCCATGATAGCACTTTTCCCTAACACTAATAAAAAATTAAAAGATGCTTATGGCACAGAAGCTTTAAATGAAAATAACTTAATATCTAAAGCAATAATAACAATAAAAAAAAAATACAAAAATAAAATAGGAATTATGTGTGATGTTGCACTAGATCCTTATACGTCTCATGGTCATGATGGATTGATTAATAAAAAAGAAATTTTAAATGACAAAACAATAAAGATTTTAATTAAACAATCTTTATTACAAGCACAAATGGGATGTGACGTAATAGCACCCTCAGATATGATGGACGGGAGAATCGGTGAGATTAGAAATGAATTAGACAAAAATGGATATGAAAAAATTCAAATTCTTTCTTATGCTATAAAATATTCCTCTTCTTTTTATGGGCCCTTTAGAGATGCCGTTGGTTCAAAAAATTCATTAAAAGGAAATAAAAAAACATATCAGATGGATTATGGTAATGTAGATGAAGCCATAAGAGAGGTGGCCCTAGATATAAAAGAAGGTGCTGACATGGTTATGGTGAAACCAGGATTACCTTATATTGATATAATAAAAGAGGTTAAAAATAATTTCAAAATACCAGTGATAGCCTATCAAGTTTCTGGGGAATATAGCTTATTATCAAATGCTATTAAAAATAAAATCTTAACAAAAGATTCAATATATGAAACACTTCTTTCATTTAAAAGAGCTGGTGCTAATGCAATAATTAGTTATTATGCTGATTATATTGACAAAATTCTCAAATAGTCACTTAAAATAATTAATAAAGTTTTGTCTAGATTGAGGAAAATTAATATTGTTTGGTATAAATATATTTTTTTTCATGTATTCACTTAATAAAGTTAAAGAGTCAAAAATATCTCTATCGGTTATATTTTCATAAATATCGTCTATTAAAAAATTAGGTACATTTAATTTTTTTAAGGAAGTTTCTATATAATATCTTTTATGATTTTTGATAGTTTCACATTTACAAAATTCTATAATATTTAAATCAAATCCAATATATTTTAACAATTTAAGTTCCCAATAAATATAATCAGTTTTCCAATTTTTATTATTTAAAAGTGAATAAAAACTATCTATTAAATTGTAAATTCTTGAATTTTGTTCCCCATCTACTGTTAAAATATTTATCAATTCTAAAGTAGAAACAATACAATTAAGCTTTATTTTTTCAGAAAAAAATTCAGAGATACGAGGTTTTATAATTTCAACTTTAAAATAACCAAGCACATTGTTATTTTTTGAATGATATTCTAGATATAGTTCATTACCTTTTTGTAAATAACTTTTAAGCCTTTTAGATGTAGCACCATAAATAATACCTGAGCACTTTCCATGTTTTTGTGTATAAAAGTTTACGATAATTGAATTTTCTTGAAAAGGAATTTTAGATAACAAGTATCCACTATCTGACCAAATCATTTTAATTTTAAAATTCCTAAAAGTTTTTTTGCGGCTAATTGTTCAGCCTGTTTTTTTGAATTAGCTGATGCAATAACACTTTTTGAGTCTTTAATCTTGACAGAAACTTTAATCAAAGGCTTATGCCTAGGACCTTTATTATCTATCAAATTATAAGAAGGTAAAGATTTATGAATTTTTAGAGAATATTCTTGTAATTTTGTTTTAGAGTCTCTTTCAGATACAAGACTTTCATTTAGATATTTTCGCCAGTTCTTTATTATAAATTTTTCCACAACATCTAATCCTTGATCTAGATAAATACATCCGATTATTGACTCTAAACAATCTGATAAAACTTTTTTTTCTACATTTATATTATTTTTAGAGTCTTTTAATAAAATATAATCTTGAAGGTTTATGTCATTTGCAATTTTTGCACATTGATTTCTGTTAACAAGTGACGCTAATTTCTTATCTAAATCACCTTCTTTATCATTAGGAAAAAATTTCAGTAGATTTTGAGAGATAATTAGACCCAATACTCTGTCACCTAAAAATTCTAGTTTTTCATTATTATCAATCCGATTATAACTTTTGTGAGTAAATCCTTTTAACAATAACTTTTGATTTTTGAAATTAATTCCTATTTTTTTTTGAAAATTGATTAAATTGTTATTCATTAATTAATTTTTTTAAAAAATCTTTCTACCCTTAAAATATTCTTCCAATTCATAAAATTAAAAATACTACCTTGTTTAATATTAGTTGAAAAAAAAATAAATTGCGCTTTACCTACTAAATTATTTTTATGAACAAATCCAACACTAGATAAAAATCTACTATCTTTTGAACAATCTCTATTATCACCAAGAAAGAAGTAATGTTCTTTTGGCACTATGAATTCGTCGGAATTTTGATAACTTCCGTTATTAAAATATGTGGTTAAATATTCCTTTTTATTTAATAATATTTCCTTGAAAACAGTAGTATCTACATTTGTTTCTCCACAGTAAATTTTGGACTTATAATTAATTTTAGACTTTAGAATTTCGACGTTATTCAAATATAAGTTACCATCAATAAATTGAATTTTATCACCAGGGAGGCCAATTAACCTTTTAATATAATCTGTTCTATTATCTGCTGGGGTTTTAAATACAATTACATCACCACGCGCTGGATCAGAAAAGAAAATCCTATTTTTAATGGGTCCTAAACTAAAAGGAAAAGAATGTTTACTATAACCATAAGATAATTTTGTGACAAACAATCTATCACCTACTAATAATGAGGGTTCCATGGATGATGATGGAATATAAAACGGTTGTAAAAGTAAAGATCTTATTAAAACAGCTATAACTAGAGCATAAAATATAGTTTTTAAATTTTCAATAATAATTTTTTTCATTTTAATTTTTGTAAAATTACATAAGAGATTGAATGTTGTTTTTCATCTGATAATGACAAATGAGCTTTAAATTTATTTAAATTATATTTTCTTTTAAGTAAATTTTTTAACTTTTGATTAAATAGAAAATATGGTTTTCCTTTTTTATCATTTAAAATTGATATATCTGTAAAACATAAATTATCTCTAAATCCACTTCCTAAAGATTTAACGAAAGCTTCTTTTGCAGAAAACCTCTTTGATAAAAAGAGGACTTTATTTTTTTTTTTTTTAAAAACTCGATACTCTTTTGAACTACAAATCCTGTTTATAAATGATTTATCATTTAATAATTTTTTAAAACGTTTATTTTCAATAATATCTACTCCTATACCAAATATTTTCATTTATTTAATATCTTTATAAAATTTTGTATTACTTTTGATATACCAATTTTAGTACTTTCTCCTATGATGAAATGTCCAATATTGTATTCGGTGATATAAGGAATTTTGCACAAAATTTTTGTAGTTTTATAATCTAAACCATGCCCAGCGTGTATTTCAATATTATTAATTAATCCGAATTTAGAACACTTCTTTATTTTAATAAGTTCTCTCTTAAAATTTTTATTATTCTTAACAAGCCTAGATATTTTCCCAGTATGCAATTCAACACACTTTGTGCCAATTTTTTTAGAGAGCACTATATTACTTATTGATGGATCTATGAATAAACTAGTTCGAATTTTTTTTTGATTTAGTTTTTCTACAATCATTTTAATTATCTTATAATTTTTCTTTAAATTTAAACCGCCCTCAGTAGTGATTTCATCTCTTTTTTCTGGAACCAAACAAACAAATTTTGGATTATTTTTAATTGCTATATTCATCATTTTTAAATTTGCAGCCATTTCCATATTAATAGTAAATTTTTTTTTACATAAATCAGATAAATCTTGATCATTTATATGTCTTCTATCTTCTCTCAAATGAACTGTGATAGAATCTGCTCTTGAGTTTTTAACTAGATTTGCAATTTCGATAATATTAGGATGACTTTCTCCTCGAGCATTTCTTAATGTAGCAATATGATCAATGTTAATACCAAGTTTTTTCATCGTATAAATCTACTGCCAGGTTTTGTAATAGGTATCTTTTTAAGTTGATCAGGAAGATTTCTTTTATTGTAAGTTGGAATTTTTAATTCTACTTGAGATATTATTTTATTTTTAATCTTTTTATCATTAGATCTGTCTATCAAACAAGCAAAACCAACTAATTTAGCCTTGAATTTTTTTACAAGTTTCAAACATTCTAAACTTGATTTACCAGTCGTGATTACATCCTCAACAATTAATACTCTTAAATTTTTCTTTATCGAAAAGCCTCTTCTTAAAGTAAATTTTTTATTAACTCTTTCACAAAAAATTGTTTCTATAGAAAGTATTCTGCCTATTTCGTAACCTACGATAATACCACCCATTGCAGGAGAAAGAATTAAATCTATTTTTTTTAATTTTTTTTTTATTTTAATGGCCAGTGAATTTACGAATTTTTTTGAAATTTTTGGTTGACTCAATAATTTTGCACATTGTACATAGTGAGCTGAATGTAAACCTGAAGATAGAACAAAATGACCTTCTAATAGAGCATTAGTTTTTTTTAAGACCTTTAAAGAATTTTTTAAAGAAAGCATATTTTTTACTAGTATGTCTAATTATTTTAAACTTGTACTGTCTCTGTTTTAGCTCACTTAAAAGTTTTGTAAAGTTTTTGAGATCAAAAATAATAAGATTAAATTTAAAATTTATTGATGTTTTTGTTTTTTCCGTCATTTCAACACTCGAAATGTTAATATCATTTTCACCTACTAATGATGTCACATCTCCAAGGATACCTGGCTTATCTGGCAAAGAGACCCATAATGAAGTATTGTATTTTTTATCAATTTGTTTAGTGTTTTCTTTATATTGCCAATATTTTCTAATTGCAGATCTAGCCTTCCCTGTTTTTGTTGATGATAGCCAATGTAATGAAGGTGAAACTTTTTTTGATGTTATAATTTTAATTAAATCACCATTTCTTAATTCACTTTGTAGTGGACTTTCTTTTCCATTAATTTCACAACCTATTGCAGTATCTCCAACTTGTGTATGTACCGCATAAGCAAAATCTATTGGAGTAGCGTTTTTCGGTAATTTAATAACTGAGCCTTTTGGTGTAAAACAAAAAACATTCTCTTGAAACATTTGAAGCTTTGTATATTCAAAATAGTGCTCGGGATTTTCATTTCTTTCAATAATGTCTACCAAATCTTTAAGCCAGTCATACTCTTTCCATGTTAATGAATTGAATTTTTCGTTTGATTTATATTTCCAATGAGAAGCTATACCTCTTTGAGCAAATTCATGCATTTGCATTGTTCTTAATTGAATTTCAATTGGTCTTTTGTTTGGACCTATTATTGCTGTATGTAAAGACTGGTATTTATTTATTTTAGGTGATGATATGTAATCTTTAAATCTTCCAGGTATACAATTCCATTTTGAATGAAAAACTCCTAGTGCTTTATAACAGTCACTTATATCCTCAACAATAACTCTGAATCCAATTATATCTGTAATTTGCTCTAAAGAGGTTCTTTTTTTTTGTATTTTTCTCCAGATAGAAAAAGGGGTTTTTTCTCTTCCTATAATTTTCACTTTTATTCCAGAATTATTCAAAGTTTTTGTAAATTCATCTGAAAGGGAATTGAAATTCATTAAATTATTATATTTAATTTCATCTAATCTATTCTTTATTAAAGTTCTTGCTCCGTTATTTAATATTTCAAAAGAAAGGTCTTCTAGTTCATCTCTTATTCTATTCATTCCCATTCGATCTGCAAGAGGAGAGTAAATTTCCATAGTTTCTTGAGCTTTACGTATTTTCTTACCTTCATCTTTCAAATATTTGATGGTTCTCATGTTATGTAATCTGTCAGCAAGTTTAACCAACAAAACTCTAATATCTTTAGATGTGGCTATTATTAATTTTCTAAAATTTTCTGCTTTAGAAAATTTTTTTTTATCTTCATCAGCTATGGCTTGATTTTCAAAAACAGAAATTTTTGTAACACCTTCTACTAAGTCAGCAACCTCTTGTCCAAATTCTTCTCTAATAGTTTGGTAAGTTGCATGAGTATCTTCAATTGTATCATGGAGAAGTCCAGTTGTTATTGTGGCGCTATCTAATTTTAAATCGGAGAGTATATTTGCAACTGCAACAGGGTGATTTATATATGGTACACCTTCATCTCTTTTTTGTTTTTTGTGAGCATTAAGAGCAAAATTATAAGCTTTTGTTAACGCATCAGGATTTAAAAACTTATTATATTCTTTTACTTTATTAATTAATTCTTCAGATTTAAGCATGATTATTTATATCACTTCTTTTAAAAAATTTTAATACTTCTAAGAGATTTAAAATTGAGATTTTTAAGTAAATTATCTATCGATATGTTATTTTTAGGATGTTTCCATGTTTTTTCAACTTCATAGAGTGGGACTAAAACAAAATTTCTATCTGATAGACGTGGATGAGGAATTTTAATATTATCCTTATCAAGTTTAATTCCTTTAAAATCAATAATATCAATATCACATAATCTAGGTAAATTTCTTAATGTTTTTTTTCTTCCTAGTTTTTTTTCTATTGTCTTTATTACTTTAAGTAGTGATATGACATTTAGTTTTGTATAACATTTCAAAATAATATTTAAGTATTTTGGATGTTTTTCATTTGGCCATGAATTAGTTTCATAGAAATTAGAAATTTTATCAATTGAACAGAAAGTATGCAATAAATAGCAAGCCTTATTAATATTGTTCATCCTATTACCAAGATTTGAGCCAATTCCTAAATAAACTGGTTCATGATGATTTTCTAAAGTATCTTGATCTATCTCTATCCCAATCTCTTCTTTTAATCGTTTGTCTTTTATCATATTGTTTTTTTCCTTTTGCAACAGCTATTTCAATTTTAGCTTTTCCTTTTTTAAAGTACATTTTAGTAGGTATTAAAGTAAAACCTTCTCTTTGCATTTTGCCTATTAACTTATTTATTTCTTTTTTATTGAGTAAAAGTTTTCTTTCTTCAATAGGGTTATGGTTTGATATGCTAGCTTCTTTATAGGAAGATATGTGAGAATTAATCAAATAAAGCTCTCCATCTCTTTCTATCGCATAAGAGTCTGCAATATTGACTTTGCCATTTCTAACAGATTTTATTTCTGATCCTTTTAGTTTTATACCAGCTTCATAAATATCTTCAAAAAAATAATTAAAAGAGGCTTTTCTGTTAAGACATATTATTTTTAAACCAGGCCTGGCTTTGTTTTTCATTAATTTAATAATTTTGCAATAGATAAAGCTTTATCAATTTCTTGTTTAGTTTCCTTTTTAATATTAACTAAAGGAAGTCTAATTTCATCAGAACACAATCCTAGAACTTTAGCTGCATATTTTACTGGCGCTGGATTACTCTCAATAAATAGTGCTTTATGTAATGGTTGTAAATTTTTGTCTAATAATTCTGCTTTAAGAATATCTTCATGATTACTTGATTTTGATAATCTTTGCATTTCTGAACATTGTTTGGGAGCTATATTTGCTGTAACAGATATAATTCCTATACCTCCTCTTTTATTAAATTCAAAAGCCAAACCATCCTCACCAGTTAATTGGATAAAATCAGGTCCTAATTTTTTTATAGTTTGATCTAACCTATTAAGATCTCCAGTAGCATCTTTAACACCAGCAATGTTTTTTAGTTCAAATAATTTAGCCATAGTGTCTACAGTCATGTCAATTACACATCTGCTTGGTATATTATAGATTATAATTGGTATGCTGGTATTATCATTTATTGCTTTGTAATGTTGATACAGACCCTCTTGTGTAGGTTTATTATAATAAGGTGTAACAACCAACACTCCATCTGCGCCTGCTTTTTCCGCATGCTTTGTAAGTGAAATTGCCTCCTCTGTAGAATTAGAACCTGTTCCAGCTATAACTGGAATTTTCCCCCCTGACTCCTTAATACAAATTTCAATCACTTTTTGATGTTCGTCATGATTTAAAGTTGGTGACTCACCTGTGGTACCAGCTGGAACTAATCCATTAGTCCCATTTTCAATGTGAAAATTAATTAATTTTATATAGTTTTCTTCGTCTAATATATTATCCTTAAAAGGAGTAATTAAAGCAACATTTGATCCTTTAAACATATGAACTTATATCATAAATTGTCGATTCATTAGCTAAAATTATGATTAAAAACAACAAAATTACCATTCTAATTATAATATTTTATTTAATAAATTTCATGTTTAATACTCATAGTGAGAATTTAATTATACCAGAGAAAAAACCACAAATTAGTACTGAAAAAAAAGTTATAAGCGAACTTAAAAGTGAAATACTACCTCTGAAAAAACCTCTACAATCAAAAAAAGAAGTCATTAAGAGTGAAAAAGATAAAGTAAAAAAACTATACATAGGTATTATTATCCCAAAAAGCAAACCTTTAGTAATAACTAAAAACTCAGAAAAGAAAAGCAAAACCTATAAATCAAAATTTTATAATAAAAAAGATCTAGAGATAGCAAGAAAATCAATACAGCTTATGGAAAAGAGAAAATGGGAAACCGCAATAAAAACTTCGAAGAAAGCAAAAGACAACTCTATATATGATTTTATAGTTTGGAGATATTTATTAGAAAGAACTAATAATGCTGATTTTAGTCTTTATAATGAATTCTTAGAGAGAAATGAAAGTTATCCAAGAATAGGAAGAATAAAATATTTATCAGAAAAAAAATTATCAACTAAAAATATTAATCCAAAAAAAATTGTTGAAATGTTCGAAGATATTGAACCTTTGAGTGGATTTGGAGAAATGATACTAGGTGAAAGTATTATTAAAACAGGTAATGAGAAAAATGGTATTGATTTAATTAAGAAAGGTTGGGTTAGAGCTGAACTAGATAAAAACGAATTAAGAATTTACAAAAAAAAATATAATAAATATTTAGTTTCAGAGGACCATATTAAAAGAGCAGAGTATTTGGCTTGGGAAAATAAATATTGGGATTTAAAGAGAATGTTGAGATATTTACCAAAAGATTACCAAGCACTTTATAATGCTCGACAACTTTTAATGAGCAAGTCTTACGGAGTTGATGCAGCTATCTCAAAAGTTCCTGAGAAATTCAAAAATGATGCTGGATTAAATTATGACAGGCTAAAATGGAGAAGAAAAAGAGGTAGAGTTGATAGTTCATTAGAAATTTTATTGAAAATTAAAAATAACAAGGATTATTTAGTTAGACCTGATAAATGGTGGTTGGAAAGATCAATTATCGCAAGATCATTAATATATAAAAAAGAATATCAAAAATCTTATAAGATAGTTAATAACCACGCTCTCGATAAAGGAACACCTGAGTTTGCTGAAGCAGAATGGATAAGTGGGTGGATATGTCTTAGTTTTCTGAATGATCCAATAAGAGCAAGAGAACACTTTAAAGCTTTTTACGAGAATGTTGGGTATCCGATAAGTTTATCAAGAGGTGCATATTGGATTGCAAGAAGTTATGAATCTTTAAATGATACAGTTACTGCAAATAAATATTATAAAATTGCATCAAATTACCCAACCACTTATTACGGTCAATTAGCGCACTTGAAAATTGCAAAAAATGAAAAATTTAATTTAGAAAAAACAATGGATGTAGATGAAGATTATAAAAAAATATTTATTAAAAAAGATTTGTACAAACTTGTATATTTGTTACATGAATTAAACAAAGATAAATATGCAAAACATATCCTTAGATATTTAGCTCTAGACAACATAGAAAAAGGAAGTGAAATTTTGTCAGCTCAACTGGCAACAGATATAGGAAGATATGATTTTGCTATACAAATTTCTAAGATTGCTTCATATGAAAAAAGATTTCATAACAAATATAATTATCCTATAATTAGCACTCCTAAATATGTAGGAGGTAGAAAAATACCTGATCAAGCATTAATTTTAGCAGTAATTAGACAAGAAAGTGAGTTTGATTTTAAAGCAAATAGTCATGCTGGAGCTAAAGGGATGATGCAATTAATGACATACACAGCTAAGGTTGTGGCGAAACAAGCTAAACTACCATATTCAAAAATAAGATTAACACAAGATCCTGAGTATAATATAAATTTAGGCTCTCATTATTTAGCAGGCTTAATATTAGAATATGACGGATCATATCCATTTGCAATTGCAGCTTATAATGCAGGACCTAAAAGAGTTAGATACTGGAAAAAATTAAATAAAAATCCTCAAAAAAAACAAATTGATTATGTAGATTGGATTGAGCTTATAAAATTTAAAGAAACAAGAAATTATGTTCAAAGAGTTCTAGAAAATTACAATGTATACAGAAATATTCTTAATCAAGAACCATTAGAAATAAAAGATTTTTTTGCCAATGACCCTTTGTACTGAATTATGGCGGAAGAGGAGGGATTCGAACCCTCGGTACAAGTTTCCTCGCACGGTCATTTAGCAAACGACTGGTTTAAACCGCTCACCCACTCTTCCTTATTTAACTGTGTAACTTGAAATCATTGAATATTCAATATTTATGAAGTATTTTCTGTAAAATATGAAAAATAAATACTCAATATTTTCACTTATTAAAAATGCATTTAGTGGTCATGAAAATTGGCAAAGAACTTGGAGTGATGCGACACCTAAAAAAGAATATGATGCTATAATAATTGGTGGTGGTGGACACGGACTAGCAACA
Organism: uncultured Pelagibacteraceae bacterium; assembly: GCA_902571525.1. Lineage (GTDB taxonomy): Bacteria > Pseudomonadota > Alphaproteobacteria > Pelagibacterales > Pelagibacteraceae > Pelagibacter. Next base: position 70,099 of record CACGCL010000002.1, read on the forward strand.
GCTTACTATTTAGCAAAAAAACATAAAATGAATAATATAGCTGTTGTAGAAAAAGGATGGATTGGTGGAGGAAACACTGGTAGGAATACTACGATAATTAGGTCAAACTATTTATGGGACGCAAGCGCTGGACTTTATGATCATGCACTTAAAATCTGGGAAGGTCTTTCACAGGAACTAAACTATAACGTTATGTTTAGCCAAAGAGGTGTAATGAACCTTGCACATAATCTTCAAGATGTAAGAGATTTAAAAAGAAGAACTCATGCAAACAGATTAAATGGTATTGATGCTGTGTGGTTAAATACCGAGGAAGTTAAAAAATTTTGTCCTATAATTAATACTTCACCAAATATTAGATATCCGGTATTAGGAGGCACTTTACAAAAAAGAGCTGGAACAGCAAGACATGATGCTGTTGCTTGGGGTTATGCTCGTGGAGCAGATCAAATGGGTGTAGATATAATTCAGAATTGTGAAGTTAAAGGTATTAAAAGAATTGGTGATAAAATCGAAGGTATAGAAACAACAAAAGGTTTTATAAAGACAAATAAAATCGGAGTAGTAGCAGCAGGTCATTCGAGTGTAATAGCAAATATGGTTGGCATGAGGCTACCATTAGAAAGTAAACCTCTCCAGGCTTTGGTATCTGAGCCAGTTAAACCAATAATAGATACAGTTGTAATGTCAAATGCAGTACATGCTTATGTAAGTCAATCTGATAAAGGTGAACTTGTGATCGGTGCTGGAACTGACTCTTATATCTCTTATACTCAAAAGGGAAGTCATAACGTTGTTGAAGAAACTTTAAGAGCAATTTTGGAATTATACCCAATCTTTAGTAGAATGAAGATGTTGAGACAATGGGGAGGTATTGTAGATATTTGTCCAGATGCAAGTCCGATAATTAGCAAAACTCAAATCAAAGGTTTATATTTTAATTGCGGATGGGGCACAGGTGGATTTAAAGCTACACCTGGATCAGGAGATTTATTTGCACACACCATAGCAAATGATGAGCCACATAAATTAAATTCTTCATTTAATCTAAATAGATTTGTAAGTGGAGATTTGGTGGATGAACATGGTGCAGCAGCAGTAGCTCACTAATGTTTTTAATTAATTGTCCATATTGCGGTGAGAGAGATCAGTCAGAATTTTCCTGTGGTGGTGAAGCTCACATAGAGAGACCAAAACAACCTACAGAATTAAGTGACGATCAATGGGCTGAATATTTGTTCATGAGAAAAAATGTGAAAGGTATTCAATTTGAGAGATGGAACCACATTCATGGATGTAGAAAGTGGTTTAATGTAGCTAGAGATACATCAAATGATAAAATTCATGCAGTTTATAAAATGGGAGAGAGACCGCCTATAAAATAATTATGAGTAAAAACCTAAGAATTAACAAAAACAAGTTTATAGATCAAACTGCTAGAATCTTGTTTAAATTTAATGGTAAGAAACTTTATGGTCATAAAGGTGACACATTGGCTTCTGCATTATTGGCAAACAATATTCATTTAGTTGGAAGAAGTTTTAAATATCATAGACCCAGAGGTATAATGACATGTGGTTCAGAGGAACCTAACGCAATTGTTCAAATTGGTAATGACCCTGCATTGACAGATCCAAATGTTAGAGCCACTGAAATTGAGCTATACGATGGTTTAGAAGCATTTAGTCAAAACTGTTGGCCAAGTGTAAATTTTGATATTGGTGGAATTAATAATTTTTTGTCCCCTCTTCTACCTGCAGGTTTTTACTATAAAACATTCATGTGGCCAGCAAGTTTTTGGGAGAAATATGAATTTTTTATAAGACATTCAGCAGGATTAGGTAAATCTCCAAATAAACCGGACCTAGATTTATATGATCATCAATATGCTCATTGTGATGTTTTAGTAATTGGAGGTGGTATCTCTGGGATATTATCAGCTAAATTATCAGCAGAAAAAGGTTTAAATACTATTTTAGTAGATGATAAAAATAATCTAGGCGGATCAACTTTATATCAAGATGATAATGCTTTTAAAATAAATAACGAAAATTCTAATATATGGCTAAATAAACAAATAGAGGATCTTAAAAAATTACCTAACCTAACAATTAAAAAACGAACAAGTGTTGCTGCATTTCATGCTTACAACTATCTTTTAGCAAGAGAAAATTTGACAGATCATTTAAGTTTACATGAAAGAAAAAATAAAATTAGACAACGTTTATGGAAAATAAGAGCTAAAAAGGTTGTGATAGCAACTGGTGCCATTGAACGTCCACTAATTTTTAGTAATAATGATAGGCCAGGTATAATTTTATCATCGTCTATAAAAAAATATATAGATTACTATGGTGTAAAAACTGGAGAAAATGTTTCATTATTTACTAATAATGATAGCGCTTATGAGGCGGCCATTTCTTTAAATAAAAGTGGTGTTAAAGTTAAAGTAATTATAGATATAAGAGAAAACCCTAACTCAGTTCTTACGGAAAAGATAGAGAAAGCAGGAATTAAAATATTAAAAGGATACACTGTTATTGATACAAATGGATATAAAAGAATTAAATCCTTTGATGTAAAGAAATTATCAAAAGATGGTGGAAGCGTTGTAGGTGAAAAAATTACTTATACATGTGACTGCTTAGGTATATCAGGTGGATGGACGCCTATGGTTCATTTATTTACACAATCTGGTGGAAAATTAAAATTTAGAAATAGTGACAATGTATTTATTCCTGATGAAAATAAAATTCCATCAGAGCAAATAAGTGTAGGATCTTCAAATGGAGATTTTGAATTAGATGATGTTGTAAATAATACTATCAAAAGTATTATGGTTTTTCTTAAGTTAGACAAAAGTAATTATGAACAATTAAATATTGAATGCTCGAAAGAAAAACAAAAAAGAAATATTTGGTTATTACCTTCAGATAAGCCTATGTCTAAAACAAAACCATTTTTAGATTTTCAAAATGACTCTACTGCTAAAGATGTTAAATTAGCATTAAGAGAGGGTTTTAAATCTATAGAACATGTAAAAAGATATACAACAACAGGGATGGGAACTGATCAAGGCAAGTTATCAAATATGCATGCTCTTGGTATCATAGCGGATACAACTGGAACTAATATGGGGGAATTGGGGACAACAACCTTTAGGCCTCCTTATACACCATTAACATTTGGAGCAATCGTAGGGAGAAACGTTGGTGAGTTTTTTGATCATACAAGGAGAACAGCAATTCATAATTGGCATGTTGAAAATAAAGCTGAATTTGAAAACGTTGGACAATGGAAAAGGCCTTGGTATTTTCCAAAAAATGGAGAAACTATGAATCAAGCTGTTCAAAGAGAGAGTAAAGCAGCAAGAGAAAGTGCTGGTATACTTGATGCCTCTACTTTAGGAAAAATTGATCTACAAGGTGAAGACGCGTCTGAATTTTTAAATAGAGTTTATACAAACGCCTGGTCAAAACTTGCTATCGGTAAATGCAGATATGGTTTAATGCTAAATGAAGATGGCATGGTTTATGATGATGGTGTTACAACAAGACTAGGAGAAAATCATTATATAATGACTACCACTACTGGTGGTGCAGCCAATGTTTTAACAAAACTTGAAGATTATTTACAAACTGAATGGCCAGATTTAAATGTATATTTAACATCAGTTACTGATCAATATTCAACAATGAGCATTTGTGGACCAAATTCTAAAAAAATTATAAAAAAAATAATACCAAACTTAGATCTTTCAGATGATAATTTCCCACATATGTCTTTTAAAAATTCAAAAATAGATAATGTTAATTGTCGAATAATGAGAATAAGTTTTACTGGAGAGCATAGTTACGAAATTAATGTACAGTCTAATTTTGCTTTAAATGTTTGGGAAAAATGCATGGAAGCAGGTAAAGAATTTAATATTACACCATATGGAACGGAAACTATGCATTTACTAAGAGCAGAAAAAGGTTTTATAATTACCGGTCAAGATACTGATGGGACATTAACACCGTCAGATCTACAAATGGATTGGATTATTGGAAAAAAGAAATATGATTTTATAGGTAAGAGATCATTATATAGAAGCGATACAATAAGAGAAGATAGAAAACAATTTATTGGTTTATTAACTGATGATCCTAAAGAAGTTTTAGAGGAAGGAGCTCAACTTGTTGAAAGTTTAGAAAAACCAATAGAAATGTTAGGTCATGTTACCTCTAGTTATTTTAGTCCAAATCTTAATAAATCTATTGCATTAGCTGTTGTGAAAAGTGGAAAAAAATTAAAAGGTAAGAAATTAATAGTTCCAATGGAAAATAAAAATATCAATGTAACTATTACTGATACTGTTTTTTATGATAAGGAAAATAAAAGATTAAATGCTTAATTTTAATTCACCAATTAAAGAAGAAAAAAAATATAATGATCTAAAAATTATTGAAGTCGAGCCTATAATTAAAATCAATCTTAGAAGTAATAAAAGAGAATTCTCAACAAAAATTGGAAAAATATTATCAATTTTACCACCAAATGAAGCAAATACTTCGTCTGGTAACGAAAAATTTAATTTATTGTGGTTAAGTCCAGATGAATGGTTAATTTACTCCAATGATAATAAGATGACTTTAAATGACCAAAAAAATTTAGAAGACAAATTGTTTAATGAAATTTCAAAATTAAATCAAGGAGCTGTAACAAATGTTTCTGATCATTGGATAATGATTAATCTAAACGGAAATAAAGTTTATGATTTATTGTCTAAAAGTTGCCCTTATAATTTTAATGATTTTAAAAATAAAAAAGGCTCTGTTGCTCAAACAATTGTTAATCACGTAGATGTGATTCTTCATAATTATGAAGATAACAACCTTAATCTATTTGTTAGGAGATCATTTTCAGAGGATTTATGGCTCTGGTTGAATGATAGCGCTAGACTCATCTAATCTTTTATGTGCGTCAAGGTTAACCTGGAAGTCATCTCATATTTTAAGTTATAACAAAATATGAAAAAAATTATCATATTTATATTAAGTTTATTTTTCATATTACCTGCTTATGCGTCAAGTCTTGATAAAATTTTGTCTTCTGGTGAGTTAAGGGTTGGAACGACTGGTGATTGGGATCCAATGACAATTAAAGATCCTGCAACCAATAAATATAAAGGTTTTGATATAGATGTTATGAACGAATTAGCAAAAGATATGGGTGTAAAAATCAAATTTGTTCCAGCAGAATGGAAAACTATAGTTTCTGGTATCACCTCAGGAAGATATGATATTTCAACTAGTGTTACTAAAACTCCTAAAAGAGCAGAAGTTGCAGGCTTTACAGATACCTATTATAAATATGGAACAGTTCCATTAATTCTAAAGAAAAATTTAAATAAGTTCTCTACTTGGGATTCATTAAACGATAGTAACGTAACTATTGCAACTACGCTTGGAACTTCTCAAGAAGAAAAAGCAAAAGAATTTTTTCCTAAATCTAAATTAAATTCAGTAGAAGCTCCAGCAAGAGACTTTCAAGAAGTTCTGGCTGGCAGAGCAGATGGAAATATTACTAGCTCGACAGAGGCAAATAAACTAGTAATAAAATATCCGCAATTAGTAATAGTTCCAGATGGTGAAAAAAATCCTGCCTTTTTAGCAATGATGGTTAGCAAAGGTGACACAAAGTGGAAAAAATACGTCAATGATTGGATAAGTGGTAAAAAATCATCTGGTTTTTTTAAAGAACTTTTAGCAAAATATAATCTTAAGAGCTTATAATAAATTAGATATTAATATTTAATTCTTTATAAATACATGTGTGAAAAATTTTATTTTTCTACTGTTTTTAATTTTATTTCTTAATTCTTGTTCAAAACAGGAATTGGATTGGTTAATTTTATCTCCAAATACCGTGGATGGTCTTACAAATTTAAAATTCCTTATTAGTGGTTTCACAACCACCATATACATATCTTTAGTTTCAATTTTTATTTCAATTATTTTAGGACTAATAATAGCTATACCATCCTTAGCTAAAAATAAATTTTTAACATATATAAATATTGGTTATGTCGAGATTGTAAGAGCAATTCCGTTATTAGTCTTAATTTTATGGATTTATTATGGTTTACCAATAATGACAGGCATAAGTTTTAGTCCATTTGTTTCAGGTATTATTGCGTTATCAATAAGCGAAAGTGCATTTCAAGCAGAAATATTTAGAGCAGGTATTAACTCAATTCGAAAATCTCAATGGGAAGCTGGTAGCTCTCTTGGTTTCTCTTTTTTTAAAAAATTAAGACTTATAATATTACCACAAGCTATTAAAAACATACTTCCTGCTATCGGTAATCAATTTGTATATGTTCTAAAAATGTCTTCTCTCGTTTCAATAATAGGAATTGGTGATTTAACTAGAAAAGCAAATGAGCTTGTTGTTACTACCTATAGACCATTAGAAATTTATACCTTTTTAATATTTGAGTATCTAATCTTAATTTTAATAGTCTCATATTTTGTAAGGAAATTTGAAAAAAAATTAACAGAGTCTAACTAGATTTTTTAAATACTGAATTAAAAAAAAATCCGATAAAGATTAATATACAAAATCCCATAAACCAATTAGTGAATAATAAAGTATAAAAAATATCTTCATATGATCCATCTTTAATATTTATTACATACCATAAACATAAAAATGGTAGAGCTGTTAATCTTAAGATCGCAAGGTATAAACTATATATTGGTCTTTTTACTGATTGAAATAAGGCTGTAGTAATAAAAAAAGTAGGATAAATAGGTCCTATCAAGGCTGCTATTTTTAAATAAATAATACCATAACTAATTGTGTTCAAATCTTCTGTAAATAAACTTATGAGGAATGATGCGTTAAAATAAATTATGATGCCTGCTAATGTCATAAAAGAACAACCAAATTTGAGAGCTTTTAAGTATAATTCTCTAATTCGCTCATAATTTTTAGCTCCAAAATTTTGACTTGAAATAGAAAGTACAGCTGTATTTAATCCAATAACTGGTAATAAAAAAACTTGTTCAATTCTTAAAGCAGTGCCGTAACCAGCTGCAGCTAAATCACCAAATTTTCCTACAAAATACAAAACATTAAACAAACCAACACCAATTAAAAGCATACTAAACATGACTGGAACAGATTGAAATATTAGGTTTTTAAAGTAAAAAATTTTTGGTCTAAAGCACTCCAAAAATAGATACTTTTTTAATTTACAACAATAAACTTTATAAATTAAATAAGTTGCAGCTAAAAATTGACATATAACAGTTGCTATAGCAATTCCAGAAATACCAAAGGCAGGTATAAAACCATATCCAAATATGAATATAGGATTTAAGATTATGTTTAAAAAAAAAGTAAAAACCAAAACATTTCTGTAACTCTTGGTATCTCCTTGAGCATTTAGAGTGCCATTTAAAGATGTTTGTATTAAAACTAAAATAGTACAGTAAAATATTATATCCAGATACTCTCTTGTTAATAAAATATTTTCTAAACTAGATCCCATTATACCCAATAAAAAATCTGATATATTTAAACCAACATAAGTGACTAAAAGTGAAACGAAAACAGCATAAAGAAAAGATTGTCCAATAAACATTGATGCTCTTTTTTCATTTTTTTCACCAATTGAATTTCCGATTAAGGTATTTGTAGCGGCACCTACTCCAACACCAATTGCAATTATAATAAAATATATTGGAAAAGATTTAGCCAAAGCACTAAGGGCTTCGGGTGATATTTTCCCAGCAAAATAAGTATCAACTAAATTATAAAAAGTTTGAAATAAAGATCCAATACTAGCAGGAATTGTTACTTTTCTTAATAATTGCCAAATGGGATCTCTTAATAAATTAATTTTTTTATACATATTATTTTATTTTTCAATTTGATAAAAATATTTTTGACCTTTCTTTTTAGATATGTTGATTTGTTTTTGTCTCATGCGAAATCTTTGTTTTTGTTTAACAGTTAATTTATGATAACAATTAGAACAACTAACTCCTTCCTCATATTGCTTGTTTTTTTTTTCTAATTTCGTAATAGGTTCTCTACAACCTGCGCAAATTTTTAAATTACCAGGTTTTAGGCCATGTTTAACCGATACTCTATTATCAAAGACAAAACAGTCTCCTTTCCACAAACTTTTTTTTTTATCAATTTTATTTAAATAATTAATTATACCTCCATTTAATTGATAAACATTTTTGAAACCTTTGTTTTTCAAATAAAAACTTGCTTTTTCACATCTAATACCACCAGTGCAAAACATTCCTATATTATTATCTTTTTTTAATGATTTGAAAAATTTTGGAAAGTCTCTAAAATTATTTAATCTTGGGTTTATTGATCCTTTAAAAGTACCTACTTTATATTCAAAACTTTTTCTAGTATCAATAATAATAGTATTTTTTTTTTTAATAAAGTTATTCCAATCTTTAGGATCAATTTGATTATTAATAATTCTTTTTCTTAATTTAATACCAATCGGAACAAGTTCTTTTTTAATTTTAATTTTACCTTTATGAAAAGCTTGATATTTATAATGTGATAAATTTTCACTATCAAAGTTCTTTAAATTTAAAATTATTTTTATATTTTTCCTTATTGAAATATATCTCTCAATATTAAAGCTTATTGTTCCATTTGCACCTTCAGGAGATAATATTATAGTCCCTTTAAAATTAACTTGTTTTAAGTAGTTATTAAGTAATTCTTTTTTCTTTTTAAGATTTGTAATCTTTTTAAATTTGTAAAAACCAAAAATATTATACATTATAATTTTCTACAAACTGATAGACCGTCACCAATAGGTAAAATGATATTTTCTACTCTATTGTCTTTATTGATATGTGAATTAAATTCCCGAATTTTAATCGTAAGTTTGTCATTTTTATTTTTATCTATAACGTCACCGTACCATAAAACATTATCTGTTATGATAATTCCTGATTTTTTTAACATTTTTAAAGATTTTTCAAAATAGTTTATATAATTTTCCTTATCAGCATCAATAAATACTAAGTCAAAAACTTCTTTTTTTTTAAGAAGTTCGTCTAGTCCATCACTGGCATTTTCTACTAAAAGATTTATTTTGTTTTCAAGATTAGCTTTAACAAAAAAATTTTTAGCTATTTCAGAAGTTTGTTTGTTTTTGTCTATAGCTATTAAATTTGAGTCGTTATTCATAGCTAATCCCATTGTTAAAGTGCTTAAACCTGTAAATGTTCCAATTTCTAAAATTTTTTTTGGATTATATAATTTTATTACTAGGTGTAATAGATGACATTGACTTAACGAAATTTGCATTTTTTTCTTTTCACCCAAAGTTTCGTTATATTTAATAATATCTCTCTGAATTGGATTTAATTTATAAGAATGATTATTTATATATTCCTCGAGTTCGTTTGTAATCTTAATGTTTGAACCCATTTTAACTCAATTTTTTTTTCAAAATTTCATTAACAAGTTTTGGATTTGCTTTACCATTTGAATTTTTCATTACTTGACCAACAAAAAAACCAAATAATTTGTCTTTTCCTGATTTATAAGCTTCAACATTTTTTGGGTTTTCAGTAATTACTTTATTAATTAAATTTTCTAATTCTTTAGGATCACTTTGTTGTTTTAAACCTTTTTCTTCTACAATAGATATAGGATCTTTATCTCCATCTTTCATTATTTCAAACACAGATTTAGCAATCTTACCTGAGATGGTTCCATCTTTGATTAAATTAATTAATTCTGATAAATTTTTAGAGGAAATTGGACTTTCTGTTATTTCAATATTTTTTTCATTTAATAATGCAAATAACTCACCTGTTATCCAATTTGTAGCTAATTTTACATCAGAGTTTTTAGAAACTTCCTCAAAATATTTTGAAATTTCAATATCTGAAACTAGTATATTTGCCTCATAAGGTGATAGTTTAAATTTTTCAATAAATCTTTTCTTTTTTTCATCAGGAAGCTCAGGAATATCTTTTTTTATTTGATCTATATAATTATCATTTAATTCAAGCGGTAAAAGATCAGGATCTGGAAAATATCTATAATCATGTGCATCTTCTTTAGATCTCATAGATCTTGTTTCGTTTTTTTTGGTATCAAATAATCTTGTTTCTTGATCAATAAAGCCCCCCTCTTCAATTACATCTACTTGACGATTAGCTTCGAAATCTATTGCCATTTGCATAAATTTTATAGAATTGACATTTTTAATTTCACATCTTGTGCCTAGTTTTTTATCTCCTTTTTTTCGAACAGAAACGTTTACATCAGCTCTTAATGAACCTTCTTGCATATTACCATCACAAGTTCCTAAATATCTCATTATCGACCTTAATTTTTTAATATATGCATTTACTTCATCTAAAGATCTTAAATCAGGTTTGCTAACTATTTCCATTAAAGCCACGCCTGATCTATTTAAGTCAACTAATGTGTTTTGAGGATCTATATCATGGATACTTTTCCCTGCATCTTGCTCTAAATGAAGTCTTTCAATTCCAATATTTTTTTCCCCATTTGGCATATCTAATATAATAGATCCCTCACCCACAATTGGATTTTTATATTGAGAAATTTGATAACCTTGAGGCAAATCAGCATAAAAATAATTTTTTCGATCAAATATTGATCTTTTGTTAATATTAGCTTTTAATCCAATACCTGTCTTAACAGCTTGTTTAATACAATGTTCGTTAATTACTGGCAACATTCCTGGAAATGCTGCATCGACCAAGCTAACTTGAGTGTTGGGTTCTGATCCAAATTTTGTTGATGAGGTTGAGAATAATTTAGATTTAGACAAGACTTGTGCATGAACTTCAAGACCAATAATAACTTCATATTTGTTATCATTTCTTATTATTAGATATTCACCATTATTTTTACTCACTTAATCCACCAATCAGTTATATTATTTTTAAAGCTTATATTTTTTTCTAAAGCAAATGCGATATTTAAAATACTTTGCTCATCAAATGCCTTTCCTATAACTTGTAAACCTAGTGGGTAGCCTTTTTTATCATGACCCGCTGGAATTGATATAGCAGGTAAGCCTGCAAGATTAATTGGAACTGTGAAAATATCATTCAAATACATTGATACTGGATCGTTTAATTTCTCTCCAATTTTAAAAGCAGAGCTTGGCGTAGATGGAGTTAATATAGCGTCTACTTTTTTATAAGCCTCATCAAAATCATTTTTGATCAGTCTTCTTACTTTTTGTGCTTTTAAATAATATGCATCGTAATAACCTGATGATAAAACATATGTTCCAATCATAATTCTTCGCTTTACTTCATCACCAAAACCCTCTGATCTTGTTTTTTCGTACATGTCTATAAGATTTTCACCTTTTGATCTAAAACCATATTTTACACCATCGTATCGAGAAAGATTTGATGAGGCCTCTGCGGGAGCTACAATGTAATATGTTGGTAAAGCATAATTAGTATTGGGTAAACTTATCTCAACAATTTGACCACCATTTTCTCTAATAATTTTTATTCCTTTTTCCCATAGCTCATCAATTTCTTTTGGCATTCCATCGACTCTATATTCTTTTGGTATGCCTATTTTTTTTCCTTTAATATTATCATTTAAATTATTTAAATAGTTTTCTCTTTTGAATTCAACAGAAGTTGAATCTTTTGTATCGTAATTACTTATAATTTCTAACATCAAAGAACAATCTTTGACATCATGAGTCATGGGTCCTGCTTGATCCAATGATGATGCAAATGCTACTATACCATATCTGGAGCAACTGCCATATGTTGGCTTTAAACCAACTGTACCAGTAAAGGAAGCTGGTTGTCTAATAGATCCACCTGTATCTGTACCTATTGTTGCTGGAGTTAATTTTGCAGCCAGTGCTGATGATGATCCACCAGAAGATCCACCAGGTACTAAATTCTCAGATACTGGATTTTGAACGTTTCCAAAATAACTTGTTTCATTTGAAGAACCCATTGCAAATTCATCACAGTTTAACTTTCCAATTATAATACCTCCTTCATCTAGAATATTTTGAGTTACAGTTGACTCATAAGTTGGAACAAAATTTTCAAGAATTTTACTTCCAGCTGTAGTTCTAATATTTTTTGTACAAAACAAGTCTTTTACAGCAATAGGTATACCAGGTAATTTTTTTTTAAAGTCTGGTTTTTGATCAAATATTTTTGCTTTTTTAATTGCATTTTCGTAATTTTCAGAAATATAAGCATTAAGTTTTTTTGATTTTTTTGATCTTTCAATAAAAGCAATAGTTACCTCAGTTGATGATAATTCTTTTTTTTTAATTTTGTCTACAAGTTCAACTAATTTTAAATCTATTATATTGCTCATTATTCAATTACCTTAGGTACAACAAAAAAATCTTTATTTTTGTCTGGTGAATTTTTTAAAATATCCTCACGAATATTTTCAGATTTTATCTCGTCTTTACGTAGTTTTAATGTAGTTTCAGCAATTGAGGTTAATGGTTCAGTATTTTTTGTATCTAATTCATTTAATTTTTCAATAAAAGAAAATATTGAATTTAAATCTTTACCTAATTTTTTAGCTTTATTATCATCGATTGAAATCCTAGATAATTTAGATATGTGCTTTACTGTTTTAAGATCAATTGTCATATGATATGAATATCAAAAACTATCATTAAATCTAAAAAATACAATATGATCACTATTAAGCATCTTAAGAAAAAAATTGACAGTAATGGTAGATTAATTGGTTTAGATTTAGGGTCAAAACGTATAGGTGTAGCAATTTGTGATGATAAAAGAAAAATATCTACTCCTTTTAAAACAATAAATTATAAGAATATGCAATATCTATTGGATCAATTAACAAACATTATTTATGAAAATAACGTGTCTGGAATAATAATTGGATTTCCAATTAATATGGATGGCAGTTTAGGGAGAGCAGCTCAATCTGTTACCGATAAAGCAAATATGATATCAAAAAACTTAAAAATTGATGTTGTACTTTGGGATGAAAGAATGTCAACCAAAGGTGCCTTTAATATCTCTAAAGAATTAGACGTTAATGTAACAAAAAGAGAGAAAAAAATTGATGAAAATGCTGCATCATTCATTTTACAAGGTGCAATCGATTATCTTAATAATTAAGCTTGCACTAAACATGCTTTGAAGTTATAGAGTTAGTTTTAATGGCCAATTCGAAAAACGCTGTTAAAATTTCTAAAAAACATCTTCTAGGTATCCAAGATCTATCAATCTCTGATGTAAAGACTATTCTTTCAGAATCAAAAAACTTCATAGCTTTGAACAAAAGTAAAAATAAAAAAATAGATATCTTGAGAGGTAAAACACAAATAAATTTATTTTTTGAACCATCTACTAGAACTCAAAGTTCATTTGAACTTGCTGGAAAGAGATTGGGTGCTGATGTTATGTCTATGAATATAACTAATTCAGCAATTAAAAAAGGAGAAACTTTAATAGACACTGCAATGACTTTAAATGCGATGCACCCTGATATTATTGTTGTAAGGCATCAAGACTCGGGTGCCTCAAATTTATTGTCACAAAAAGTTAATTGTGCGGTATTAAATGCAGGCGACGGCAGAAGAGAACATCCAACTCAAGCTTTGCTTGATGCTTTAACAATTATGGAAAAGAAAAATAAAATAGAAGGTCTTAAAATAGCAATTTGCGGAGATATACTTCATTCAAGAGTTGCTAGATCAAATATTTATTTATTAAATATGTTGGGCGCAGATATAAATATTGTTGCACCGTCTAATTTGATGCCAAAAGATCTGGAAAAATTTGGTGTCAACACTTTTACAAATATGAAAGAAGGAGTGAAAGATTGTGACATTGTGATGATGTTAAGATTACAAAATGAAAGAATGACAAGCTCATTTCTCTCATCAAATAGAGAATATTATGAATATTATGGGCTTACACCAGATAAATTAGAAAAAGCAAAAAGTGATGCAATTATTATGCATCCTGGTCCTATGAATAGGGGAATAGAAATAGATACAAAATTAGCTGATGACATTAATAAAAGTGTAATTAAAGAACAGGTTGAATTAGGTGTTGCTGTGAGAATGGCCTGTTTAAAGTTATTTTGTGAATGATGAAAAAACAATATTTTTTAAATGCAAAAATAGTAGATCCTAAAAACTCTATAGATGAAATAGGCGGTTTAATTATTGGTGAAAATGGAAAAATTGAAGCTATAGGCAAAAAAGTAAACCAAAATAATATTCCTTCAAGAGAAAAGTATATAGATCTTAAAGAAAAATACGTATTTCCGGGACTTGTTGACATGAGGGTATTTGTAGGTGAGCCAGGCTACGAATATAAAGAAAATTTTAGAACGTTAAGTAATGCAGCGCTAGCTGGAGGTGTTACATCTGTTGTTACAATGCCTAATACTTCACCTGTTATAGATAATGTTTCTATGGTTGACTTTCTTAAGAGAAGAGGAAGAGATAAATCAAAAATTAATATATTTCCAACCGCAAGTTTAACAAAAGGTCTAGAAGGAACTAATATGAATGAATTTGGACTTTTAAACAAAAAAGGAATAATTGGTTATACAGATGGCACAAAAACTATTCAAAATACAAGATTAATGTCCAGAATTATGAGATCTGCTTTTGATCTAGATGCTTTAGTAATACAACATGCAGAAGATAATGAATTATCAAAAGATGGGCAAGTAAATGATGGAATAATTGCAACTAAACTTGGTCTTCAGGGTATACCTGACTATGCTGAAAAAATTATTATCGAAAGAGATTTAACTTTGCTAGAGGATTTCAATTGTAGATATCATATTGCTCAAATATCGTCAGAAAAGTCTGTTGAAATAATTAAAAATAGAAAAGAAATTGTAGAATTTACAACTGGAGTTTCAATTAATAATTTATCATTAAACCAAAATGATATAGGTGACTTTCGTACATTTCTTAAATTATCACCTCCCCTAAGAACTGAGGAAGACAGATTGTTTCTAATAAAGGGTATAAACGACAATCTTATAGATGTTATTGTATCAGATCATAAACCTGAAGATGAAGAGTCAAAAAGATTAACATTTTCTCAAGCCGCCACAGGTGCCTCTGGCATAGAAACTCTTTTACCACTCGCATTAGAATTATTTCACAACGGATCAGTAAAATTGAATAAGATAATTGAATGTCTCACTTGTAACCCTGCTAAAATTTTAGAAATTAATAAAGGAAATCTTTCTGTAGGAAGTGATGCTGATTTATGTATTGTTGATATATACAAACCATGGGTAGTTAAAAAAGAAAAAATGATATCAAAATCTAAGAATACTTGTATAGAGGACAAAAAACTGCAAGGCAAAGTGTTAAGTACCTTTATTAATGGAGTAGAATTATTTAAATGTTAAATTTGGAAATTTCTTTAATTATTTTAATTTCTTATTTTTTTGGTTCTATTCCATTTGGACTTATTTTAACTAAAATTTTTATCGGAAAAGATATAAGAAAAATAGGTTCTGGAAATATTGGGGCAACAAATGTTTTAAGATCAGGTAATAAGTTTATGGGATATTTAACATTAACTCTTGATATTTTGAAGGCTGTTGTACCTATTTTATTTATCAAATTTTATTATGATGACCAGTTATATATAGCTTCTTTATCGGTTTTTATAGGTCATGTTTTTCCAGTTTGGCTTAAATTTAGTGGAGGTAAAGGTGTTGCGACTTACATTGGGATTTTATTTTGTTTAAATTATTTGTCAGGAATAGTTTTTTGTATAATTTGGTTAGTGATTTTTTTTATATTTAAATACTCCTCTCTAAGTTCAATTGTATCCAGTTTTTTTGTGCCTATTTTTAAATATTTTTTTATTTCTGACCCCTTTTATTATTTCTACTTTATAATGTTCATAATGATTTTTTATACACATAGAGAAAATATAAAACGCCTAATAAATAAGACAGAATCTAAGACAAAGATTTATTAATTTGACTATCTAGGTCTTTAATGTACTTTTGTAATAATGAATTTAGTCATTGTTGAAAGTCCAGCTAAAGCAAAAACAATAAATAAGTATTTAGGAAAAAATTACACGGTTCTAGCCAGTTATGGCCATATAAGAGATTTACCATCTAAAAATGGATCTGTAGATCCAGAAAATGAATTCAAAATGATATGGGAAGTAGATACTTTTTCGAAAAAATATTTAAAAGAAATTACAGATGTAGCAAAAGACTCTGAGAAAATTATTCTAGCTACTGACCCTGATCGTGAAGGTGAAGCAATAGCATGGCATGTTAAAGAATTTTTAGATGAAAAAAAAATACTTAAAGACAAAAAAATAGAAAGAGTGGTATTTAATGAAATCACAAAAAAAGCAGTTATAAATGGCATAGAGAATCCAAGATCACTAGAAATTCAACTTATTGATGCTTATATGGCTAGGAGAGCTTTAGATTATTTAGTAGGTTTTAACATTTCACCAATACTATGGACTAAATTACCAGGCTCTAAGTCGGCTGGTAGAGTTCAATCTGTAGCTTTAAGATTGTTGACCGAAAGAGAACATGAAATTGAAGTATTTAATCCAGAAGAATTTTGGACAATAAATGTAAATTTTATTACTTCTTCCAAAAATATTCTAACTTCATCAGTATCTGAATTAAACGGAGAAAAAATTAAAAAATTTAGTTTTAGAAATAAAGAAGATGTAAATAAAGCAATATCAAAAATTAAGGAAAAAAAATATTCAATTAAAGATATAACTTCAAAAATATATACAAGGAACCCATCGGGGCCTTTCACAACTTCAACTCTCCAGCAATCTGCATCAAGTAAATTAGGTTTTGGTGCTTCAAGAACAATGCAAATTGCACAGAGACTCTATCAAGGTATTGAGATAGATGGGGATACCAAAGGTTTAATAACTTATATGAGGACTGATGGTACCAATATATCTAAAGAGGCTATTCCATTATTTAGAAAATATATAGAGGAAAATTATGGTGACGATTATCTTCCCGAGCAAGCTAATAATTATTCTGGTAAAAAAGCAAAAAATGCACAAGAAGCACATGAAGCAATCAGACCAACAGAAATAAAAAATTCACCTAAAAGTATAAAAAAATATTTAAGCACAGATCAGTATAAATTATATGATCTTATTTGGTCTAGAGCGCTATCATCTCAAATGCAACCAGCTAAATTTGATAGAAAAACTATATTAATTACTTCAGAAGATAGAAAGAACATATTAAAATCTAGTGGTTCAACTATAAAATTTGATGGGTTTTTAAAACTTCAAAAAATTGAAGATAATGATGATGAAAAAATATTACCTGAAGTATCTAATGGACCTATCGAAATAAAAGAGTTTAATGACGAGCAACATTTTACACAACCACCTCCACGTTTTTCAGAAGCAAGTTTAGTTAAAAAATTAGAAGAACTAGGAATTGGTCGTCCCTCGACATATGCAAGTATAATTTCTGTTATATCTAATAGAGGATATGCTGATGTGATAAATAAGAGATTTTTTCCTACAGATAGAGGAAAATTACTTTCTGCCTTTTTGGAGAAACTTTTTTCAAAATATGTTGACTACGATTTTACTGCTAAACTTGAGGATCAGTTAGATGATATTACATCAGGTAAAGAAAACTGGATAAAAGTTTTAGATCAATTCTGGAAAGATTTTAACGAAAATGTTTCAAATGTTAAAGGGAAAAGGACTAGAGAGGTTTTAGATTTACTTAATGATAGTCTGGGTAGTTTGATTTTTGATAAAAATAGTAATGGCAAGGTGGATAGAAGCTGTAAATTATATAATAAAGATTGTAAGTTTTCAGTAAAAGGAACACTTAGCTTAAAAAATAGCTTTAGAGGTGGTGCTTTTATTGGTTGTTCTAATTATCCAGACTGTAAATATACAAGACCTTTATCAAAAACCAAGGCTGCTGCACAAGCAAATCTATCAGAACCTAAATTAATAGGAAAAAATGATATCGGAAAGGATATTTATTTAAAAAATGGAAGATTTGGACCTTATTTGCAATACGAACTAAGCGATGAAGAAATAGAAAATATTAAAAAACCAAAAACTAAAAGCAAAAAGAAAAAGAAAGAAGAAAGTAACTTTAAAAATGTATCTATACCAAAAGGTTTAGATATAGAGAATGTTGATCTTGATAAAGCAAAATATTTATGTTCACTTCCAAAAATAATTGGTAAACATCCAGATTTGGAAAAGGACATTTCAATTAACGTCGGACGATTTGGTCCATATTTAAAATGTGATAATAAATCTGCAAGATTAGAAAGCATCGATGAATTATTCAATATAGGATTAAATAGAGCGATAACTTTAATATCAGAATCTAAACCAGGAAGAATTTCATCCTCAATGATAAAAGATTTGGGTGAGCATCCAGAAGACAAAAAACCAGTGAGAATTATGAAAGGTCAGTATGGACCTTATATAAAGTATAAATCATTAAATGCTACAATCCCTGAAGAAAAAGATCCAGCTGAACTTACAATGGAAGAGGCGTTAATCTTGATTGAGAAAAGAAAAGAATACGATAGAAATAAAAAGAAAAAAAATAAATGAGTGCTGATAAAAGATTAAAAGAAAATAACATTGTTTTACCTGAAGCGCCCGCGCCAGTAGGATCATACGTAGCAAGTAAAATTGTTGGAAAATTATTATATATTTCTGGGCAAATCTCTATGAACTCAAAAGGTGAGTTGATAAAAGGTAAATTGGGTAAAGATTTAAATACCGAAGACGGATATAAAGCAGCAGAAAGATGTGCACTAAGTATTTTAGCTCAAGCAAAGAAAATATTATCTGGAAATCTAGACGAAATAAAATCTTGTATAAAAATAGTAGGTTTTGTTAATTCAACAGATGATTTTATAGAACAACCAAAAGTTATTAATGGTGCATCTGATATGTTGGTGAAGATTCTTGAAGATAAAGGTATGCATACTAGGGCAGCAGTTAGTGTAAATAATTTACCGTTAGGTGTTGCAGTTGAGATTGATGCAATTTTTGAAATAAAATAACTATCTTCCTACACCAAAATAATTAATACCTTTTTTTTTCATCGATTTTGGAGAATATAGATTACGCATATCAAATACCTTAAAATTGTTCTTTTTAATTAATTTTTTGAAATTTAAAGTTTTAAATTCATTCCATTCAGTGTGAAGTAATATTAAATCTGATCTAAGGCATGCTTGAGATACATTTTTACAATATTTAACTCTTATAAATTTTTTAAATTCATTTTTTTTACCTGACGGATCAAAATAATTGATAATAGCTCCTTTTTTTAATAATTTTGGTATCATATATAAACTTGATGCTTCTCTCATATCGTCAGTGTTAGGCTTAAAAGTAACTCCTAAAAAAGTTATTAATTTATTTTTTAGATTATTATTTAAAATTTTGTATACTTTTTCTGTTAATAATTTTTTTCTATCCTCATTTGATTTAATTACAGCTTTTATAATTGATAAATTTGATTTAAACTTATTTGAGGTATCTATTATTGCTCTGGTATCTTTGGGAAAACAAGAGCCACCATATGCTGGGCCTGCTCTTAAAAATCTATCCCCTATTCGTTGATCTGAGCCCATACCTTGAGAAATTTCTTTAATATCAACATCTGTTTTTTCACAAAGATTTGCTAATTCATTGATATAGGATATCTTTGTAGCTAGAAAGGCATTTGATGCATATTTAATGAGTTCAGCTCCACGTCTTGAAGTTCTAAAATATCTGCTTGTCTTTTTAATTATGGGTAAATAAAGGTTTTTAAGATATTTATTTGCCTTATCGCTATCAGTTCCGACTACAACTCTATCGGGGCTCAAAAAATCTCTTATTGCTTCACCCTCTCTTAAAAATTCAGGATTAGAAACAACATCTACTAATTTTTTTCTTTTTTGTTTTATCAAAATTTTTTCAATTTTATCACCAGTAGTGACAGGTACTGTAGACTTTGTGATAACAACTTTGTATTTTTTTATGAATTTTTTTAAATTATTTGCAACATTAAAAACATATTTCAAATCAGCCGAGTTACTATTTTTTTTAGTGGGAGTACCAACGCAAATAAATATAATATCAGAGTTTTCTACTGCCTCTTTTAAATTATTTGTAAAAATTAATCTTTTTTGTTTATAATTACGTTTTAAAATTTCCTCTAAGCCTGGTTCATATATTGGAATTATTCCTTTATTAAGCGCATTAATTTTTTCAATGTCATTATCTACACAATAAACAGTATTTCCTAGATCTGAAAAACAAACTCCGCTAACTAAGCCAACATAGCCTGTTCCTATCATACATAATTTCATAATTTTGATATTTCTATTCCCGATTTTATATAACCAGACATACTTCCACAATCTAAATATTTTCCATGGAATTTATGTCCAATAAATTTGTCACCTTCGTTAATTAATTTTTTGATTGCATCAGTAATGTGAATTTCTCCGCCCTTACCTGGTTTAAGATTTTTTAATTTTAAAAATATTTTTTTTGGGAGGATATATCTACCTATGACAGCATTTGTTGAGGGTGCATTTTTAATAGTAGGTTTTTCAATTACATCTTTAATAAAAAAATTATCCTTATTAAGTCTTTTAGATACTGAATATATTCCCCATCTACTTACATTATTTTTTTTAACTTTCATACTCGCCATCACAGAGCATTTATTTTTCATACTTATGCTAATCATATCTTTCGAACAATTTTTTTTTAAGATTAAATCATCTGGTAATAACATCAAAAAATATTTATCTTTTATAAATTTTTTTGTTTTAAGTACGGCATCACCAGTACCCAAGGGTTTATTTTGATATACAAATTTTATCATTCTTTTGTATTTTAAGATTTTTCGATACTCACTAATTATTCTTTTATCACCTTTTTTTTTAATAATTTTTTTATAAAAACTATCTTTGTAAAAATAGTCTTTTATCATCATTTTGTTTTTGGAAATTATAAATACAACTTCTTTAATACCAGCATCAATGCATTCATCTAATATATATTCAATACCAGGTTTACCATTCATTGGTAACAATTCTTTCGCAAAAACGCTAGTTAGTGGCAGTAGTCTTGTACCAAGACCCGCCAATGGTATTATTGCTTGTCTAATCATAAATAACTATTATTAGTGAAGTACCATAAATGATTATTTTTAAAAGTATTAATAAACTTAATAAAGAAGTTAATTTTAAGGCAGATATTGGTTTTGTACCTACTATGGGGGCCTTGCATCAAGGACACCTGAGTTTGATAAAAAATTCACAAAAAAAAAGCAATAAAACATTAGTGAGTATATTTATTAATCCTAATCAATTTAATAATAAAAAAGATTATAAAAAATATCCAAAAAATATTCAAAAAGATCTTAAATTGTTAAAAAAACTTAAAGTAGACTATGTTTTAATACCTAGCATTAAAGATGTTTATGCAAATAAGAGTAAAAAGAAATTTAAAATTGGTAAATTAAATAAAATATTATGTGCAAAATATAGATCTGGCCATTTTGAGGGAGTTTTAAGTGTAATAAATCAATTCATCAAAAAACTAAAAATAAATAAAATATTTTTAGGTGAAAAAGACTATCAGCAATATATTCTAATTAGAGAGTTTTTAAAAAAAAATTCAAATATAAAAACCATTTTATGCAAAACTATTAGAATGAAAAATGGACTTGCTTATTCATCCAGAAATAGATTATTAAATCATAAGTCTATAAAAGAATCTGCCTCGCTTACTTTAAAAGTAAAAAAATTATTTAATCTTTTAAAAAAAAATTTAAACAATAAATCTATAATAAAAAATTTTATAAATAAAAATAAAATATTTAATATTGAATATTTAGAATTGAGAAATAAAAATAACTTAAGTAAAAAAATAAATAAAAAAAACGTAAAAATTTTTATTGCTTTCTATATTCAGGGAGTCAGGTTGATTGATAACTTTTAATTATAAAAAAAATACGCACCTATTCCTAAAAAAGAGAGGAAGCCAATAACATCTGTAATTGTTGTCACAAAGACGCTTGATGCTATCGCAGGATCAATATTAAATTTTTTAAGTGTGACTGGAATTAAAATTCCAAATAAACCAGCTACAATCATATTTAAGACCATTGAAACAGATATGATTATTGATAATACGTAATCTTTAAACCATAATTGTACAATTAAAGCACTAATAATTGCAAATATAATTCCGTTTAATACACCTATATTAAATTCTTTTAAAACAATTTTTAAAAAATTGCTTTCAGTTAAATCATTTGTTGCTATACCTCTTATTGTAACAGCTAAAGTTTGCATTCCCGCATTTCCACCCATTGACGCTACTATTGGCATCAAGAATGCTAATGCAACCATTTGTTCTATAGTTGCACCAAACTTGCTAATTACCCAGGTTGCAAGAAAAGCAGTAAATAAATTTAATAATAACCAATTAAATCGTCTTTGTGTTTTTTTTATTACTCCATCGGTAATTTCCTCGTCACCAACACCAGCTAGTCTTAAAGTATCTTCCTCTGCTTCCTCTTTTAATACAGTAAGTATATCGTCACTTGTAATCATCCCAACAAGTTTACCATTTTTATCTATAACAGCTGCAGAATTTAAATTATAATTTTCAAATAAACGACCAACCTCTTCCCTGTCCATTTCAACAGGTATAGTAACCTGAGATTCAAGCATAATATTGATCATTTTTGTATCTCTTGAAGTTCTTAAAACTTTAGATGAAGGCACTGTCCCAAGAGGTTTGAATTCACTATCTATAATATAAATTTCTAGAAATTGATCTGGTAAATCCTTATTTTCTCTAAGATAGTCTATTGTTTGACCTACAGACCAATTACTAGGAATAGCAGTAAATTCTCTCTGCATTATTCTTGCTGCTGAATCTTCAGGATAACTTAAGCTTTCAAGAAGAACAAATCTATCTTTTGGTGGTAAAGAGGAAAGAATTTGATTTTTATTTTCCTCATCAATATTTTCAAGAATTTTAATTGCATCATCAGACTCTAAGTTTTTTAAAATAAATACAATAGATTCTGAAGATAGCATTTTAACTATTTCAGATTGTATATTTTCATTAAGTTCTACAAATATTTCAGGATTAATATTGAAATTATTTAATTTAATAAGATTTTCACGGTCATCTTGATTTAAATGTTCAATTATATCAGCAGCATCTGCTGGGTGCATTTCTTTAAATGAATTTGAAAGAAAATTAACATCATTATTTTGAATTTTTTCAACAATAACCTTGATGTATTCTTTATTAAATTCAAAATTAACTTTTTTATCTTTATTTTTTTTTAATGTAGACATTTTTATAACTTTTAAAATTTATTAGAACTATTAATACAAAATACATATAATACAAATTTTAAATGGATATAGAGATTAAAAAAACAG
The DNA here is from genome assembly GCA_902571525.1 of uncultured Pelagibacteraceae bacterium. Classification (GTDB taxonomy): domain Bacteria; phylum Pseudomonadota; class Alphaproteobacteria; order Pelagibacterales; family Pelagibacteraceae; genus Pelagibacter. Next base: position 93,608 of record CACGCL010000002.1, read on the forward strand.
TAAAACCAGTAAATTATAAGAATGCAATTAATTTACTTGAAAATAGAGTAAATAATTTAATTCAAAATAAGGGAAAAGAACTTATATGGTTTTTAGAACACAAAGCAATTTTTACTGCGGGAACAAGCTATAATGAAGAAGAAATAATTGATAAATCAATCAAAGTTTTGAAAACTAATAGAGGTGGAAAAATAACCTGGCATGGTCCTGGTCAAATTATTTGTTATGTAGCTATAGATTTAAATAAAAGAAAAAGAGATATTAGAAGATTTATTACAGTTATTGAAAAAACTATAATTGACACTTTAGCAGAATTCAATATCAGATCATTTAATGATAAAAAGAATATTGGTATTTGGATACATGATAATGAGGAGGTTAAAAAAATTGCGGCATTGGGAATAAGAGTAAAAAAATGGGTTGCATATCATGGGTTTTCTATAAATTTTAGTAATAATTTAAATGAGTTTAAAAAAATTATTCCTTGTGGTGTTAATAATAGAGGTGTGATGACTTTAAAAATGATCAAAAATGTTAAAAAGAGTGATATTTTAGAAAAACTCGAAAAAAACCTACTAATTAATTTAGAATATTAATCTTTTTTTGTTTAAATAATCATTAAAATAATCAGGCAGTTCGGCTTCAAAATTAAATTTTTTGTTATTTATTAAAAATTTTATTTTATAAGCATGAAGCATGAGTTTTTTTTCACTATTTTTTTTTAATTTTATTAAATTGTATTTATTGTCACCAATTATGGGATTACCCATAGATGAAAGTTGTTTACGAATTTGGTGTTTTCTTCCAGTAATAGGTTTTAATTCTACAAAACTAAAAAAATTATTTGAATCAAGCACTTTATAATTAGTTATAGCTAATTCTGAGATTTTTTTATCTTTTTCATATTTTATTAAATTACCTCTTATTTCACCTTTTTTATTGAGAAAAGTCCCATGACATATAGCTAAATATGTCTTATGAATTTTTCTTAATCTAAATAAAGTAGTGAAAAGTTTTGCATAATTATAATTTTTAGCAATTATCATTACTCCTGAAGTATCTTTGTCTAAACGGTGGACAGAGTAAGGTTTTGTATCTGCAAATAAATTACTATTTGCAAATATATCGATTAAATTATTTTTAGATTTAGTACCTCCTTGTACAGAAATACCTGATTGTTTATTTAAAATTATAAAATCTTTGTTATTTTCAATTAAGGATTTCTCATTTTTATGTAAATTTTTTTTTGAAGGTAAAAATTTAGGAACTTTATTTTGTTTGTAGTTATAATTAAAATTATAAAAATTTACTTCATCACCATCTTTTAATTTATATGAAGATTTTGTTTTTTTTTTATTTATTTTAATTTTACCCTTTCTAATAGATTTTTCCAACAAGGATTGAGGATATTTGCCTATATTATGTTTTATCCATCTATCTAATCTCATAGAAATATGAATTGGTTTTATTTTATAAGACCTATCCATTTAATTTGAAATTTATGCTGAAATTTGTTTTTTGTTCTTATCTTCTATTTTAGAATCTTCTATTTTTTTCTTCTTAAATTTTCTTTTAGCGTCAACATCTCTATCAACAAATTCGATAACTGCCATTGGTGAATTATCACCATATCTATAGCCTGCTTTAACTATTCTAGTATAACCACCTGCTCTTTTTTCATAACGTTTAGATAAAGTGTTTACAACTTTATTTGCATTTGTTTTATCTTGTAACTTTGAGACTAAAACTCTTATATTAGTTAAATTTTTTTTTTTTCCTAAAGTTATTAACTTTTCTGCTTGTGGTCTTATAAGCTTTGCTTTTGGTAAGGTTGTAATTATTTGCTCGTACTTGATCAGAGAATTAAGCATGTTTTTTATTAAGGCTTTTCGATGCTCAGATGTCCTATTAAGCTTTTTATACCCTAGTTTATGTCTCATTTAGATACTTTCTTCCAATTTTTTAGACAATTCGGCTATATTTTCAGGTGGCCAATTAGGTATTTCCATACCAAGATATAAGGACATACCATTAAGGATTTCTTTAATTTCATTTAATGATTTTCTTCCAAAGTTAGGTGTTCTTAACATTTCACCCTCGGATTTTTGAACCAAATCACCTATATAAATTATATTATCGTTTTTTAAACAGTTCATAGATCTTACTGAAAGTTCAAGTTCGTCAACTTTTCTTAGAAGATTTCTATTAAATTCTGGTTCTTTAGGAGATTCTGAGATTGCAACTTCTTGGGGCTCATCAAAATTAACAAACATTGAAAGTTGATCTTGAAAAATTCTTGCAGAATAGGCTAAAGCATCTTCAGCTGAAATCGAACCATTTGTCTCAACCTCCATAGTAAGTTTATCATAATCAAGTGCCTTACCTTCTCTAGCAGTACTTACTGAATATGAGACTTTTTTAACTGGGCTAAACAAAGAGTCTATAGGTATTAACCCAAGTGGTGGTTCTTCTGGTTTATTTAAATCTGCTGATACGTACCCTTTTCCATTCCCAACGGTCATCTCCATATGGAAATTAGTATTTTCATCTAAATTACAAATTACAAGATCAGGGTTTAATATTTCGATCTCATTTACTGGTGTTATGTTGGATGCTTTTATTACACCTGGACCTTTTGCATCTAAGATTAATTTCTTTGAACCTTCTGAATTACCTTTTAAAGCTAAAGATTTAACGTTTAAAACTATATCTGTAACGTCTTCTCTAACACCTTTAATTGATGTGAATTCATGTAAAACTCCATCTATTTGAATTGAAGTAACAGCTGTACCTCTTATTGATGATAATAATATTCTTCTTAACGAATTTCCTAAGGTTAAACCATAACCTTTTTCTAAAGGTTCAGCTGTTATTTTTGCATATGTCTTATCTTCGCTTAAATTAACATCAAGCTTACCTGGTTTAATTAATGATTTCCAATTTTTTGGATTTATTTCAGTGTTTTCCATTAAACTCTCCTTTTTTTTGGTGGTCTTGTTCCGTTATGAGGCATTGGTGTAGTATCTTTTATTGATAATATTTTAAATCCTCTTGCTTGTAATGCTCTGAGTGCTGTCTCTCTACCAGAACCCGGGCCTTTGATCTCTACCATTAATGTTTTCATACCATATTCTAAAGCTTTTGTTGCAGCAGAGTCTGCTGCAATCTGAGCAGCATAAGGTGTTGATTTTCTTGACCCTTTGAATCCTTTTTGGCCTGCAGATGACCATGAAATAACGTTACCATCGCTATCAGTAATTGAAACAATTGTATTATTGAATGTTGATTGAACGTACGCTATGCCATTAGGTATGCTTTTTTTAACTTTTTTCTTTTTTGAGTAAGAGCTTTTTTTTGCTATTTCCTTTTCTTTAATATCACTTTTATTATCAGCTTCTTTTTTTGACATAAATTATTTTTTCAATGGTGTTAGTTTTTTTCCTGCGATAGCTATGGCTTTTCCTTTTCTAGTTCTTGCGTTGCATCTTGTTCTTTGACCACGAGCAGGTAATTTTTTTTTATGTCTTGAACCTCTATAACATGCTAGATCAATTAATCGTTTTATACTCATAGAGTAATCTCTTCTTAAATCACCTTCTACAGAAAAATGTTTATCTATATATTCTCTTATTTTTAATATTTGATCATCAGTAAGTTGATTAACTCGAGTAGGTTTTGCAATATCTAATTCTTGACAAATTTGTTTTGAAAATTTATCCCCAATACCATAAATATAAGTAAGCCCTACCTGGACGATTTTGTTTTGCGGAATATTTACACCTGCGATACGAGCCATAATTATGAGATAAAATCTAGCCTTTTATATAAGAAGTTACTTTAATGTCAACTTTTAAACCGCTAAAAAACTGTTGATTTTGTTGGTAATTTCAGTGATTTTTAAACCTCCGTCAATTTCATTAAAATTAGATTTGATTGAGTAATAATCTAAAACAGGTTTTGTGGTCTCCATATAAGCGTCATATCTTTTAATAAATGTTTCTAAATCATCATCAGATCTTCTCTCTATAATTTTTCTTTTTTTAATTCTTTCAATGATAACGTTTTTATTTACATTAAGAAAAAAAATAAAATCTATTTTTTGATCTGAATCTGCTAACCACAGGTTTAAATTTTTTACTTGTTCTAATGTTCTGGGATATCCATCAAAAATGAGTTTATTTTTTTTTTGTTTGTCAAATATAATATTTTTAATAAGTTTGTTGACAATTTCATCTTCTACAAATTTTCCATCATTCATATAAGTAATTATTTTTTTTCCAATTTCAGTTTCTTTTTTTATTTCATCGCGCAACATATCGCCTGTGGAAACTTGAAAATTATTCAATTTATTTTTTAAATATTTAGCTTGAGTTCCTTTACCAGCACCTGGTGGGCCAAATAAAATTATATTCACTTTTATCTTCCAAATTTTGTTTTTTTAATTAATTGTTCGTATTGAGCACTCATTAATCTTGTTTGTATTTGAGTAACTGTATCTATAGCCACGACTACAACAATTAATATTGATGCACCACCTAAATAAAAAGGAATCGGGTACTTTGAGATTAGAAATTCAGGCATAAGACAAACTAAAGTTAAATATAAAGCACCAATAGTCGTTAGTCTTGTTAAAATTTGTTCGATGTAAATAGCTGTGCTATCTCCTGGTCTTATGCCTGGTATAAATCCACCATATTTTCTTAAATTCTCAGCAGTTTCAACTGGATTAAATGTTATTGATGTATAAAAGAAAGTAAAAAAAATAATTCCAGTTGCGTATAATAACATATACAGAGGTTGACCTTGGGTAAAATAGGATGCAATTGAAGTCACGGTATCATTAGTTGAAAAATTGAAATTCGATAAAGTTACAGGTAAAAGTAATAAAGCTGAAGCAAATATTGCTGGTATAACTCCAGCAGTATTAATTTTTAATGGTAGATGTGAAGACTCGCCACCATACATCTTATTTCCCATTTGTCTTTTTGGATAATTTATTAAAATTTTTCTTAAAGCTCTTTCCATAAAAACTACAAACATGATAGTGCATATTAATAATATAAAAATTAAAATTATCATTACAGTTGAAATTGCACCTGTTCTACCTAATTCGAATGTAGTAACTAATGCTCTTGGTATTTCTGCTACTATGCCAGAAAAAATAATCAAAGAAATTCCGTTACCAATACCTCTTTGTGTAATTTGTTCACCCAACCACATTAAGAAGACAGTCCCAGCAACAATTGTTGTGACTGTAGATATCTTAAAAAATATTCCAGGATTAATTACTAAATCTTGTGATGCCTCAAGACCTACTGAAAGACCGTATCCTTGAATAGTTGCAAGTAGAACAGTTCCATATCTAGTTATTTGGGTAATTTTTTTTCTTCCGATCTCACCTTGGCTTTTTAGATTTTTAAAGTAATCGGAAACCCCTGTTAATAATTGAACTATTATAGCTGAAGAAATGTAAGGCATAATACCAAGTGCAAAAATAGCCATCCGACTTACTGCACCACCAGCAAAAACATTAAACATGCCTAAAAGTCCTTTTTGATTGCCTTCCATCATTGTTTTTAGTTGATCAGGATCTATACCTGGCAAAGGGACAAAAGTTCCAAACCTGTAAATTGCAAGAATTAATATGGTAAAAATTATACGATTTTTTAAATCTCCAGATTGGGCAATTGAGCTCATTTTAAAGTTATTTATTAATAATTTTTATAGTTGATCCCGACTCTTCTAGCTTGCTTTTTGCTGAGTCTGATAAGAAATTAACTTCAATATTCAATTTTTCTTTGATCTCCCCTTTTCCGAGTACTTTAAGTTTTTTATATCTCTTTTTAATAATATTAAGTTTCTTTAAAAGAGCTAAATCAATCTTGTCTCTTGTATTTATTTTCTTTCGTTCTATAAAATATTGTATCTTGGCAAGATTCAAGGCACCTGTATCTTTAACTTTTATTGTATTAAAGCCTCTTTTCGGTAGTCTCCTGTATAATGGCATTTGACCACCCTCAAAACTTTTGATGGCAACACCAGACCTGGATTTTTGACCTTTTATTCCCCTTCCGGAAGTTTTTCCTTTTCCTGATCCTATGCCCCTTCCAACTCTGATTTTTTTTTGTTTAATTTTTTTTAAGTTATTAAGCATCTAACCTCTTTTTTCGATAATTTCAGCAATTTTTTTATTTCTAATAATAGATATTTGTTTTGGTGAATTTTGTTTTTTTAGTGCTTTTAAGCAAGCTCTTATTACATTGTGCGGATTTGCAGTACCTAATGATTTTGCTACAATGTCTCTTATGCCTAATACCTCACAAACTGCTCTTACCGGACCTCCAGCAATTATTCCCGTTCCCTTTGGAGCAGCTCTCATTTTAATTTTTCCCGCGCCATCTTTTCCGAATACATCATGATGTATTGTTCTAGCTTCCCTTAGAGGTATTTGAACCAAATTCCTTCTTGCTAATTCATTTGCTTTTTTTATGGCATCAGGTACTTGTTTTGCTTTTGCATGAGCAATACCAATTTTACCATTTTGATTTCCAACAACAACAAGAGCTGAAAAACCAAATCTTCTCCCTCCTTTAACTACTTTAGTTATTCTATTAACATGAACTAGTTTTTCTATAAAATCATCTTTTTGCATCTAAAACTCCATTCCATTTTTTCTTAAAGTTTCAGCAAATTCTTTAACTCTACCATGATATTTGAATTTACCTCTATCAAAATAGATTTTCTTAATATTTTTATCTGTGGCTTTTTTTGCTAATTTTTCAGCAACTATTTTAGAAATCGATATTTTATTTGTTTTAGGTAATGCTTTAACATCCTTCTCAATTGAGGAGGCTGACAATAATGTTTTATTATTCGCATCATCTATAATTTGAGCTGAAAAATTTTTTAAACTTCTTGATACACTTAATCTGTATCTATTCTTACTTGCATTTCTTTTAAGTTTATTTCTAATTCTAAATTTTTTTCTTTGAATAGTATTTAGTTTCATTATTTCTTTTTTCCCTCTTTTTTCAAAACATACTGGCCTTTTTCCCTTATACCCTTGCCCTTGTATGGTTCAGGAAGTCTGAATGATTTTATTTCTGATGCAACCATTCCTACTTTTTGTTTATTGATACCAGTAATCTTAATTATTGTTTGTTTTTCCACACTAATTTTGATTTCATTTGGTATATCAAAATTAATGTCATGACTGTATCCTAATTGAAGGTTTAATTGATTTCCTTTTAATGCTGCTCTGTAACCTACGCCTGACAATTCGAGCACTTTTTCAAAACCAATACTCGAACCTATTATTGCATTATTTAGCAAGCTTCTGTTCATTCCCCAAAGTCTTTTAGTAGTTTCATCTATTTTTTTTGGTTTTATAGAAATGTCTTTTCCATCATTTACTTTTAAATCGAACATGTCTAAATTAATTTTAATAGATTGTTTTCCTAAAGGTCCTTCAATGTTAACATCTGACCCTGAAAGTATCACTTTAACTTTATCTGGTATTGATATATTTATTTTTCCTATTTTTGACATTTAAAAAACCTTACAAATAACCTCTCCACCCACTTTTTGCTTTCTTGCTTCTAAATCTGTCATAACACCCTTGGGTGTTGAAACAATAGCAATCCCCAGGCCATTGTTTATTTTTGGTAAACTCTCAGCACTAGAAAATATTCTTCTACCAGGTCTTGAGACTCTTTCTATAACAGAGATAACTGGTGCTCCGGAGTTGTATTTTAAATCTATTATTAAAATATTTTTATTATCATTATTATCTACATTAAAATTATTTATATAACCTTCATTCTTTAAAACATCAGCAATTTTAGTTTTAAAAATTGAAGAAGGCATTTCTACTTTTTTATGATTTCTCATTTGAGAATTCTTTATTCTTGCTAACATATCTCCGATTGGATCACTTAAACTCATAATTTTTCCTTTCTACCAACTTGATTTTACCATTCCAGGAATTTTTCCTTGAAGTCCCAACTGTCTTAAAGCAATTCTGGAAATTTTTAGTTTTCTATAGACACCATGTGGTCTGCCAGTAATTTGGCATCTATTTCTTATTCTGTTTTTTGCTGAGTTTCTTGGTAATTTAGACAATCTTTGCTGAGCTTTAAATCTCTCTTCTAAAGAAAGTTTTTTATTCATTATTATTTTTTTCAACTTTGTTCTTTTCTTAAGAAACTTTTCTGAAAGTTTAATCCTTCTATTATTTTTATTTACTGAACTAAGTTTCGCCATTAGTTGCTCCTTTCAAATTTAAATGGAAAATTAAATTTTTTTAACAATTCTAAACTGTGCTCTTTTGAAATAGATCTAATAACAATTGTGATATCCAATCCTCTGATTTTATCTACTTTATCGAAATTCACTTCAGGAAAAATAATATGCTCCTTAACACCAAATGTGTAATTACCAAATCTGTCAAAGCCTTCGGTTGATAAACCTCTAAAATCTTTAATTCTAGGTAATGCAATATTTACTAATCTGTCAATAAACTCATACATTTTATCTTTTCTTAATGTTACTTTTAAACCAGCCTTAGTGTCTTTCCTTGTTTTAAAATTTGAGATTGATTTTTTGAATTTTGTTATCACAGGTTTTTGCCCAGTTATTTTTGATAAATCTTCCTCACATGTTTTTATTATTTTATTATCATTGCCATCTATACCTAGGCCCATGTTAATAACTATCTTATTTAATTCAGGTGACATATTTAAATTTTTAAAACCGTATTTTTCCTTAAGGGATGTTTTAATTTCTTTTTTATAAAGATCTTTTAATCTTGGTATCATTTTTGTTTACTCGACTCTTTTTTTTTTTTTTCATTTTTTAAAATAGTAATGTTGGAAATATGTATAAAGTTTTCTTTTTCAAATATTCCACCTTTTTTATCTTTTGTTGTTTTTACGTGTTTTTTAATTATATTTGCCCCTTTAATTTTCACACGATTATTATTTCTATCAATTTCTATAATTTCACCTGTTTTGTTTTTATCTTTACCAGTTAATATTTTTACATTTATTCCTTTTGTGATCACTATATTACCTCCGGAGCTAGTGATATAATTTTCATTTGACCTCTTCCACGTAACTCTCTTGTTACTGGACCAAAAATTCTAGTACCTATTGGTTCACCTTTGTCATCAGTCAAAACTGCAGCATTATTATCAAATTTTACTTTTGAACCATCGTCTCGATGAATTCCTTTTTTTACTCTTACTACGACAGCTTTATGAACAGAACCTTTTTTAACTTTACCTTTTGGTATTGCTTCTTTAATAGCAACAACAATAGTATCACCTATACTAGCATATCTTCTTTTTGATCCGCCTAGAACTTTAATGCATTCAATTCTTTTAGCACCAGTGTTATCAGCAACACTTAGTTCGGTCTGTACTTGAATCATTTATTGTCCTCCATAACTTGAAATTTTTTGGTTTTTGAATAAGGTCTGCATTCAATAATTTTAACTTTGTCACCATTTTTAAATATATTTTTTTCATCGTGCGCACTAAATTTTTTTCTTACTTTTATTACTTTTTTAAATAAAGGGTGTTGATATTTCCTTTCAACTAAAACTGTAACTGTTTTATTTGGTTTATCACTTATCACTATTCCACTTAGAATCTTCTTAGGCACTTTTTTTCCTCTCTATAAAAGTTAACAATTTAGCGATTGTTTTCTTAGTTTGGTTAAATTTAGAAGTATTAGTCAATTGACCATTAGTTTTTTGAAATCTCAAGTTAAACAAGTCTTTTTTATTTTTTTCAAGATCTTTTTTTGCTTTTTCTAATGTTAATTTCTTAAATTCACTTTTTTTCATTATGTAAATCTCCTAATAAATTTCGTTTTAATAGGTAATTTTGCTGAAGCTTTATAAAGTGCTTCTTTTGCAATTTGTTCTGATACACCATCAACTTCAAATAAAATTCTACCAGGCTTAACTCTACAAGCCCAAAATTCAGGTGATCCTTTACCTTTTCCCATTCTAACTTCTGTAGGTTTTTTTGAAACTGGTATATTTGGAAACACTCTTGTCCATACTCTGCCTTGTCTTTTCATATGTCTTGTTAATGCAACTCTGGCTGCTTCAATTTGTTTTGATATAACTCTATCAGGTTGTAGTGCTTTTAAACCAAAAGAACCATAATTCATTATATTGCATCTTGTTGCATTACCATGAATTCTGCCTTTATGTGCTTTTCTAAATTTTGTTCTAGTTGGCTGTAACATGATTATTTTTTATTTGTCTCCTGATTAAATTCTCTTGAAAAAATTTCCCCTTTGTAGATCCATACTTTTATTCCAATGATACCATAAGTGGTTAACGCTTCAGATTCCGCATAATCAATATCAGCTCTCAGTGTGTGTGAAGGTATACTTCCCTCTCTTAACCATTCGGTTCTTGCAATTTCATTTCCTCCCAGTCTTCCGCTGATAGAAACTTTTATTCCTTTAGCACCTAATCTTAATGCAGACTGCATAGCTCTTTTCATTGCTCTTCTATATGATATTCTTTTAACTAATTGTTGTGCTATATTTTCTGCAACAAGAAAACCATTTGTTTCAGGTTTTTTAACTTCTTTAATATTTAAATTTACTTCGTTAGTAGTCAGTGCTGATAGTTTGTTTTTAATTTTTTCTATATCGCTACCTTTTTTGCCAATTACAAACCCAGGTCTTGATGTATAAATAGTCACAAAACATTTTTTTGATGTTCTTTCTATCATAACTTTAGATACACCTGAATTAATAACATTTTTTTTAATATATTCTCTAATTTTAAAATCCTCTATTAAGAATTTACCAAAATCTTTTTTTTTAGCATACCAAACAGAGTCCCAACCTCTGTTAACGCCTAGTCTATATCCTACTGGATTAACCTTTTGTCCCATGTTTATCTTTCTGATCTTTTGTCAATTCTGATAATATTATAGTTAAATTCGAATAAGGTTTCATTATTGGAGAAGCTCTTCCTTTCGCTCTTGGCCTAAATCTTTTCATTACAACCTGTTTTCCACAATAAGCTTCTTTAATAATTAATTTGTCTATATCGTATTGAAAATTGTTTTCTGCGTTAGCAATAGCAGATGATAGAGTTTTTTTTACATCACCACATATTCTTTTATTTGAAAATTCTAAGTTTCTAAGCGCAAAATCGACTTTTTTACCAACCAATGATTTTAGGATTGGTTTTAATTTTCTTGTGCTTGATCTAACATTTTTGTTTACTGATCTAACTAAATTAACTTTATCGTTTTTTTTTAATTTATTCATTTATTATTTCTTTAACTTACTCTCATCCTCTTTAGCTTTTTTATCTGCAGGAGTATGGCCAAAAAATTGTCTTGTGGGTGCAAATTCTCCAAATTTATGACCAACCATATCCTCAGAAATTGTTAATGGTATAAATTTTTTTCCATTATAAATTAAAAAACTCAACCCAATAAAATCAGGAATAATTGTAGATTTTCTCGACCAGGTTTTTATTGGCTTTTTATTAGTCTCATTTTTTTGTTTCTCGACCTTTTTAATCAAGCTTTCTTCAACAAATGGACCTTTCCAAACTGATCTTGCCATAAATTATCCTCTCTTCTTTTTCCTTCTTCTAATAATATATTTGTCTGTTCTTTTATTATCTCGCGTTTTTAAACCTTTTGCTGATTGACCAGTTCTAGATACTGGATGTCTGCCCCCAGCAGTTTTTCCTTCACCACCACCATGTGGGTGATCAACAGGGTTCATAACAACACCTCTAGTATGAGGCCTTCTTCCTAGCCATCTAGATCTTCCGGCTTTACCAATTTTTATATTTTTTTGATCAGGATTTGATAGAACTCCAATCGTAGCTGATGACCTAGAATCAATTTTTCGAACTTCTCCAGATGTCATTTTTACTATAGAATAATTTCCGTCTGTACCTGATATTGAGACAGATGTGCCTGCAGATCTAGCAATTTTACCGCCACCGCCAGGATTAATCTCTACATTATGAATATCAATTCCAACTGGTATTTCAGATAAAGGCAAGCAATTACCAACTTTTATTTCAGATTCAACTCCGTTAGATATTTTATCTCCAATTTTTATTCCTTGTGGTGCCAAGTAGTAATATCTTTCCCCATCATCAAATTTTACTAACATGATATAACAAGATCTATTTGGATCATATTCTACTCTTTCCACTTCACCCTTTGAGCCTTTCTTTTTTCTATAAAAATCTATAGTTCTGTATTTTTGCTTATGACCTCCTCCAAGGTTTCTGGCTGTTATTCTTCCTTGGTTATTTCTTCCACTTGAGGAATATTTAACAGATGTGAGGGGTTTATAAGGTTTGCCTTTCCACAATTTAGATTTATCAACTAGAATTGTACCTCTAGTAGATTTTGTATATGGTTTAAATGTTTTTAAGCTCATTAAATTCCTGTTGTCAAATCAATACTTTGACCCTTTTTAAGAGTAACAATTGCTTTTTTATAACCTTTAACTTTAACTGCTCTTCCTCTTGTGAATTTTGTTCTATTTTTTTTGTTGATTATGTTTATTTTCGTAACATTCACTTTAAACAGTTTTTCAATATTTTTTTTTAAATTTTTTTTATTTGCTGTATCTACAACTTTAAAAACAACCTTGTTTAATGAAGATAAGTTTGTAGATTTCTCTGTAATTACAGGTGCTACAATCGAATCATAAAAACTAACTTTAGCCATTTAATTGTATCTCTTTTCTAGTTCTTTTACTGAACTCTCAGTAAAAATTATTTTTTTATATTTTATAATATCAAAAGCACTAAAATGATTTACATCGGTACATTTAACATTAGGAATATTTCTCAAGGCTTTATCTATATTATTTTTTGAAGGCTTATCTAATATTAAAATACTATTAATAGCATTAAATTTTTTTAAAATTAGGTTCATTTCTTTTGTTTTTTTAATTTCTGTTGAAAAATCATTAAATATTATTAAATCATTTAATTTGTGTTTTTTTGTTAAAATCGATGCAATACTTAACTTTTTCTCATTTTTATTTAATTTTCTTTTTTTATATTGGTTTTCTCCTTTTGGACCGTGTGCTACTCCACCACCAACAAATAATGGCGCCTTCCTACTTGCGTGTCTTGCGTTACCCGTACCTTTTTGAGCATATATTTTGGATGTAGAGCCAATAATTTCATTTTTTTGTTTTGTTTTAGCTTTTCTTCCTTTGTAATTTGCATTCGTTTTATAGATTACTTCACTGATTAAAGTTTCATTAATTTTTGATAAAAAAATCTTGTCTTTTACTTCTATTGAGGTTTTTTTTCCGTCTAAACTTATTTTATCAACTTTCATTTTATTTCTTCTTTTTTTCTGTTACTTTTTTTAATTTTTCTATTTTTTCAATTTTTTCTAGCATTGTAAGTTTCTTAATATTTTTGACTGACTCTTTTACTATTACCTGGGTATTCTTAGATCCTGGTATAGAACCTTTTAAATATAATAGATTATTAACCCCATCAGATTTAATAATTTCTATGTTTTGCATTGTTCTAATTTTATCTCCCATATGACCAGCCATTTTTTTATTTTTAAAAACTTTACCTGGATCTTGGTTTTGACCTGTGGATCCATGTGCTCTATGTGATATAGAAACCCCGTGAGAGGCTCTTAGACCGCTAAAATTATGTCTTTTCATTGCTCCAGCAAAACCTTTTCCAATAGTTTTTGATTTAATATCCACAAATTTTATGTCTTTAAATATTTCTATACCTATCTCGTTTCCTTCTTTAAAATTTTCAAGACTTTTAACTCTAAATTCTTTAAGTATTTTCTTTGGTTCTGTATTTTTTTTACTAAAATAACCTTTCATCTGTTTTGATAATTTTGAATTTTTTATTTTTCCAAAACCAATTTGAACTGCGTTATATCCATTTTTTTCCTTTGACATTATGTTAATAACTCTTCCTTTATCAAATTTAATAACAGTGACAGGAACTGACTGACCAGTTTTATAAAATTCTCTAGTCATGCCAATTTTCTTACCAATTAATCCAATCTCTATCATTATATCTTAATCTCCACATCCACACCTGAAGCTAAATCAAGTTTCATTAGTGCTTCGACTGTTTGAGGTGTCGGCTCAATAATGTCTAATAATCTTTTATGAGTTCTAGTTTCAAATTGTTCTCTACTTTTTTTATCTATATGTGGAGATCTTAAAACAGTATATCTTTCAATTTTTGTTGGCAGCGGTATAGGACCTTTTATATTTGCACCAGTTCTTTTTACGGTGTTTACTATTTCCTCGGTTGATTGGTCTAATACTTTGTTATCGTAAGCTCTTAGTTTAATTCTTATGTTTTGTTTTTCCATTTTTTTAAGATCCGGTTTTTTTTGTTACTTCGTCTTGAACGTTTTGAGGAACTTTATCATAATGATCAAAAAACATTGAATATTGAGCTCGACCTTGTGACATTGATCTTAAAGCGTTAATGTAACCAAACATATTTGCCAAAGGCACCATAGCTGTTATGACCGTTGCATTACCTCTTTGCTCTTGTGTGTTTATCTGTCCTCTTCTACTATTTAAATCACCTATTACATCACCCATATAATCTTCGGGTGTTACTACTTCAACTCTCATTATTGGTTCTAACAATTTTAAAGTAGCTCTATTGCATGCCTCTTTGAAACATTGTCTTGAAGCTAATTCAAAAGCCAAAACACTTGAGTCAACATCATGATGAAGACCATCTAAAATTGTTACTTTATAATCTATAATTGGAAATCCAGCTAAAATTCCAGTATCTGAAACGCTTTCAATACCTTTCTCAACACCAGGTATAAATTCTTTTGGTATTGCTCCACCTTTAATTTTGCTCTCAATTTCTCTACCTTTTCCTGGTTCTAAAGGTTCGACAGATAATTTAACTCGTGCAAATTGACCAGCTCCACCGCTTTGTTTTTTATGTATGTAATCAAACTCAGAATTTTTTAAAATTGTTTCCCTATAAGCAACTTGAGGTGCTCCAATATTGGCTTCAACTTTAAATTCTCTTTTCATTCTATCAACAATAATATCTAAATGAAGTTCACCCATACCTTTTATAATTGTTTGACCAGATTCTTCATCAGAAGTAACTCTAAATGAAGGATCTTCTTTTGCTAATCGACCTAAGGCTTCACCCATCTTTTCTTGGTCTCCTTTTGTTTTAGGCTCAACGGCTATTTCAATTACTGGATCTGGAAACTCCATGGGCTCAAGTAAAACAGGTTTGTCCTCATCTGCTAATGTATGACCAGTAATTGTATATTTTAATCCTGCTAATGCTACTATATCACCTGCATTCGCCTCTTTAATATCTTCTCTTGAATTTGCATGCATTAAAAGCATTCTGCCTACTCGCTCTTCTTTATCTTTAGAAGTATTATAAATTCCTGTTCCAGATTTAACTGTACCAGAATAAATTCTAATAAAGGTCAATGAACCTACAAAAGGATCATTTGCAACTTTAAAAGCCAATGCAGAAAAAGGTGCGTTATCTTCAAATTTCATTTCAATAACCTCATCTGAATTTGGTTTAGTTCCCTGAATTGAGCCAATATCGACTGGACTAGGTAAATAATCTACTACTGCGTCTAGTAAAGGTTGCACACCTTTATTTTTAAATGCAGAACCTGTTAAAACAGGTACAAAATTAAAACTTAAACAACCTTTTCTTATACATTTTTTTAAATCAGCAATTTTTATTTCCTCACCATTTAAATAATTCTCCATTAATTTTTCATCTTGCTCAACAGCAGTTTCTACTAGTTCTTGTCTATATTTATCTGTAATTTCTTTTAAGTCACTTGGTATATCTATTTCTTCCCAAGCAGCTCCTAAGTCTTCATTTTTCCACACGATTGCTTTCATTTTTACAAGATCAACTACTCCTTGAAGTGAAGCTTCTATACCAATAGGAATTTGCATAACCAAAGGTTTTGCACCAAGCCTATCTTTAATCATATCAACACATCTAAAAAAATCAGCACCAGTTCTATCAAGTTTATTTACAAAACATATTCTTGGTACTTTATATTTGTCAGCTTGTCTCCATACAGTTTCTGATTGGGGCTCAACACCTGCAACACCATCAAAAACAGCAACTGCACCATCAAGCACTTTTAAAGATCTTTCAACTTCAATCGTGAAATCTACGTGACCTGGTGTATCTATGATATTAATTCTATGGTCATTCCAAAAACAAGTAGTTGCAGCAGAAGTAATAGTAATTCCTCTTTCTTGTTCTTGTTCCATCCAGTCCATTGTCGCTGCACCATCATGAACTTCACCGATCTTATGACTTTTTCCTGTGTAATATAATATTCTCTCAGTCGTAGTAGTTTTGCCGGCATCAATATGTGCCATTATTCCAATGTTTCTGTATTTATCTAATTTATGTGTTCTTGTCATTTAATTACCATCTAAAATGTGCGAAAGCTTTATTTGACTCCGCCATTTTATGAGTGTCCTCTTTTTTTTTGATTGCTGAACCTCTGTTTTGATATGCATCGTATATTTCATTGAAAATTTTGTCAGACATCTTTTTATCTTTTCTTTTTCTAGAGGCATCTATTAACCATCTAATTGCCAAAGCTTGAGATCTTTTGGATTTAACTTCAACAGGAACTTGGTATGTAGCTCCACCAACTCTTCTTGATCTAACTTCAACAGTTGGTTTGATATTAGTAATGGCTTGATTAAATATTGTGATAGGTTCATCTTTTGATTTAGATTTTATTTTATCAATTGCATCATATACAATTTTTTCTGCAATAGTTTTTTTGCCATCAAACATTAAAGAATTAATTAATTTTGGTATGATTGCTGATTTATATTTTGAATCTAGAATAGTAATTTTTTTTGATGCACTTTTTTTACGAGACATTTTTATTTACCTTTTTTAGCCCCATATTTGGATCTTTGTTGTTTTCTTGCGGTCACACCTTGAGTATCTAAATTACCTCTTAGTATATGATACCTTACTCCAGGTAAGTCTTTTACTCTTCCCCCTCTAATAAGCACTACTGAATGTTCTTGTAAATTATGTCCTTCTCCCGGAATATAAGACGTTACTTCATGACCATTAGATAACCTTACTCTAGCTACTTTTCTTAATGCTGAATTTGGTTTCTTGGGTGTAGTTGTATAAACTTTTAGACAAACTCCTCTTTTTTGAGGTGATTTTTCAAGTGCAGGAACTCTATCTCTAGCCTTTGGTCTAGTCCTTCTTTTTTTTAACAATTGGTTTATCGTTGGCATAATATAAAAATGATTATGGAAGAAATTAATAGTGTTTTAAAATCTGTGGTCGCGTTTAGTACCTAACTAGCACTACTATCCAACCAAAATCTTGGTGAAAATACTATAGTTTTTCAAATTGTCAAACTAAAACACCAGAAATTATAGTTTATTATTATGGATTTACGGGGGTTTCGGCTTGATCGATCTTTTCTTGCTCAGATAAAAATCTTTGATCGTCCTCAAGAGCTTTTTTGTTCCATTTGTTTTTAATTGAACCAGTTCCAGCAGGCACAAGTCTTCCTACAATTACATTTTCTTTTAGGCCTGTCAAACTATCAGTTTTTCCTCTTATTGCTGCATCTGTAAGAACTCTAGTGGTTTCTTGAAATGATGCCGCAGATATAAATGACTCAGTTTGTAATGATGCTTTTGTTATACCCATTAATACTCTTTCACCGAAGGCTGGTTTTTTTCCATTTTTAACTAATTCTTCATTTACATTTTCTAATTTAAATCTATCAATTATTTCGCCTGGTAAATATTCAGAGTCACCTGAATTTTTTATCTCAACTTTCTTAAGCATTTGTCTTAAAATTGTTTCTATGTGCTTATCGTTAATAATAACACCTTGCAGTCTATAAACTTCTTGAACTTGGTTCACGAAATACTCAGTTAGTTCTTTAATACCTAAAATTCTTAAAATATCATGGGGAAGTGGCTGTCCATCAAGAAGGTATTCACCTTTTTTTATCTCTTCACCTGGATTAAAGTTTATAT
This sequence comes from uncultured Pelagibacteraceae bacterium, assembly GCA_902571525.1. Classification (GTDB taxonomy): domain Bacteria; phylum Pseudomonadota; class Alphaproteobacteria; order Pelagibacterales; family Pelagibacteraceae; genus Pelagibacter. The sequence goes on from CACGCL010000002.1 coordinate 111,676, forward strand.
GTTTACCTTTTGGTATTAAGTAATTTGATGTTTCTCCTGAATCTGAGACTATGGATACCCTTTGCTTTCCTCTAACTTCCTTACCAAACATTACTTTACCATCATTTTCTGCAATAATTGCACTATCTTTAGCTTTTCTTGCCTCAAATAATTCAGCAACTCTTGGTAAACCTCCAGTAATATCTTTTGTCTTAGAAGTTTCTTTAGGTAATCTTGCAATTACATCACCAGCACTAATTTTTTGCCCATCTTTAACTGATAAAATTGAATCTGGAACAAGATAATATCTTGCTTCATTATCATCTGCTTTTTTTACTACATTACCCTTTTCATCTCTTAAAGTTATTCTCGGTTTTAATTCAGTATTTTTAGATTGAGATCTCCAATCAATTACTGATTTAGATGATATCCCAGTAGTATCATCTAGTGTTTCAGATAATGAAACACCATCTATTAAATCAACAAGACCAACAATACCACTTTTTTCAGCTATAACTGGTGTTGTGTAAGGGTCCCACTCACAAATTTTAGAATTTTTTTTAACTTTATCACCATTTTTAAAAAATAATTTTGAACCATAAGGAACCTTATATATTGCAATTTGTATACCTTTTTCATCCTCCAAAGAAATTTGGGTATTTCTTCCCATAACTATTTGATTTTTCTTAGAGTCCTCCAGTAAATTTGTATTAATTATTTTTAGAATTCCATCATTTTTCACAACAATTTGTGAGTCTTGTTTAATCTGTGCTGTACCACCTACGTGGAATGTTCTCATTGTTAACTGCGTACCAGGTTCTCCTATTGACTGCGCGGAGATCATTCCTATTGCTTCTCCAACATTTACCATTTGTCCTCTAGATAGATCTCTACCATAAGACATTGCGCAAACTCCCTCTTTAGAACCACATGTTATAACTGAGTAAACATTAATTGATTTTACGCCTGCAGCATCAATTTTATCACATCCCGCTTCATCAATCATATCGCCTTTTTTGATTATAACATCGCCAGATATCGGATTTTTTACATTATCAGCAACTACTCTTCCCAGTGCTCTTTCTGATAAACTAACAATGATATTACCTCCTTCAATTATTTCAGATAAAGTTATGCTTTGCATGTTTTTGCAATCACAATCTTTTTTCGTTATTGTTAAATCTTGCGCAACATCACACAGTCTCCTTGTTAAATATCCTGAATTAGCTGTTTTTAAGGCTGTATCTGCAAGACCTTTTCTAGCACCATGAGTAGAATTAAAATATTCTAGAGCAGTTAATCCTTCTTTAAAATTTGAGGTGATAGGTGACTCTATTATTTCACCTGATGGTTTGGCTATTAAACCTCTCATTCCTGCCAATTGTTTCATCTGAGCTGCAGATCCTCTGGCACCTGAATCTGCCATCATAAACACTGAGTTTATATTTAAACCTTGCTCTGTTTTTTCAGTTGCGGATATTCCTTTCATCATTTCTGATGCGACTTTATCTGTGCATTTAGACCATGCATCCACAACTTTATTATATTTTTCACCTCTTGTTATTAATCCTTCAGAGTATTGATTTTCATAGTCTTTTATTAGTTTTTTTGTTTCCTCTATTAATATCTCTTTACTATCTGGAATAATTAAATCATCTTTACCAAAAGATATACCGGCTTTAAAGGCATGTTTAAATCCTAAGTCTTTTATCTTATCACAGAAAATTACTGTACTTTTTTGACCAGTAAATCTAAAAATTATATCTATAATTTCAGATACAACTTTTTTAGGAAGAACTCTGTCAATTAAATTAAATGTAATATCTTTGTTTTTCGGTAATAAATTAGCTAACAGAAATCTTCCTGCCGTACTTGTATGTTTTTCAACTTTAACTTTACCATTTTCGTCAACTGTTTCAAATCTAGAGATTATTCTTGAGTGAATTTTAATATTTCCTGATTCTAAAGCTTGTTCGATCTCTGAATTATTTACAAAATATCCCTCAATCTTTTTTTCTTGGTAAGGTGCAAGAGATAAATAATAAATACCTAATATCATATCCTGACTAGGGACAATTATAGGTTTGCCATTAGATGGGCTTAAAATATTGTTTGTTGACATCATTAAAACTCTAGCTTCAAGTTGTGCTTCCAAACTTAATGGAATATGAACAGCCATTTGATCACCATCAAAATCTGCGTTAAAAGCTGCACAAGTTAATGGATGAAGTTCAATTGCATCCCCTTCTATTAATTTCGGTTCAAATGCTTGCACACCAAGTCTATGTAACGTTGGGGCTCTATTTAATATTACGGGATGCTCTCTTACAATAAGTTCTAAAGCATCCCAAACTGCATTTGTTTCTCTTTCAACTAATTTTTTTGCTTGTTTAATTGTTGATGCTAAGCCTAGTTTATTTAATCTTGCGTATAAAAATGGTTTAAACAATTCTAAAGCCATTTTTTTTGGCAATCCACATTCATGTAATTTCAAGTCTGGTCCAACTACAATTACAGATCTACCTGAATAATCAACTCTTTTTCCAAGTAAGTTCTGTCTGAATCTACCCTGCTTACCTTTAAGCATTTCTGCTAAAGATTTTAACGGTCTTTTACCAGTTCCAGTTATTACTCTACCACGTCTACCATTATCAAAAAGAGCGTCAACTGACTCTTGCAACATTCTTTTCTCATTTCTTACTATTATATCTGGAGCCTTTAAATCCATTAATCTTTTCAAACGATTATTCCTATTTATTACTCTTCGATATAAATCATTTAAATCTGAAGTAGCAAATCTACCACCGTCTAACGGTACTAAAGGTCTTAGCTCTGGAGGAATTACAGGTATTACCGTTAGGATCATCCATTCCGGTTTGTTTCCTGTTTTAATAAAGGAGTCTATTAGTTTTAAACGTTTTATAGATCGTTCTTCAGAAACTTTAGATTTTGTCTCGTTTATCGTCTTGACCAATATTTCTTTTTCTTGTTCAAGGTTTATCGATTTTAAAATTTCTAAAATAGCCTCAGCACCTATTCCAGCTGTAAATGATTCTTCTCCAAATTCATCCTGATATTTAATTAGCTCCTCTTCTGAGAGCAATTGATTTTTCTTTAGACCAGTTAATCCAGGTTCTATCACAATAAAATTTTCAAAGTATAATACTCTCTCCACCTCTTTTAATTTCATATCGACTGCTAAAGATATTCTGCTTGGTAGAGATTTTAAGAACCATATATGTGCAACGGGTGTTGCAAGATTTATATGTCCCATTCTCTCTCGTCTTACATTTGATTTTGTTACTTCAACACCACATTTTTCACAGATTATGCCTCTAAATTTCATTCTTTTATATTTACCACATAAGCATTCGTAATCTTTGATGGGACCAAATATTCTCGCACAGAACAAACCATCTTTTTCAGGTCTAAAAGTTCTATAGTTTATAGTTTCAGGTTTTTTAATTTCTCCATAAGTCCACGACTTAATTTTTTCAGGACTAGCTAGAGATATCTTAATACTATTAAAATTTTGAGCATCAGATATCTCGCTACTTTTAAAAATGTTGCTTAAATCTTTTTTCATAATTATTGTACAAATGAGCTAAGTTTATTTTTCCAATTTTTTCCTTCTTTTGATACAAATAGTGCTACTGCATCTATTTCTTTTTCAGATAATTTATCTTTGTAAGCTGGCATTACACCATATCCATTGGTTACTATATTGACAACATGTTCCATTGAAAGTTGATTGTTTCCACCGTCAGCGGCATTTAGAATATGACAATTTATACATGCTTCCTTATTGTAAAATATATTTTCTCCAATTTTTATGATATCTTCAGCAAATAGATTGGTAGGCATTAATAATAAAGTTAATAAAATTATTTTTTTCATAATTAATTTAATTCGACATTTAATGCTAAAGATTTTATTTCTTTAACTAAAACGTTAAATGACTCAGGTATTCCTGATTCAAAATTTTCTTCACCCTTTACAATTGTTTCATAAACTTTTACTCTTCCGGCAACATCATCTGATTTAACTGTTAATATTTCTTGCAAAGTGTATGATGCTCCATAAGCTTCTAAAGCCCAAACTTCCATTTCACCAAATCTCTGACCACCAAGTTGTGCTTTACCACCTAGGGGTTGTTGCGTTACTAAGCTATATGGTCCTGTTGATCTAGCATGAATTTTATCCTCGACTAAGTGGTGAAGTTTTAACATATAGATTGTTCCAACGGTGACCGATCTATCGAATTTTTCACCTGTTCTACCATCCCAAAGTTCTGTTTGGCCTGAATTGGGTAATTTTGCTAGTTCTAGCATCTGGGTTACATCTCTTTCTTTAGCTCCGTCAAAAACTGGAGTCGAAATCGGAACACCATTCATAAGATTTTCACATAGATCTGAAAATTCAGTTTTAGATAATTTTTCAATTGAATTACCAAGTATCTCTTGACCATAAATTGATTTTAAAAATTCTTTTATTTTTTGATTTAACTCAAACTTTTTTTGATTTTCAATGATTAGTGACTTTAATTTTTCTCCTAACTCTGTACATGCCCATCCTAAATGGGTCTCTAAAATTTGACCAACATTCATTCGACTTGGAACACCGAGAGGATTTAATACTATATCAACAGGCTTGCCATTTTGTCTGTATGGCATATCCTCAACAGGAACGATTTTACTTACTACTCCCTTATTTCCATGTCTGCCAGACATCTTATCTCCAGGTCTAAGCCTTCTTTTAATCGCAACAAATACTTTTACCATTTTCATTACGCTTGGCAAAAGATCATCACCTTGTCTAATTTTTAAAACTTTGTCTTCAAACCTTTCCTTAATATCGAGACTAGCCTCATCATACTGATCTTTGAGTTTGCTAAGTATTTCATTCTTCTTTAAATCATTTAGATCTATTTTAAATATATCTGTGATTGATAAATCCGCAATATTTTGCTGATTAATTTCATCACCTTGATTTAAGTTTTTAATTTTTTTTGCTAATTTATGACCATTCAAAATTTGAAGAGTTCTTTGTTTAATACTTCTATTTAAAATTTCTTCCTCAACAATTCTATCTTGTTGAACTAGATCGATCTCTGCTCTTTCTATGGTGATTGATCTCTCGTCTTTTTCTATACCGTGCCTGTTAAAAACTCTTACATCTATAACTGTTCCACCACTTCCACTAGGCATTTTTAAAGAAGTATCAGTAACATCAATAGCTTTTTCACCAAATATAGATCTTAATAATTTTTCCTCTGGTCCTGAAGCGGTATCACCTTTGGGGGTTACTTTCCCCACAAGTATGTCGCCAGGTTTTACCTCAGCACCTATATAAACAATTCCGGACTCATCTAAGTTTTTTAAAGCTTCTTCGTTTACATTAGGGATATCTCTTGTGATATCTTCTTCACCTAGTTTTGTATCCCTTGCCATTACCTCATACTCCTCTATGTGAACAGAGGTAAAAACATCGTCAGTTACGCATCTTTCAGAAATTAAAATCGAGTCTTCAAAATTATATCCCTGCCAAGGCATAAAGGCTACCGTAACATTTTTTCCAAGAGCAAGTTCACCAATCTTAGTGGAAGGTCCATCAGCAATTATATCTCCGTTTTTTACTTTATCACCTACCCTGACTAAAGGTTTTTGATTTATACAAGTATTTTGGTTCGATCTTTTAAACTTTTGTAAATTGTAAATATCAACTCCAGATTTAGAGTAATCAGTCTCACCAATAGCCTTTATAACAATTCTTTTTCCATCAATTTTATCTACAATACCGTCTCTTTTTGCTACAATGGTTACACCTGAATCTAAGGCTACATCACTTTCTATTCCTGTTCCTACTAATGGAGACTCTGGTTTAAGTAATGGTACTGCTTGTCTCATCATATTAGATCCCATTAACGCTCTGTTTGCATCGTCATTTTCTAAAAATGGTATTAAAGATGCAGCTACAGAAACTAACTGTTTTGGAGATACATCTATGTAGTCAATATTTTCAGGTTTGGACAAAATAAAGTTTAAATTTTGTCTGCTTGATACCAAATCCTCTGTTAATTTTCCATTTTTATCAATTTTTGAATTTGCTTGAGCAATTGTATATTTGGTCTCTTCCATAGCTGATAAATATTCTATTTTTTCCTGAACAACTCCATTAACAACCTTTCTGTAAGGAGACTCTATAAAGCCATATTTGTTAATTTTTGAGTATGTTGATAAACTATTTATTAATCCAATGTTTGGTCCTTCTGGTGTTTCGATTGGACATATTCTACCATAATGAGTTGGGTGAACGTCTCTTACTTCAAAACCAGCTCTTTCTCTTGTTAAGCCCCCTGGACCTAATGCAGAAACTCTTCTTTTATGAGTAATTTCAGACAAAGGATTTGTTTGATCCATGAATTGAGAAAGTTGAGACGTAGCAAAAAAATCTTTTAAAGAAATTGTCAATGGTTTAGCGTTTATCAAATCTTGTGGCATAGCTGACTCAACATCTAAGGTTGTCATTTTTTCTTTAATTGCTCTTTCCATACGATAGACACCAATTCTAGCCTGGTTTTCTACAAGCTCACCAACCGATCTAACTCTCCTATTTCCTAAGTGATCAATATCATCTACCTCATCTTTACCATCTCTAAGATCGAGCATTTTTTTTACTATAGAAATGATATCATCGTTTCTTAATATTGTAATTTTATCAGAACAATCTAAATTTAATCTTGAATTTAATTTAACTCTTCCAACATCTGATAAATCGTATCTGTCAGAACTAAAGAATAAATTATTAAAAATCTGTGAAGCTA
>CACGCL010000003.1 GCA_902571525.1 uncultured Pelagibacteraceae bacterium
CAATTGTTGAAAAAGATGAAAGAGAGATCAATTTAAGAAAAACCTTAAATTATGGACATACTTTTGCTCATGCATTTGAATCTACATTAGGATATACAAATAAGCTAAATCACGGGGAAGCTGTCCTACTTGGTATTTTAACAGCGTCAAAATTCAGTAATAAAGAAAAATTGCTTGCTAAAAAAGAGCTCGGGTTAATCGAAAACCATATTGGAGAATTAAAGTATAATAACTTAAAAAATTATTTTAATAAAAATAATATAAATAAAATTTCAAATTTTATGATTAAAGATAAAAAAAACCACAATAAAAATATAAACTTAATTTTGTTAAAAAAAATTGCAAAACCAGTAATTAATAATACCTATTCACAAATAAAAGTAGAAAAATTTTTAGGCTCATTGATTAATTAATAGTTGAATTGAATGAATATAATCTTTCAATTCTTGATTTAAAATATTAAATATTTCTCTAGTGGCCTCTACCTTTTTCTTTGATTTAAGTTCCAAAGACTCAATTCTAATTTTAAGATGAAATTTTTTGTGATCAAAATTTTTATGTTTTCTATGTAAAAATGTTTTATCTTCAATTGAGATTTTTTCACATTTAATTTTATTACAAATTTTATTGTTTATTTTTGCAATTAAATTATTTATTTCCATAACAAATTATATAATAATAACCTAATGAAAACTATTTGCGATTGGAATAATTGTAATAATATTGGACAATATAGGGCTCCAATTGAGAGAGACAATAGTAAAAAATACAGATTACTTTGCCTAAAGCATATTAAAGAATTCAATAAGAATTGGAATTATTTTGAAAAGATGAATGATGAAGAAATTTTAGAATTTATTAAATCTGACATGACCTGGCACAAACCTACTCAAAACTTTAGTGCTCAAGATAATTTTTTTAAAATATTATGGAATAACGCCTTAAAGGAAAGTTTGAATAAAAACGGTATTGATAAAAACTATACTAAAATAGCGCAGCTTAATTTCTCCAATAAAGATTTAAAAGCCTTTGATATTTTAGGCTTAGATGTAACAATAAATTGGGAAAATATAAGATCTAAGTTTAAAAAACTTGTTAAAAAATTTCATCCTGATATGAATTCAGGAAATAGAAAATTTGAAGAAAAGCTTAAAGTGATAACTTTAGCATATACGCAATTAAAAAGAACTTTGAAAAAATGACTAATGATTTAAATATAGTGCCTAATATTAAGTTATCTGTTAAGCAAACCTTTGGGATAGATAGCGATTTAGAAGTAGAAGCTTTCGAAAAAAAAAATGAATATGTTCCTGAGATTGATAAAAATTATAAATTCGATAAAGATACGACAATTGCGATTTTATCAGGCTTTTCTTTTAACAAAAGAGTTTTAGTTCAAGGTTATCATGGAACAGGGAAATCAACACATATAGAACAGATTGCTGCTAGATTAAACTGGCCTTGCATAAGAGTTAATTTAGATAGTCATGTTAGTAGAATAGATTTAATAGGCAAAGACGCTATAAGACTTAAAGATGGAAAACAGGTAACAGAGTTCAAAGAGGGGATTTTACCTTGGTCAATTCAAAACCCTGTAGCTTTGGTTTTTGACGAGTATGATGCAGGTAGACCAGACGTTATGTTTGTTATACAGAGAATTTTAGAGTCCGAGGGAAGCTTTACTCTTCTTGATAAAAATAAAGTAATCAAACAAAACAATTATTTCAGACTTTTTGCAACCTCTAATACTGTGGGTTTGGGAGATACATCAGGATTATATCATGGAACTCAACAAATAAACCAAGGTCAAATGGATAGATGGAATATTGTTACAACTTTAAATTATTTAAGTCTTGAAAAAGAGATGGAAATTATTTTAGCAAAAAATAAACCATATAATAATATTGAGGGTAAAGAAAAAATTTCTAACATGATTAAGGTAGCAACTCTGACGAGAAAAGGATTTATGGCTGGTGATATATCAACTGTAATGAGTCCAAGAACAGTTTTACACTGGGCAGATAATGCAGAAATATTTAAAGACCTTGGATATGCATTCAGAGTGACATTTTTAAATAAATGCGATGATGCCGAAAAAAGTATCATTTCTGAATATTATCAAAGATGTTTTGGGGAAGATTTGCCTGAGTCTATTATTAATTCCTAAAATTAATGGAAAAAAAAAGAGAAATTTTAGAGGAATTGATTAAACAAGCGCTTACTTCAACTTATAAAGTAATTTCTAATCAACTGAACGAAGATAGCTTAAAAGGTAAAAATTTTAACACAAAAAATTTAGATTTTTCAGAAATTAAAGATTTTAAAAATAAATCTGATTATATAAAATTGAGAGCAAATACTGATTCTAAAGCTTTAAAATTAAGATTTTCTGATAATAATGTCTTTCTAAAAAATCATCCTAAAAATCCAGCTTTAAAAAAAATTTATGAACTATCTGAAATATTTAGATGTGAAATGTTAGGTTCAAAAATGTTGAGCGGAATTAAAAAAAATCTAGAAAACTTTTATTATCAAAAGATTAACAATAAAAAATACAATGAGTTAAATTCTAAGGAAGAAATAAATATTCATGATGCATTTGAGTTATACATTTTAGAAAAATTTTTCAAGCTAAATCTCAACAAAAATTCACTTAAAGTTTTGAATTACTGGAGAAAAGATTTTGATAAAAATTTTAAAAACCATTTGAATTATTTGGAACAAAACATTGAAAACCAGAATAATTACAATTTAAAATTTTCAAATTTACTTGAGAAAATGGATATTTTTGATGAAAATCAAAATCAACAGAGTAATCAAAACGAGGACAATCAAAATTCAGCAAATGACGATAGTTCTAAAAATGATAATAGTGATAATAACGATAATGCTTCTGACGAAAAAGTTGAAGATCAATCCAGCTCTGAAACTGATTATGATGTTAATCAATTTAGGATGCAAGAGGACTCAGATCAAACTGATAATACTGGTGAAAACTTTGAAAGAGTTTCTCAAAAACTAAATATAAACAAAAAAAATATAGAATATAAAATTTTTACTTCAAAATTTGATGAAACTGCTAAAGCTGAAATTTTAGAAAAACAAGATGAAATTTTAAGACTTAGAAAGAACCTTGATCAACAATTAATTAATTTCCAAGATTTAATTACTAAGTTAGCAAATAAATTGCAAAGACAACTGTTAGCAATACAAAATAGATCATGGGAATATGATCTTGAGGAAGGTTTGTTAGACTCATCAAAACTTACAAGAATAATAATCGATCCACAAAATTCTTTATCATTTAAAAAAGAAAAAGAATTTGAATTTAAAGATACGATTGTTACATTGTTGATTGATAACTCTGGCTCTATGAGAGGTAGGCCCATAACAATAGCTGCATTATGTGCAGATATTTTATCTAGAACATTAGAGAGATGTAATGTTAAAGTTGAAATTTTAGGATTTACTACCAAAAATTGGAAGGGTGGTGAGTCAAGGGAAGATTGGAATAAAAAAGGAAAACCCCAATATCCAGGAAGATTAAACGACTTAAGACACATTATTTACAAGAGTGCAGACACAAACTGGAGGCAATCAAAAAAAAACTTGGGCCTTATGTTGAAAGAAGGATTACTTAAAGAGAATATAGATGGCGAAGCAATACTTTGGGCATTTAATAGATTAAAGAAAAGGAAAGAGGAGAGAAAAATTTTAATGGTTATCTCTGATGGTGCGCCTGTTGATGATTCAACATTATCAGTAAATTCTGGAGATTTTTTAGAAAAGCACCTGAAAAAAGTGGTAAAATCAATTCAAGATAATAAAGATTTCGAAATTTTAGCCATAGGCATCGGTCATGACGTTTCTCGTTATTATAAAAAAGCAATCAAAATTACAGACGTACAAGAACTCGGGGATGTTATGATCAAGCAATTAAGTCAAATGTTTGAAAAAAAACCGAAAAAGAAGATTTACCATTAAAGATTTTTTAAAAAAGCATTTTTCCAATTTATAATTACTTCAGCACCAGGTCTAGTTTTTGAGTTTCTACAGATCACTATAGCTTTATTTCTCTCTAATAATGTTTTACCAATAAAGATTCCTAATCCTAATCCTGCTTTTTTATTTTCTTTATCAGATGAAGATTTTATATAAGGTTCACCTATTTTGCTCAAAATATCTTTTGGATAACCATTTCCATCATCCTCGATTGATAATTCGGTAATTTCACTATTACTTTTAATTGAGACATATATTTTTTTCTTAGCAAATTTGTTTGCATTACCTACAAAATTTCTAATTCCATATATAATTTCTATTATTTTTGATATTTTAAAAGAATTTGTGTCTTGACTTAAATTAATTATAAATTCTTTATCAGATATTTCCCGAAAAGATTTAATAATTTCTGAAACATATTCTGAGATAGATAATTCCTGATTTATAAAATCATCTTCTTGAGATGGCTCTAAGGTTAATTTTTTTAAGATTTGACTACATCTTTCGACTTGACTTACCAATAACTCGATATCTTTTTTTATGTCTTTTTGATCTTTAAACTGCTTATACATGTCTTGGGATATAACTTTTATAGTCGAGAGAGGAGTATTTAGGGAATGTGCGGCAGCGGCGGCTTGGCCTCCAAGTGATACTAACTCGTGTTCTTTTGCAATCACCTGCTCTAATTTATCCAGTGCTTCTTTTCTAAGTCTTGATTCTCTTCCAAAAGTAGCAGCAAAATAATTTAAAAAAATTAAAGCTATAAATAGTGATGTTGGAATTGCATAATAATAAAAAGTATTAACTAATATAATGTTAGTACCCGGATAGATTAATTCTACGTGATAAAAAGTCAGTAAAAGTATTGAAAGAATTGTTAATGATATTAACGTCAAGCTAGCTTTTAATTCAAGATTAGATGATGAGAAAACACTTGGAATTATTAAAAATATTGAGAAGGGATTTAAAATTCCACCAGTGAGATAAATTAAAGTGCTTAGTTGTAATATATCTAAAAACAAAAAAATAAAAGAGTCCTTATTAGATAAAATATTTTTTTGGTAAAAATAAATTAGAATAATATTTGATATAACTCCAAGAAATATTATTAAATTAGTTAGATATATATTGAATTGAAATTCAAAAATAAAAAATACGATATTTAAAGTCAAAAATTGACCAATTATGCCAATCCACCTTAAATTAATATAAGTAGATTTATTTAAAGAATAAATTTTAGAAACATATGATGTTTCCATAATTTTATATATCTAGATTGTTAATATCAATTGCATTTGAGATAATAAATTCTTTTCTGATACTAACATCATTTCCCATTAAAGTATGAATAATCTCTTGGTCTTTTTTAAGATCTTTTGAATATTTTACCTGCAAAAGATTTCTATTATCTGGATCTAATGTTGTGCTCCAGAGTTCTTCTGGATTCATTTCCCCTAGTCCTTTAAATCTTTGTATATTTAATTTAGATTTCTCTTCAGATAAAATTTCTTCATAGCTTTTAGAATTTTTTTTTGCTTTTTTTAAATTTTTCGAATTGTTTAATAAGAAACTATTTAACTCTTTTTCATCCTTAATATAAAAGCTTCTTCCAGACTTATTAAGTTTAAATAAAGGAGGTTGAGCTAGATAAATATGTCCATGTTCAATTAATTTATTAAATGGCTGGTTGTTAAAAAAAGTTAATAACAGTGCTCTAATATGTGAACCATCAACATCGGCATCTGTCATTATTATGATTTTTCCATACCTCAAATCCTTGAGATCAATCTCCTCAGATTTTGGGTCTAACCCTAATGCATTGATTAAAGTTACTATTTCATTAGATGAAATCATTTTTGTTAATGCTTTTGTTCTTGTATCAGAATGGTTTACATTTTTTTTTGCTCCGTTTGTCTCTACGTAAGTATTTAAAATTTTTCCCCTCAATGGTAATACCGCTTGAAATTGTCTATTTCTTCCCTGCTTAGCTGAACCACCTGCTGAATCTCCCTCTACAATAAATAACTCTGTACCATCTCTTTTTGAATTTTGACAATCTGCTAATTTTCCAGGTAAACCAGTTAATTCTAAGGCACCTTTTCTTCTTACGCTTTCTCTTGCTTTTCTAGCTACATCTCTGGCTTGAGCTGCTTGAATAATTTTAAGTAAAACTATTTTTATAACTGAAGGATTTTGATCAAACCAAATAGATAGTTTTTCATTTACAAAGGTTTCTACAATATTTCTTACTTCTGATGATACTAATTTGTCTTTTGTCTGTGATGAAAATTTAGGATCTGGCATTTTAATTGACAACAATGCAGTTAATCCCTCCTTAATATCGTCACCAGAAATAGATAGTTTATTTTTTTTTGAAACATTATTATCACTCATATATTTGTTAACAACTCTAGTTAAAGCACTCCTAAAGCCTAATAAATGAGTACCCCCATCTTTTTGATAAATATTATTTGTGTAAGCATAAACATCTTCAGCATATGTGGAATTCCACTCTAAAGAACATTCAATTTCTATACCGTTTTTACTTCCTTCGAAAATTATAGGTTTTTTAAAAAGGTCGTTGCCGTTTTTATTTTTAAGCTTTTCTTTATTTTGGTTCAAAAAATTAATAAATTCAATAAGTCCACCGTCAAATTTATATTCAAAAATTTTTTCTTTTTTTTGGGTTTTGTCTATAACAGTTAATTTTATTCCTTTATTTAAAAAGGCTAGTTCACGAATTCTTTTTTGTATAATTTGGCTGGAAAATTTGGTCGAGGAAAATATTTGTTTAGATGGCAAAAATCTTATTTCCGTTCCGCTATTTTTAGATTTACCTATTGCTTTTAAGGGCTTAATTGACTCTCCATTTTCAAATTCGATATAATATTTGTTTCCATCCCTTTCTATTGTAAGTTCCAACTTTTCTGAAAGCGCATTAACCACTGATACACCTACTCCATGTAACCCCCCTGATACTTTATATGAATCATGATCAAATTTTCCTCCAGCATGCAATTGGGTCATTATTACTTCAGCTGCTGATTTTTTTTCTCCTTTATGATAATCTATTGGTATTCCTCTGCCATCGTCTTTAACTGTTATACTTCCATCTGAATTAATATTAACAATTATATTTTTACAATAACCAGCCAATGCTTCGTCAATAGAATTATCCACGACTTCATAAACCATATGATGTAGGCCAGTTCCATCATCTGTATCTCCAATATACATTCCTGGCCTTTTTCGAACAGCTTCAAGCCCTTTAAGTACTTTTATAGAGTCTGCTTGATAATTAGTATTTTTAACCATATTTTATATTTTTGATAAAAAAATTATCATATCAATTTTTTATAATAATCAAAATCTAACAATATACAGTGGTCAAATTTTTGTTGGTATTTAATAATTGTAGGATCATTTTATTTTTTTTTTCTTACTTTAATAATTTTACTCAAAGAACAGCTTTTTTTGATAAAAAATGACCATAAAAAAATTGCAGAAACTATCTTAACGTCATTTTAAAAATTATAAAACATCAAATAATTGGCGGAGAGAGTGGGATTCGAACCCACGAAAGAGTTTCCCCTAAACACGCTTTCCAAGCGTGCGCCTTAAACCGCTCGGCCATCTCTCCATTAAAAATCTATAAATGCCCAAGGATGTTCTCTATAACTAGTATATTTTGTGAACCAAAAAGATAAATATCTTTCTGCCAAATAGGCATATAATCTCTCAGTATCATAACCTTTTAAAGTATCAAATCTAAAATCCTCCTCACATCTTTCAAGCCATGAGAATACAGTTGTAAACCACTTATCTAAAATTCTTTTTCTTGCGATAAACATAATGTGTGGATTGTAACTTGATTTATTGATTACAAACTTTTCAAATTCATCTCTATCTTTGTTATCAAGTTTTTTGATAGCTTTACTCAGATTTCCATATCCATGATGCATATCAAAGTGAGTAATGATATTTTCTTTTTTTCCAAAGATAAGTTTTGGATTTCTGACTAAATTTCTCCAGCCTCTTTTAAATAATTTGATTTTTTTTGCCCCAGAAACATCGATCGGATTACAAATAATACTATCTAATTTTGACCAAGAATGATTTTCTTTAATCAAAAGGTTTTCAATTAAGTTATTTTTATTTATTTTGGAAAGATCAGTATCTTCTTTTACCCAAAATCGCCTTTTTTGACAAAAGCCTACCCAGTCTGAATTTTCTGATACAAGTAAATTTTTCCAGTACCAATAGTGAAAGGTTAATTCAGAGTAGAATTTTTCTTTATAATGAATGTTATTTTTGACTTTTGTATTAATATAATTTGAGGAAAAATCATGCTCACCAACTCCTGCTAAATTTAGAAAACTTTTTTCTAATTTTGGAAGAGGTTTATTTGTTACGCAAAAAATTTTAATCATAATTCTATTTTTTTTTAAAAAAATGTTTAAAACCTCTATAAATTTTATTAGAAGTTTTTTTTATTAAAAGTTTTATTAGTGGAACAAAACTTTGTTTTTTATCAAGCTGATCAGGATTTTCATAAGTAAGATGTTTGTAATTAAGTATTTTTATTATCATTTCTTGGGAATTCGATAATACTCCGTCTAAACCCTCTCTTATACCTGAAATCAATATTTGTGGTTTTTTATTTTCTAAAAGTTTTGAATGTCCTATAAGCTCATACTCTGAAAACAAAGATCCATTATATTCCTTATGCGTTTTAATAATTGCCTCAAATATCATAGATGTAAACCATTCTGCAATATTTTTTTTTGAAGGTTGAAAATTAGATAGTTTTGATAAAAGATTTTTAAGGTCATAAGGTGTTACTGCTGAAAATTGGCATACTGAAGAAACAAAATATTTAGGAATCTCACCTAAAATAGTTTTATTAGTAGCATAATAAGCTTTAAAAAATTCACTAGTTGTTCCGTAAATTACAGATTTTTCATTATCAAAAAATTTTATTTTTTTTAAAATTATTGTATCCGCATCCCAAATTATTAATTTTTCATTATTAATTTTTATAAAATTATAAATAAAAGTTAATTTTAAAACTTGCTGATAGTACCATCCTAATCTACCCTGAATTTTTTCATAATAGTTGGTTTTTTTTAAAATGAGATTTGCAATTTCTTTAAAGCGCTCAAATTTAATTATTTCATCTTCGTCGTAGATTCTAAAATTGTCTAAGTTTAATTCTTCTTTAAATTTTTTTAAATCAGCATTTGGACAAACGATAAAAAATTGTAAATTATTGTAAAATTGTTTAAAATTTAAATAATTCCTTTTTATTATTTCAATATTTCCTGATAATGTAACTTGGCATATGTTTAATTTATCAAAATTCATTTTGTTATACTACTTCATGAGTTTATTAAATATCAATGTATAAAAAAATTTTAAAAAAAATGAGTGAAGCACTAGGATACAAGCTAGTTAATAAAGACCTTATTAAAAATCAAAGATCACTTGATACTCATAATTTAATAAATACTCAACTTATTTTAAAATTAATTTTTAACAACAATAATATAAAAAGTTTAATTCAGATTGGAGCAAATGACGGAAAAAGATTTGATGAAATATCTAAGTTTATAAAAAATAATAATGAGTTAAAAGCTGTATTGGTAGAACCTGTGAAAAAGTATTTTGAACAATTAAAAGAAAACTATAAGGATCATAAAAATATCGAATTTGAGAACTCAGCCATATCAAAAGATAATGAAATAAATTTTCTATATTGTGTAAAAGATAAATTTCTAGAAAATTATCAAGAGCATATAAAAGGAATTAACTCTAATAAGATACAACATTTATTAAATCACAATGTGAAAAAATCTCATATTGAAAAAATTAAAGTTGAGACATTAACTTTCGCAAACTTAATAATAAAATATAATTTAAGTGAAATAGACCTTTTATATATAGATGTAGAGGGTTACGACGATAAAATTATTCTTGATTTTTTAGACAATTCGAAACTCAGGCCAATTTTAATTTTTGAGTACATTCACATAAAAAACATATCATTAAACATTTTAATTAAAAAGTTACTAAATGAAAATTATAAAATATTAAGAGTTGATGAAAACGTAATTTGTTATAATAAGAATTTTAAAATAATTTAAATAAGCCACTCCTCATAAAATTCTTTGTTATTCAGTAAATATTCTGGAAAATTTTCATTTAATTTAATTTTCGTAAAACTGTCGTTTCTTCCAATTATATCAATTTGATTTTCAATTTTTTTTTTAATCTCATTTAAATTTAGATGTTTTTCATCTATTTTTTCTTTAAAATTTATAGGATCGTTAGTTTCACACAAATTTCTATATTTATACAATAATTTTTCGGGAGATTTTAAGTTACAAAAATGCCAGCCACCGTCCTCAATAATGTTATTCAATCTTGCTTTATCAATTCTCCAAAAAGGTCTTTTTTTGAATTTTAGATTCCTTAACCATTGTGGGGATTTAAGATTTTTATAGATGCATATTCTGCTACCATACCAAAAAGGATTATTTCTACTTTGAAGATTCAATTTATAATAGAAATGCATTTGTTTAAAAACTGCATATTTCATATTACTTTTAAAGGTTGATATTTTTTTGGGGTTTGGAATTTCGTCGAGATCCGAAATCATTATTGTGTCATCAGGTCTTGCATTATTTAATCCTTTTAAAATAGAATTTCTTTGGAAGTTTTCTCTTAAGTAAGGATCATCTCCATCAGGAAGATCTGTTACTGGTATATAAATTATCTTATCTTTAAACTCTTTAAATTTATCAAAATCAAAACATAATTCTTTTGGGTTGTTTTGCCAAGTTTTATTACCTTCTACAATTACAAAATAATCTACAAATTTATTTAAAATTTTTAAACGTAAATCTAATAGAAGGTCTTCATCCCAGTAAGAAAAGCAATCATAAATCATTTTATTTTTCTTTATTAATCTTTAAGACACCTATAAAGGCTTCTTGGGGTATTTCTACTCTTCCAAATTGTTTTGACCTAGCCTTTCCTTTTTTTTGTTTATCTAAAAGTTTCCTTTTTCTATCTCTAGCACCACCACCGTGTATTTTTGTTAGAACATCTTTTTTAAATCCTTTTATAGTTTCTCTAGCAATAATTTTGCCACCGATTGCCGCTTGTACAGGAATCATAAAGTTATGACGAGGTATAAGGTCTTTTAATTTTTCGCACACTTCTCTACCAATAGTTTGTGCAAAATCTTTATGAACCATCATTGCAAGTGCATCAACTGGTTCAGAATTTACCAAGATCCCTAATTTTACTAAATCTCCTTCTTTGTGACCTATGATTTCGTAATCAAAGCTTGCATATCCACTTGTCATAGATTTGAGTCTATCATTAAAATCAAAAACAACTTCATTTAGAGGTATCTCGTAATTTAATACAGCTCTATTACCTGAGTAATTTAAATTTTTTTGTATCCCTCTTTTATTTTGGCAAAGTTTCATAATAGATCCCAAATACTGATCAGGAGTGATTATTGTAGCTTTTATCCATGGTTCTTCTATAAATTTTATTAAAGTTGGATCAGGTAAATTTGAAGGATTTTGTAAATCTTGAATACCACCATTATTTAAATGAATTTTATAGACAACTCCTGGAGTTGTGGTCAACAAATTAATATCGAATTCTCTCTCTAGCCTTTCGGTAATTATTTCAAGATGTAGTAAACCTAAAAATCCACAACGAAATCCTAACCCAAGTGCAGAAGATGACTCTGGCTCATAAGAAAAGCTCGAGTCATTTAATTGTAGCTTAGCTAAACCATCTTTTAATTTTTGATATTCTGAACTATCAACTGGGAATAAGCCGCAAAAAACTACCGGTTTACTTGGTTTGAAACCAGGTAAAGCTTTTTTGAGAGGACTTTGTGCTTCACAAATAGTATCACCGACTTTTGTATCTGATAAATTTTTAATTCCTGTGATAATAAATCCTATTTCACCTGAATTTAATTCGTCAATATCTTTAGCTTTTGGTGTGAAAACACCTACTTTTTCAACTATATATTCTCGGTCGGTAGACATCATTTTTATTTTCATATTTTTTTTTAGTGTTCCATCTATAACTCTGACTAAAATAATGACACCTAAATAAGAATCGTACCAACTATCTACGAGTAAACATTTTAATAATTCATCAATTTCACCCTTAGGGGATGGTAATATAGAGACTATTTGCTCTAAAATATCTTCAATACCTTCTCCAGTTTTTCCTGAACAAGGAACAGCATTAGATGTATCTATGCCAATTACATCCTCTATTTGTTTTTTTGTTCTATCTAAATCTGACGCAGGTAAATCAATTTTATTTAACACAGGTATTATTTCATGATTTATATCTAATGCTTGATAAACATTGGCAAGTGTTTGTGCTTCAACACCTTGTGTGCTGTCTACAATTAATATGGATCCCTCACATGCATAAAGTGATCTACTAACCTCGTAACTGAAGTCCACATGACCTGGTGTATCAATAATATTTAGTATGTATTCTTTGCCATCTTTTGCTTTGTAATTAAGCTTTACTGTTTGTGCTTTAATTGTAATACCTCGCTCTCTTTCAATATCCATAGAGTCTAATACTTGATCTTTCATTTCTCTTTCTGTCAAACCTCCGCACTTATGTATTATCCTGTCTGCTATTGTAGATTTTCCATGGTCAATATGAGCGATGATAGCAAAATTTCTAATATTATTTAGATTGGACATTTACGATCTTAATTCAGCACCAGTTTTTTCTTCAACAGTGTTAACTATTTTTTTTGATATATTTGTTAAATCATTTTCATTTAATGTTTTATGGTCAGATTGTATCGTTACTGTTAAGGCAATTGATTTTTTTCCGGTTGGGATATTTTCACCATCATATACATCGAAAATTTTGATGTCTTTTATTAAAGTTTGATCAATGTTTGAAATTACATCTATTAAATTTTGTGCGTTGATATTTTTATCGACTACAAATGCAAAGTCTCTGTCTGATTTTTGATAATCTGAAAAACTAAGGCTTTCTTTGACTTTGTTAGTTCTGCTTTTATATTCTACTAAATTCTCAAGAAGTATTTCAAAACCAAAAGTTTTTTTTGCAATTTTTGGATGAAGCTCACCAAAGTGCCCTAGTAAAAGATTATATCTTTTTGAATGAACAGATCCAGATATTCCAGGATGGTAATAACTTGGAGTTTTGTCATCAATTTTAAACTCATCTTTATCGACTCCTAGCTCTATTAAGGTTTGAACTAAATCCTTTTTAATTTCAAATACATCAATTTGCTCTTGATGTTTATCGCTACTACTTTGTCTTTTTAAGCCACACACAACTGTAATTTGTTCACCTGGATTTTTTCCAGTAAAAACTGGTCCAATTTCAAAAAGTGATTGATCGTCAAAACCTCTTTTAGAATTTTTTTCCATATAAAATATTAAATTTGGATATAATGAATTTCTTAGAACATTTAGATCAGAACTGATTGGATTGACAATTTTTATAGTATTAATTTCTTCTTTAAAATTATTGTTTAAATTTTCATCAGTGAATGACCATGTGACAGTTTCAAAATAACCTTTAGATGCAACTGATCGTTGGGCTAAATGAAAATGTTTTTGATAAAAATTAAGTGTTGGTTTAATTCTGTTTTTTTCTGGTTCGATCGATTTAATATTTTCTAATCCCATAATTCTAATAACTTCCTCAACTAAATCAATTTCACCAAATATATCTGGTCTCCAAGTTGGAACTTTCACAGAAAAAATTTTTCCTCTTTTTTTTAAAGTAAAACCCAATTTAGTTAAAATTCGTAAGATTTGATTTGATTTAATTTTTATTCCAATTATTTTTGTTACAATATTTGGGTCAAAATTGATCTCTAATGGTTTAAATCTTTTATTTTGTTGAATATCAAATTTAGAAACTTCGCCACCACAAATACTTGTTATTAAATCAGCTGCTGACTCTAGACCTGACGCAACAGAATTAGGATCTATACCTCTTTCAAATCTAAACTTAGCATCACTATTTAAATCTAAATTTTTAGCAGTTTTTCTAATTATTTCAGGATCAAAATAAGCGGACTCGATTAAAATATTTTTAGTATCTATCTCTGTACCAGACCTAGTCCCGCCAATTATTCCACCTAATCCTAGTGGTCCCTCGTCATCAGCTATAACGCACATATTTTCCTCTAAAGTATAATTGTTATTATCGAGTGCTTTTAAAATTTCACCTTTTCTGGAATTTCTTACAATGATTCTGTTTTTAATTTTATCTAGATCATAAGCATGGAGGGGTCTATTTAAATCAAACATTACGTAATTTGTAATATCAACGACTGCAGATATTGGTCTTAAACCTAATGCTAAAATTCTATTCTTTAACCATCCTGGGCTCTCTGTGTTGTTGATTTTTCTGATTATGCAACTCCCAAAAATATAACAAGCTTGATTTTTATCTTTTTCAATTTTTATTTTAAAATTATGTTTAATTTTTTTATTTAATTTTGTTTTTTTTAATTCCTTTAAATCTCCAAAATCACATGCTGCTAAATCTCTAGCTATCCCTCTCACCCCCAAACAATCTGATCTATTTGGAGTAATTGATAATTCAATCACATTATCTTTATTAGAATTACCAAAATAAGGTTTACCAATTTTATTTTCATTATTACTATTTAGCTCAATTATTCCCTCACTTTCATTTGACAATTTTAGTTCAGATTCAGAACAAAGCATTCCGTAAGATGTTTCGCCTCTTATTTTTGAAACCTCTAACTTCATTCCATTTTTTGGAATTACAGATCCAGGTGGTGCATATATAGTTAATAGACCATCTTTTGCATTTGGTGCTCCACATACAACTTTCACAACTTTATTTTCTCCAATATCAACTTCGCATAGTTTTAGTCTGTCAGCATTGGGATGTTTGTTAGCTTTATTGATTTTTGCAATTATAAAATCACTCAATTCATTTTTTATTGGTTCTATCTTTTCTACCTCTAAACCGATATTATTTAATTTATCTATAATTTGAGACTCCTTTTTTTTTGACTTTAAGTGAATATCGAGCCAATCTTTTGTGAATTTCATTTACTTAAACCTCTATAGTTTGTAGGAACATCCAGTGGATCAAAACCGTAGTAATTCAACCATCTGTAATCACATTCAAAAAAAGATCGAAGATCATTAATTCCATACTTTAACATTGCTAATCTATCAATTCCTATTCCAAAAGCGAAACCTTGATAAATTTTTGAGTCAACCTTGCAATTTTTTAAAACATTTGGGTGGACCATTCCACAACCTAAAATTTCAAGCCATTTATCTCCTTCGCCTATTATTATTTTATTGTTTTCAATTCTATAACCAATATCAACTTCTGCAGAGGGTTCGGTAAATGGGAAATGGCTTGGTCTAAATCTCATTTTGATTTTTTTAACCTCAAAAAATTCCTTTATAAAATAATTAAGGCACCCTTTTAAATGACCCATATTTATATTTTTGTCTATGTGTAATCCCTCTAATTGATGAAACATAGGAGTATGGGTTTGGTCGCTATCACTTCTATATGTTCTCCCTGGAGCTATAATCTTAAAAGGAGGTTTTCCCTTTACCATAGTTCTAACTTGAACCGGAGAAGTGTGAGTTCTTAATAATGTTTTCATATTTTTATCAAGGTAAAATGTGTCATGCATATCTTTTGCAGGATGATTTTCAGGTGTGTTTAATGCTGTAAAATTATTGTAGTCATTTTCAACATCAGGACCTTCCTCAACGGAAAAACCAATTTCTGAAAATATACAAGAGATTTCGTCTATTACTTGTGAAACAGGATGAATTTTACCAATTTTAAATTCTTTTTCAGGTAATGTTACATCTATTTTTTCTTTTTCTAGTTTTTCATTAAGCTCTTTATTTAAAACTTCGTTTTCTTTAGAACTAATAATATTTTGAAGCTCCTGTTTTGCTTTATTTATAGAAGAAGCAAAATTCTTTTTCTCATCAGCTGATAAGGTTCCAATTCTTTTAAATTCCTGATTAATAAACCCATTTTTTCCAAATATTTCAGTTCTGATTGAGTCTACTAATTTCGTATCTTGCGTTTGGCTTAATTTGTTTTTAAATTCTATTACTTTTTTTTCAAAATCTGACATGTTTACAGATTATTTCTTAAACAAATAAAAACAATACCAAAGATTACTTTAGTGTGGCTTGTGCTTTTTTAACAATGGATTTAAATGCCTCTGGATTATCATAAGCAATTTCAGCAAGAATTTTTCTATCAATTTTAATACCTGATTTATTTAATGCGTATATAAATTTAGAGTAAGTAAGACCCTCTATCCTTACTCCTGCATTAATTCTTTGGATCCAAAGAGATTTAAATTCTCTTTTTTTATTTCTTCTGTCCCTGTAAGCATATTGCATAGATTTTTCCATAGCCTGTCTTGCAATACGGATTGTATTTTTTCTTCTTCCCCATTGCCCTTTTACAGCCTTTAATACTTTTTTGTGTTTTGCTCTGCTAGTTACACCTCTTTTAACTCTTGGCATTTTGTTATCCCCTTAAATTATAAGGCATGTATGATTTTACAATTTTGCTGTCTTGTTTTGACATTACAGTTGTGCCCCTTTGTTTTCTTATTTGTGAATTTGTCCTTTTAATCATTCCGTGTCTTTTACCAGCTTGAGGCATCATAACTTTTCCTCTTGACGATATTTTAAATCTTTTTTTTGCTGAACTTTTTGTCTTAAGTTTTGGCATAAGTGCGAGGTTTATACAAAGATAATAATAAATTTACAAGATATTTATTAAATAGGCTGAATGATCATTATCATCTGTTTGCCATCAAATTTTGGTTGGAGTTCAACTTTTCCAAGTGTTTCCATATCTGTTTTAATCTTTTTCATTAAATCATCCCCTAAATTAGAATGCTGTAATTCTCTACCTTTAAATTTTATGGTAAATTTTACCTTGTCTCCTTTAGAAAGAAATTTTTGTGCATTCTTAATTTTAAAAGTATAATCATGTATCTCTGTTACAGGTCTTAGTTTAATTTCTTTTATTTCTATCTTCTTTTGTTTCTTTTTGGCTTTGTTTGCTTTTTTTTGGGCATCATACTTATATTTTCCCATGTCCATTATTTTACATACTGGTGGCTTAGCATTTTGAGCTATTTCGATTAAATCCAATCCCTGATTTTTTGCAATCGATATCGCTTCATTTGTATTAAGTATTCCTAAATTTTTCCCATCACTTGAAATAACCTGAACCTCTGCTGAGACGATTCGATTATTAGATCTTGGCCCTTTATGTTTAGTTCTTCTCTGAAAATAATTTTGTTTAAAATCTGGCACTTATAAAGAAGGAGCTTTGTTTAAAGCTTTGTGGGTAGTTATAAATTTTTTCAATTCTAAGTTTTCCTGTTTATTAGAATCCAATCTTCTAATAGTTACGCTGTTAGAGTCAACTTCTTTTTTTCCACATATTAATAAAATTGGGACTTTTGATAAAGAATGATCTCTAATTTTATAATTTAAATTATGATTTTTAAGATCTAGTTCCGATGAAAAACCTGCATCGATTAATTGCTTATTTACTTTTTTTGAATACTCGTCAAATTCATTTGAAACAGGTATTACAACAGTTTGTAAAGGGCTAATCCAAAATGGAAGTTTACCTGAATAATTTTCAATTAATATTCCTATAAATCTTTCAAGTGATCCAAATAAAGCACGATGCAACATGACTGGGACTTTTTTAGAGCCATCTTTCTCTACATATGATGCTCCTAATCTTTCAGGTAAATTAAGATCTACTTGCAATGTTCCGCATTGCCAATCCCTACCAATTGCATCTCTTAAAACAAATTCAATTTTTGGACCATAAAAAGCTCCTTCACCCTTGTTTATACTATAATCTAATTTCGTTTCTTTAACTGCTTTTAGTAAAGCTTTTTCAGACTTGTCCCAAACTGCGTCACTGCCAACCCTAAGATCTGGTCTATCTGAGTATTTAAGAATAACATTTTCAAAACCTAAATCTTTATAAATTTCCAGAATTAAGTTTGTGATAGAAAGTGATTGCTCTGTTATTTGATCCTCAGTGCAAAAAATGTGTGCATCGTCTTGAGTAAAGGCTCTTACTCTTAATAATCCATGTAATGCGCCAGATGGTTCGTACCTATGAACTTTTCCAAACTCTGACATTTTAAGTGGAAGATCTCTATAACTTTTTAATCCTTGATTAAATACCTGAACACATCCAGGACAATTCATTGGTTTAACTGCAAAAATTTTTTTATCAGGCGTTTGAGAAGTATACATATGTGCTCCAAATTTTTCCCAATGTCCAGATTTTTCCCATAAAGATCTATCTAATATTTCTGGTGTATTAATTTCTTTATAGCCAGCATCTTGTTGTTTTTTTCTCATGTAATTAACTAGTTTCTGAAATAAGTTCCACCCTTTTTCATGCCAAAAAACTGCACCAGGGCTTTCTTCTCTGAAATGAAAAAGATTCATCTCTTTACCTAATTTTCTGTGATCTCTTTTTTCAGCCTCCTCTAATCTTTTTAGATAATCTTCTAAATCCTTTTTCGATGCCCACGATGTTCCATAAATTCTTTGCAACATTTCATTTTTTGAATCACCTCTCCAATACGCACCTGCAACTTTTGTAAGTTTAAAATTTTTACCAATTTTACCAGTCGATGTTAAATGTGGACCTCTACAAAGATCGTGCCATTTACCATGAAAATAAATTGAGATCTCTTCGCCTTTTGGAATATCTTGAATAATTTCAGCTTTGTAATTTTCTCCCATTTTTTTAAAATGAGCAATTGCTTTATCTCTTTCCCAAACTTCTCTATAAGTGGTTTCATTCCTATCAACTATTTCTGACATTTTAGTCTCTATCTTTTTTAAGTCTGACTCCGTGAAAGGTTCCTTTCTCGCGAAATCATAATAAAATCCATTTTCTATTGTTGGACCAATTGTGACCTGGGTTCCAGGAAATAATTCCTGAACAGCCATTGCTAAAATATGAGCAGTGTCATGTCTAATGGTATCTATACCATCATCATCTTTTGATGTTAAAATTTTTACTTTAGAATCTTTTTCTATTTCGAAACTTAAATCTTTTAAATTACCATCAACACTCATAATAAGTGCTTCTTTAGCTAAAGACTTGCTAATTTTTTCTACAATCTGTTTTCCTGTAACCTTTTCATCAAAAGATATTTTTTTTCCGTCTGGTAAAGTTATATTAGGCATTTATTAGTTTTTTATATTCTGAATAAGTTGAAAAGCACATTTTTTCAACATTAAATTTTTGTTCAACGTTTTTTCTTCCACTATTTCCCATAGCATTTAGTGTTGTATCATCAGATCTAAAAATATTATCAATTTTTTCACTTAAGGATTTTGGATCTTCAGACTTAAATAGTAATCCAGTTCTATTATTTATAATAGTCTCTTTAGAACCACCAATATCACTTGCTATAATTGGTCTTTTCATTGACTGGGCCTCTACAGAAACCCTTCCAAAAGCTTCGGGTTCAATTGAAGCAGATACAACTACATTTGCGATACTATATGCAACAGGCATTGAATTTGCGTGTTCTAAAAAAATAACATCATTATTCAGTCTATGTTGCTCAACCAATCTAACTAATTTTTTTTTATAGGTATCTCTTCCTTGATCTGAGCCCAAAATAATAGCTACAAAGTTTTTATATCCAAAATTGGTTTTTAAAATATTTAAAGACTCTATCAACAACTCTTGGCCTTTCCATTCTGTAAGACGTCCGGGCATAAGAATAATTTTTTTTCCTGATTCAATGTTTAATTTTGCAAAAAATTTTGTTCTCTCTTTTTTGTTAATATTATTTGGATCATAATATTCTGTATTGATACCTCTAAATATTACCAGAAATTTTTTCATTTTTGGAACATGTTCAGGATAATTTTCCGAAATATGTTTAAATATAAAATTTGAGCCAGCTATTACACAATCTGACTTAAGCATAATAGAATTATAATATTTTTTTAATGATGAATTAAAGTTATATGTTCCATGGAATGTAGTAACCAACTTACACCGAGTAATTTTAGCAACAAAATAACACGACCAAGCAGGTGCCCTACTTCTTACATGAATGACATTTATTCTATAAACAAGAACAATTAATGATAAAATAAAAATATTTAAAATCAATAATATCGGATTTTTACTGTGAACCGGGGTTTTGAATAATTTAACTTTTTTTTTGTTGATATATTTAGTTAATTTACCTCCACTAGTTGCAATATAAGATTTGCTCTTTTGTTCACTTAAGTAGTGCGCTAGATCATAACACCCTATTTCAGCTCCTCCATAGTCTAATCTAGGTATTACTTGTAAAACTTTTAATTTAGATGACATATAATGTGCTTATATTATCATATTTTGTAACTCTTTATGATTAAATTTAAATTTATAAAATATAAAACAAACAAGAAAATCAGGGTTCTGTTTAAAAATCCCAAATCTGATATTTTCGTAGTTTTTTTACATGGCTTAAAGTCAGATCTGACTGGGAAGAAACCTAATTATTTAATGAAAGAATGTAAAAAAAGAAAAATTGGTTTCATGGGTCTCGAGTACTCTGGTCATGGTAAATCATATGGTAAATTTGAAACAGGGACTATTACTAGTTGGTCAAATGACGTAAGATTTATTATTAAACAAAAACTAATTAACAAAAAAATAATAATTATAGGATCTAGTTTAGGGGCGTGGTTAGGTTTAATTCAACTAAAATATTTTAAAAATATAATAGGTTTTATTGGAATTGGGGCAGCACCAGAATTTCTGGATAGGTTAATATGGAAAAAATTAAGTAGAAAAAATAAAAATTTGGTGCTTAAAAACAAATATTATAATTTAGAAAACGATGACTATTCATATAAAATTACTTTAAAAATTATTAAAGACGGTCGAAAAAATAAAGTTCTTAATAAAAAAAGCAATTCAAAATTTCCAGTATATCTCTTACATGGTGAAAAAGATAATGTGGTACCCCAGAGTTTATCAAGAAAAATATTGAAAGTATTCCCAAATTCAAAGAAAAAATTTATAAAAATAAAAAACGGAGACCATAGTCTTTCAAGAATAAAAGACCTGAAAATTCTAAGTAATTGTATGAATAAAATAATTGATTATTGCGCTAAACCCTCTTTATAAGAAGGGTAAATAAACTCATAGTTTAATTCTTTTTTTACTTTTTCATTAGAAACCCTTTTTGAGTCTCTATAAAAATCCTTTAAAATCCCATTCTCTAGGTCTTCAAAATTTATTTTTGTTGGCAATTCACATCCTGACAATTTAGATGCATAACTTGTAACCTCAACACTCGATGCTGGTTTATTGTCAGCCAGATTATATATCTTGTTTCCTTTGATATTTATTAATGAAAGATATAATATTTCAGATATATCTTTAACATGTATTCTTGAAAAAAAATGATTTTCTTTGACCACTAAAAATCTTTGTTTGTTTTGGAGTCTGCTTACCGCATTATTTTTTTCTGAATAAATACCAGCTAATCTAAATATCTGAATTGGTAATTTTTTTTTTTTTGAAAATTCTATCCACTTATTTTCTATATGTAGTCTATCAATTCCCATTTTAGTTTTTGGTTTAGTTTCACTTTCTTCATTTACCCATGCACCGTTATGATCTCCATATACACTAGTTGATGACAAATATAGAATAGATTTAATTTTACTATTTTCACTTACATGATTAGCAAGTTTTTCTAAAAATAAATCTTTTGAACTAATTGGTGGAACAGAAATTAAAATGTAATCAAACTCATTTAATTTATCTAAAATTTTCTTATCATATGCATTTTGGCTGAATTCTAAATTCTCAAATTCAAAGTTACTCAATTTTTTAATTGACGAGTTTTCTCTAGTTGAAATTGTCAATTTTAAATTTACTTTTTTTTTCAAAAGATTAGATACTAAATTTTTGGCGACTTGACCATAACCAAAACATAAAAGATTCATTATATTCTAACTTGCGAAACTAACTACTTTATTTGAAATTGAATTTTCTAATTTATCAATCATTTCTTTTGGACAAACTTGAATAAAATTTTCTATTTCTTGATCAAAATTATCAATTATTTTTTTTGATAGTAAAGACTCTGTTTCATACTGATGTTCTTTAATTAGATTTTTTAAAAATGATTTCCAATAATCTGTCTCTACCTTTTGCCAAATTACTGAGTCTGGGTTAACTCTCTTATCAAATTCTTTTTTTGTATCGTAAATAAAGGCCATTCCGCCTGTCATTCCAGCTCCGAAATTATCACCTGTTTCACCTAAAATTACTATATTGCCTCCCGTCATGTACTCGCAACCATTTGAATCACAACCTTCAACTACTGCTGTTGCACCTGAATTTCTAACCGCAAATCTTTCCCCAGCTTGTCCTGCTGCAAATAATTTCCCGGAAGTTGCTCCATATAAAACTGTATTACCAATAATAGTATTTTCAAAAGAAATTAGATTACTTTCTTTTTGAAGTTTTACTACAAGAGTTGCACCTGAAAGCCCTTTACCAACATAATCATTTGCATCACCATTTAATATTAGTTTTAAACCTTTAATTCCAAATGCTCCAAATGATTGACCTGCAGAACCTTTAAAATTGATTTTCAAAAAACCATCATCCAGAGTTTTATTTTGGAATTTTTTATATAATTCATACGATATTCTTGTACCAACAGCTCTATCTGTATTTTCAACTAAATACTCATCTTTTAGAGATGTTTTGTTATCTAAATTATCTAATATCTCTGGCATGATTTTTTGATCAACTGTATCTGGAACGTAGTTAATTTTAGGATCTTCACAATACCTTTTATTTTTACCTGGGTCAGCTTTAACAAATAAAGGGTTAAGATCTAGATCATCTAGATTAGGTGACCCTTTGCTTACCTGCCTTAGTAAGTCAGTTCTTCCAATTATTTCGTTAACTGTTTTAAATCCTAATTCTGCAAGTATTTCTCTAACTTCTTGAGAGATAAATTTGAATAAATTTACAACTTTATCGGGTGTGCCTGTAAATTTTTTTCTTAGCTCATCGTCCTGAGTACAAACTCCAACCGGACATGTATTTGAGTGACATTGCCTTACCATGATACAACCCATTGCAACTAATGCAGTTGTAGCTACTCCAAACTCCTCTGCTCCCATCATCGCTGCAATGACTACATCTCTACCGGTTTTAATTCCTCCATCAGTTCTTAGAGTCACTTGATGTCTTAAGTTATTTAAAGTTAAAACTTGGTTCGCTTCTGTTAATCCCATCTCCCATGGTATACCAACATATTTAACACTTGTTTGTGGTGTTGCTCCTGTTCCTCCGTTATGACCAGATATAAGTATAATATCAGCTTTTGCTTTAGCTACGCCTGCTGCAATTGTTCCAATTCCTGAAGATGCAACAAGTTTTACTCCAACTCTAGCTTTTGGATTAATTTGCTTTAAATCGTAAATAAGCTGGGCTAAATCCTCTATCGAGTAAATGTCGTGGTGTGGAGGAGGAGAAATTAAAGTAACTCCTGGAGTAGAGTTTCGAAGTCTTGCGATTTCTTTTGTAACTTTAAATCCAGGTAATTGTCCACCTTCACCAGGTTTTGCACCTTGGGCGATTTTTATTTCTATTTCATTACAATTATTTAAGTAATCAATTGTTACCCCAAACCTAGCTGAAGCAACTTGTTTTACACGTGAATTAGCGCTGTCTCCATTTTTCATTTTTTTAAATCGATAGGCATCTTCTCCACCCTCACCGCTGCATGAAGCTCCTTTGATTCTATTCATGCCAATAGCTAGTGTTTCATGTGCTTCTTTAGATAAGGCACCATGAGACATACTTCCACTACCAAATCTTTTTTGTATGTCTTCAACAGACTCTACCAAGTTAATTGATATTGGGCTTCTTTTTTTAAAATCGATTAAGTCTCTTAAATTTATAGGTGGTAAATCTTGTATACCCTTTGAATATTTTTTATACAAATCATAGGAGCCTGCGGTCACAGCTGATTGAAGTAAATGTATCAATTTTCCTTGATACTGATGAGTTTCTCCATTTTTTCTATACCTATAAATTCCTCCGATAGGTAATACATTATTTTCATTGCTAAACGCCTCCTCATGTATCTTTCTAACTTTCTTTTCAATTCCGATTAATCCAATTCCTGATATTTTAGACAAAACTCCAGGAAAAAAGTCTCTTACGATTGTTCTGCTCAGACCAACAGTTTCAAAATTACATCCACCTCTGTAAGAACTTATTACTGAAATACCCATCTTAGACATAATCTTTAAAAGACCTAAATTCACTGATTTAACATATCTTTCAACACATTCTTCGTACAAAAACTTACCAAATAATTTTTTTTCAAATCTTTGATATAAGCTATCAAGAGCTAAATAAGGGTTTACTGTTGTTGCACCTACACCTATTAAAGTTGCGAATGAATGTGTATCAAGAGCCTCTCCAGTCTGTACATTTAAAGAAACATAGCCTCTTAACTTCATTTTTGTTAGATGAGTATGAACAGCGCCAATACATAAAAGCATAGGAAGGGGGTAGTTTTCTTTAGAAACATTTTTATCACTAAGTATTAATTGAGTTACACCTTGTCTTACATAAATTTCAGCTTCTTGCTTGATAGAATTAAGTTTTGTTTGAATATCTTCATTAGATTTAAAAGTACAGTCTATGGTTTTATTATTCTTATCAAAAAAGCTCACAAACTTTTCAAACTGATTATTCGTTAGTATAGGGCTATTTAAAACGTAAATATTTTCTTCTGTTAAATTGTTAAAATCTAAAATATTACCTAGATTTCCAAATCTGGTTTTTAAACTCATAACTTTATTTTCTCTTAATGAGTCAATTGGAGGATTGGTTACTTGGCTAAAATTTTGTCTAAAGAAATGGTAAAGTGGTCTATATTTATTTGATAAGACTGCAAGGGGAGTATCGTCTCCCATTGAACCTGTCGCCTCTTTAGCATCTTCTGCCATAGGGTGAAGTATTAATTCTAAATCTTCTAAACTATACCCAAAACAATGTTGAAGTTTTCTTAAACCTTCTCCTGAAAATATATTCTTTTCATTTTTAATGGGTAATTTTTTATCTAAATCAATAATTTGGTTGTTGAAATGCTTGTATTCTTTAGCGAGATAATTCTTAATATCTTTATTATTGAAGACTTTTCCTTTCTCTATTCTAACTCCTAAAATTTCTCCTGGCCCTAATCTTCCTTTAGATATTATTTTTTTTTCATTAAGCTCTATCATTCCAGTCTCGGAACCAGCAAAAAGAAGGTTATCTTTTGTTAAAGTATATCTCATTGGTCTCAAGCCATTACGATCAGTTGCTACAATCACCCACTCGTTGTCAGTTGCAGCAATAGCCGCAGGTCCGTCCCAAGGCTCCATTGTACTATTTAAAAAGTTAAATAATTTTTGGTGATCAGCAGGTAGTATTTTATTTTTTTTTGACCATGCATCCGGTATCAGCATTAATTTCGCTAAAGGTGCTGGCTGTCCAGAAATATTAAGTATCTCGAAAACATTATCTAATGAAGCAGAGTCTGAATTACCACTCGGTATAACTGGTTTTAAATTTTCCATATCCTCAAATATGGGGCTAAACATTTCTTCCTCATGTACTCTCATCCAATTAATATTGCCTTTTAATGTATTTATCTCACCATTATGAGCTAAAGCTCTAAATGGTTGAGCTAGGTCCCAACTAGGTGCTGTGTTTGTAGAAAAACGTTGGTGAAAAATTGCATATCTAGATGTAAATCTCTCATCTTTTAAATCCAAATAAAAGTCAGACAAAGCTTCAGCGAGAAACATTCCTTTGTAGATGATTGATTTGGAGCTAAATGAACAAATATAAAAGTCATTTAAATTCGCCTCTAAAATTTTCTTTTCGATTTTTCTTCTAGCTTCATAAAGTTTTATCTCTAATTTTTTACATTTCTCTTCTTTAACATTATGTTTGAAAAGTACTTGAGTAATTTCAGGTCTATTAGAATCTGCTGTCTCACCCAACACTGATGGATCAACTGGAACTTGTCTCCACCCATAAATATTAAAATTACTTTTTGTTAATTCACTCTCTACAATTGATCTACATTCCTCCTGTGCAGAATAATTATTTCTCGGTAAAAAACAGCATCCCGACACAAACTTCGGAGTCATCGTGCTTATGTCCAGTAGCCTCTATTTTTTCAATAAAGAAATCAGAGGGAATTTCTATATGAATACCAGCTCCATCACCTGTTTTTCCATCTGCATCAATCGCTCCTCTATGCCAAACGGCTTTTAAAGCTTGAATACCATACTCAACAACTTTTCTAGATTTTTTTCCATCAGTTGATGCTACTAAACCTACACCACAAGCGTCATGCTCCATAGATTCATGGTAAACACCTGATTTTTTTAACAAATCTAAATTTTTTTTTCTTAATTTGTTCATGCTACTTTTAAATCCTGTTCTCTTTTTGACTTTAGTAATTTATCTATACTCTCCGCTACATCTCTACCATCTTTAATAGCCCAAACTACAAGCGAAGCACCTCTTACAATATCACCTGCAGCAAAAACTCCTTTTAAATTAGTTTCCATAGTATCAAAATCAATTTTAATTGTTCCCCACTTGGAAACTTGAAGATCTTTTTCATCAAATAATTTAGGTAGATCTTCGGGATCAAATCCTAAAGATTTTATAACAATATCAGTCTCAATTTCATATTCAGATCCTTCATCAATAATTGGCTTTCTCCTTCCACCATCATCAGGATCACCTAATTTCATTTTATTTACTAAAACTTTTTCAACTTTATTTTTTCCAATAAATTCTTTTGGACCGCTTAACCAAACAAATTCAACACCTTCTTCTTCTGCATTAGCAACCTCCCTTGCAGACCCTGGCATATTCTCTTTGTCTCTTCTGTAAAGGCATTTTACAGATTTAGCTTTTTGTCTAACAGCAGTTCTGACACAATCCATCGCTGTATCACCACCGCCAATAACTACTACATTCTTATCTTTTGCATTTAAAGTCCCGTTGTCAAAGTTCTCAACTTTATCGCCTAAACCCTTTTTATTTGAGGTAGTTAAAAACTCCATTGCTGGAAATATATTTCCAAGATCACTACCTTTAATATCTATTTCTCGAGGTTTATAAACGCCTGTTGCAATAAGAATTGCGTCGTGCTCTTTTTTTAATTCATCTAAAGTTGCATCTTTTCCAACTTCAAAATTTAATTTAAAATTAATTCCACCATCTTTTAAAAGTTTTATTCTTCTTTCAACAACTTCTTTCTCAAGTTTAAAATTAGGTATTCCATAAATTAACAAACCTCCTGCACGGTCATAACGATCGTAAACAGTTATTTTGTAACCCTTCTTTCTTAGTTGTTCAGCGCAAGCTAAGCCCGCTGGTCCTGATCCTATTATTCCAATACTTTGATTTAATTCTTTTTCTATTTTGATTGGTTTTACCCAACCATTTGCCCAAGCATTATCTGTAATAAATTTTTCTACAGACCCTATTGTAACTGTGCCATGACCAGATTGTTCTATTACGCAATTTCCCTCACATAATCTGTCTTGAGGACAAATTCTACCACAAACCTCGGGCATGTTATTTGTGCTTTGAGCTAAATTATAAGCCTCTTCAAGTCTGCCCTCAGCTGTTAACTTAAGCCAATCGGGTATGTTATTACTTAAAGGACAATGTACTTGGCAAAACGGAACTCCGCATTGAGAACATCGGCTAGACTGTTCTTGAGCTTTTCCATGAATAAATTCCTTATAGATCTCATTAAAATCCTCCTTCCTATTATCGGTATCTCTTTTAGGTGGATTTTGCTGACCTATATTTACGAATTTGAGCATTTTTTCTGACATAATCGATCGCCCTTATACAATAAGCGATAGAGTATATAAATCAAAATTGGGACATAATAATTGACCTAAATTTTCAAAAAAGTAAGAAAATTGGGCATTAATTCATATTTTGCATAGCAAGTATGCATACATCTTATTGCTATAATTTTGAAATATCTTAAGAAAATAAGATGTTGTTTGATTACCACGAAATTTTAATTCTTTCTTTAATTCAGGGAGTTTCAGAATTTATACCAGTAAGTTCTTCTGCGCATCTTTATATAATTTCAGAATTATTTGATTTTAAAAATCAATCACTAATGATTGATGTAGGGATGCATTTAGGGTCTCTTTTAGCAGTTATATTCTATTTCAGACAAGACTTCTTTAATATACTCAAAAATAAACAAATTTTAAATTTAATGGTAATTGGATCTATTCCATTAATATTAGCTGGCTTTATAATTTATACGACAGGTTTAATAGATTTTGTAAGAAACCTAAAACTACTTGCTTGGTTGTCATTAATTTTTGCAATAGCTCTTTATTTTGCTGATAAAATTAAAGTAACAAAAAAAATAGATACTGATTTAAATTTAAAAACAATATTAATTATTGGACTGTTCCAAATTGCTTCTCTTTTTCCTGGTGTGAGTAGATCTGGAATAGTGATAACAGCAGGAAGATTTTTGAATTTTGACAGATATGACGCTACTAAAATATCTTTTTACTTATCTGTACCAGCAATAGCTGGTGCAAGTTTTTTAAGTTTAAAAGATGTATTTACAAAAGATGCAACTTTTAATTCATTAATAATATTATCAGTATTCTTATCTTTTATTTTCTCTTATATCACAATTAAATATTTTTTTATCTTCATAAAAAAATTTAATTTTAATTTATTTATAATTTATAGAATTATTTTATCTTTATTTATTTTTTATATTATTTATAGCTAGCCTTTTTAATTTCAGGAAGTAACTGAGATAATAGAACTCCAATTAAAATAAAAACACATCCAAGTATGTTATTAATATTTAAAACTTGACTAAGAATTAGCCATGCAGCAATAGCAGCAAAAACACCTTCTAAAGAATATATTATAGCAGCTGGAGCAGGATTAATATTCTTTTGAGCATATATTTGCAAAACAAACGCAAACCCACCTGATAAAACTCCTGCATAAAGGATTTCGTATTTTTCAGATAGTATTTTTTGAATGTTAATTTCCTCAACATAGAGACTAATTATCAAAGATAATACAGATACAATAAAAGTTTGTACTAAACCAACAGTAATTGGTAATTCAAAACTTTTTACAAGTTCACCTATAAAGATAATATGTAGAGCCCAGAAGAAAGCACAAAAAATAACTAACATGTCTCCTTTTCTAACAGTAGCATCATAAAAATTGGTTAGCAAATATCCGCCAATTACACATAAAACTACAGAGGGATATACACTCCAATGAACTTTTTTTTTGAATAAAATAAAAACTAAAAAGGGAACCATAGGAACATAAAAAATTGTAAAAAATGCTGCATTTGCAATATCTGTATATAAAAGAGCTACTTGTTGTAGAGCAGTTCCTAAAAAGAGAAAAACACCAATTGAAAATGATAAATATATAAATTTTTTTTTGTCTTTAGTGAACTCAGATGAAAAATTTTTTTTTTCTATCAAAAAAAAAGATAGGCAATAATGCTAAGAAACCAACCATAAATCTTACACCATTAAAAGTGTAAGGCCCTATATTGTCCATGCCAGTATCTTGTGCAATAAAAGTTGTTCCCCAAATAAAACAACAAAGTAATGCACTCACCAAAGAAGTTTTTTTTGTCATTTGTTAAAAAGATAATTTATATGCAAAATTTTGTCCTAGATTATCTTTTAAGTCATTGCAAAATCTTGCTGCATCTGCTCCATTAACTACTCTGTGATCGTAAGATAAAGATAACGGAAGCATTAAATTTTCATCTCTTTCTACTATTTTTCCGATTCCTAATATTGCGACCTCTGGGGGATTAATAATTGGTGTAAAGAAAGTCCCACCAATGCCTCCTAAACTCGTGATTGTCATAGATCCACCAAAAAATTCTTTTTTATCAATTTTTAAATTTCTGCATTTTTCGCTTATATCCTTAAGTTCAATTGATAATTCTTCGATCTTTTTGTTATCTGCATTTCTTATTTTTGGGACCATTAGCCCATGTTCAGTATCAACCGCTATACCAATATGAAAATATTTTTTTAATACTAGTTCATAGCTTTCCTCATCTTTTATGGAACAATTAAAATTAGGAAATTTTTTTAAACTATTTACCAAAGCTTTAATAATAAAAGCTAAAGGGGTTATTTTTTTTTTTTCACCAGTAAAGTTGTCCTTCAAATTTTTTCTAAAACTCTCAAGTTCAGTAACATCTGCTTCATCGTGATGAGTCACATGTGGAATTGTTCGCCAAGACTCTGATAAATTTGGTGCTGCCAATCTTTTTATTCTTGGCATTTGTGTTATCTCTATTGCTCCAAACTCACCATGATCAAACTCTAATTTCTTTTTTTCATCTTTAAATAGTGGGTTCTTTTCTTCTTTAATCCGATTTTTTATAAAATTTCGAACATCTTCCTCGGTAATCCTGCCATTTCTTTCTGTACCTTTTAATTGAGAAATATCTGCGCCTAGTTGTCTTGCGAACTTTCTTACTTTTGGACTTGCATGTATAATTTGGTTCATCTTATAACTTAGACGGCATTGGTTTATTTTTATCAATATTGTATTTCTTAATTGCTTCCTCAGCATATTTTGATGCAATTAATTGTTCTTTAGAAAGCACACTCAAAGCATAAGTTACAATATATTTCTTGTCTACTTCAAAAAAGTTTCTTAAACTTTTTCTAGTGTCGCTTCTACCATATCCATCAGTGCCCAAAGAATAGAAATTTTTTTTTGTATAAGGCCTAATTTGGTCCGAATAAATTCTCATGTAATCAGATGCAGCTAAAACAGGTCCTTCAGAGTTTTTCAGACATTTTTCTAAAAATGTTTCTTTTGGAGGATCATTTGGATGAAGTAAATTATGTCTTTCAATCTCAATTCCATCTTTTCTTAATTCGTTAAAACTCGTTACACTCCAAACATCAGCATCAATTTTATAATCTTTTTCTAAAATGTCAGATGCTTCCATCATTTCTCTTAAAATCGCGCCTGATCCTAGTAAAGTTATTTTTGTTTTTTTATTAATATTTTTTGACTTAATTTTATACATTCCTTTTAATATTGCCTCTTCTATGCCTTTTTCATTTGGAATTGCTGGATGTGGGTAATTTTCATTTAATGTTGTTATGTAATAAAAAACATTTTCTTTCTTTTCATGCATTCTTTTTAAACCATCTCTGAAAATTACAGCAAGTTCATAAGCAAAAGTTGGATCGTAAGAAACACAATTTGGAATAGTTGATGCAATTAAATGGCTATGTCCATCTTGATGCTGTAAACCCTCTCCTGCCAAAGTTGTTTTTTCCAGATGTTGCTCCAATCAAAAAAACCTCTTGTTTGACTATCTCCGGCGGCGTATGCAAAGTCGCCAACTCTTTGAAAACCGAACATCGAATAAAATAAATATATAGGTATCATCTCAATATCATGATTTGTGTAAGCTGTTCCAGCTGCAATCCAAGATGACATCGAGCCTGCTTCAGTAATTCCCTCTTCCAATACTTGTCCTTTTTTGTCCTCTCTGTATGTAAATAGTTGTTCTGAGTCCACTGGTTCATACTTTTGTCCTTCGTGGGCATAAATACCAATTTTTTGAAAAAATCCCTCCATTCCAAAAGTTCTCGCCTCATCAGGAATAATGGGTACTAATCTTGGAGAAACATTTTTATCTCTTAACAAGTTAGTTAGCATTCTAACAAGTGCCATTGTTGTTGACATCTCCTTTGAACCGGTCGATTGTTTTAAAACTTCAAAAATATCCTTAGGTGGAGCTTTTATTGGTTTAGCAAAAGTAGATCTTTCAGGTATATTCCCACCAAGTTCCATTCTTCTATCTTTTAAATATTTAATTTCTTCCGAATTTTCATTGGGCTTATAATATTGAATATTTCTAACTTGCTCATCTGTTAGAGGAACATCAAATCTGTCTCTGTAATACATTAAATCTTTGACATCCAATTTTTTTTGTTGGTGTGTCGTATTTATACTCTCTCCAGATTTCCCCATTCCATAACCTTTAATTGTTTTAGCTATAATAACTGTTGGACGTCCCTTAGTATTTACAGCTTGGTGATATGCTGCATAAACTTTGTGTGGATCGTGACCACCCCTATTAAGCCTCCATATATCTTGGTCTGTCATACTTGATACCATATCTTTTAGTTCTTTGTATTTTCCAAAAAATTTTTCTCTGACGTATGCTCCGCCTTTGGCTTTAAAAGCCTGGTACTCCCCATCGACTGCTTCGTTCATTCTTTTTACTAAAATACCTTTTTTGTCGTTTGCTAATAATTGATCCCAGTATGACCCCCAAATAACTTTTAAAACATTCCATCCAGCTCCTCTGAAGATACCTTCTAACTCTTGAATAATTTTACCATTACCTCTTACCGGACCATCTAATCTTTGAAGATTACAATTTACTACAAATATTAAATTGTCTAAATTTTCTCTAGCCGCTAAACCTATGGCTCCTAAAGATTCTGGTTCATCCATTTCGCCATCTCCCAAAAAGGCCCAAACCTTTCGACCTTCATCTTTAATCAAACCTCTATTGATAAGATATTTCATGAACCTTGCTTGATAGATTGCTAACATTGGGCCTAGACCCATAGATACTGTAGTAAATTGCCAGTACTCTGGCATGAGCCATGGATGTGGGTAAGATGATAGGCCGCCTGGTTTAACTTCTTGTCTAAAATTATCTAATTGTTTTTCACTCAATCTACCTTCAAGATAAGATCTTGCATAGATACCTGGTGCACTGTGACCTTGAAAATAAATTAAATCTCCCCCAAACTTATTATTTTTCGCTCTCCAAAAATGGTTCATTCCAACATCATACAATGTTGCCGCTGATGCAAATGTTCCAATGTGTCCACCTAGTTCTGGATTTTTTTTATTAGCTCTTACAACCATAGCAGCTGCATTCCATCTAATTAGTGATCTAATTTTTCTTTCTATATTTTGATCGCCAGGTAACTTTTTCTCCTCTTCAGGAGGTATTGTATTAATATAGGGGGTATTTCTAGACATTACTAATCCAGAGCCCTCTCTGTATGAGTGCTCTATTAATTGTCTAATTATATATTGCGCTCGTTCTTTTCCATCGCTATTAAGCACTGCAGATAATGACTCTAGCCATTCTTTGGTTTCACTAGGATCTATATCGTTTGTATCTGAAACAATCTCGATTTTTGAATTTTCTAACTTGGAAGTTTTTTTACTTTCTGCAACTTCTTGTCTAATAATTTTTGGTTCCTCAATTTTTTTTTACTTTTTCTGCATCACTTATAATTTTTTCTGTATCTTTTGGTATTTCTGTTTCTTTTTTAACTTCTTTGGTTTCCTCTATTTTTTCACTTCCACTCTCTACTGAAATTGAAATTAATTTATCACCTTTTGAAACTTTATCTCCTATCTTAATTGATATATTTTCTACAATGCCTTCTTCTGTTGACGGTACCTCAACACTGGATTTGTCACTTTCTAGTGTTACTATAGGATCGTTAATAGTAATTTTTTGGCCTTTTTTTACTAGCAGTTCTATAATTTCAACATTTTCGAAATCGCCAATATCGGGTACTAAAAGATCTTTTTTCATTAAATTGAAGCTATATTTATAACATATTTATATCTTTTTTTTGACATCCTTAAATATGAAAATTTTATAATGATTAAATTATTAAAAAAAATAATGCTAAAAAGAGATAATAGCAAACAAATAGATGCAAGAGTATGGATACAATTGGCGCTATTAAATAAAAACTTAAAATCTTTAAAATATTAAGCGCGCTCTATACACATAGAAATACCCATGCCACCACCAATACAAAGAGTAACTAAACCTTTTTTATTATCTCGTTTAATCATTTCATGAACTAAGGTAACTATCAATCTTGCACCTGATGCCCCAATAGGATGGCCTATTGCTATTGCTCCTCCATTAACATTTAGTTTTTCCTTAGTAATTTTTAGCTCTTTAATAACTGCAAGTGTTTGTGCTGCAAAAGCTTCATTACACTCTATTAAATCAACATCATTTATATTCCAGCCAGCAAGCTCAAGAGCTTTTATAGATGATGGAATAGGTCCTAGACCCATTAAGGTTGGATCAACTCCACAAGTGGCCCAGGAAACAATTTTTGCTTGGATATCTAAATTTTTTTTCTCAGCTAACTCTCTTGTAGTAAGTAAAACACCGGCTGCACCGTCATTTATTCCAGAAGAATTACCCGCAGTAACAGTGCCATCTTTTTTAAAAGCAGGTTTTAATTTTTTAAGATTTTCAATATTTAGGTTAAATCTTGGATGTTCATCTTGATTATCGTCAATCATTTCATTTAAAAATTTTTTTTTTTTTTATTGAAATTTCTGTCTTAAATTGTGAGTCTAAAGCAAATTGATCTTGCTCTTCTCTTGATATATTAAATTTCTCAGCAATATTTTCTGCGGTAACACCCATATGACAATTATTGAAAGCATCAATTAAACCGTTAGTTAACATTTCTTTTTCGTTTGAATTTGACATACTTTCTTGTCCTCCAGCAATAACAAACTTTGAGGAACCCATAACAATTGATTGATATCCTAAAACAATAGCTCTTAGCCCTGATCCACAAACTTGGTTAATATTAAAAGCAGTTTTCTCTTTAGGAATCCCTGAATTTATTAAGGCCTGTCTTGCAGGATTTTGTCCTCCTAAACTTGTTAAAACTTGTCCCAATATAACTTCATCTATCTCTCGCGCATCCATTTTGGTTTTATCTAAAATACCTTTTATAACCATGGAGCCTAATTCATGAGCTTGGAATTTCTTATGATTGCCTCCAAATTTGCCTACTGATGTTCTTAAAGCAGATGTAAAAACTATATCTTTCGAATTTTTTGACATTAAGATAGAATAAACCTAATTTTAAAAATTACATTAAAATATAGATGATTTGTATTAATTTATTAGCGCCTGTAGCTCAATTGGATAGAGCGCTTGGCTACGGACCAGGAGGTTCTGGGTTCGACTCCTAGCAGGCGCACCAATTATATGAAAATTTCCTTACAAAAAAGTGTAATAGTTTTTTTTGCAATTGTATTTGCATTTTTGTTGTTGCTAACTGTAGTTCTTTAATTTTTTATGAAACAAGATTTTGAACAAATTAGTAGAGTATCAGGATTTATGTACCACAATGGTGGTCTCTATTTTAAAGAAATCTCTGAAAATGAATATGAATTTAAGGCTACAATTAAGGATACTCATTTGAACAAACGTGAAATTACTCACGGTGGGTTTATTTGCTCATTAATAGACGCAGGAGCAGGGACCGCCGTACATAGAGCTACTAATCAGAAATCTTGTGTTACTGTTTCACTTGATATCAAATTTATTGCACCTTCGAGAAAAGATGATGAATTAATTGGTAGTGTTCAAATTCTAAAAAAAACAAGAAGCATGGTATTCGTAAATTGTAATTTAAAAAAAAAAGATCAATTAATTGCATCTGCAACTGGGGTTTGGAAAGTAATAAAAAAAAATATGATTGGAATTTTAGGTGGTATGGGAACCCAAGCTGGGTTAGATTTTTGCAATAAAATTGCAGTTTTAAATAGAGGAAAACAAGACCAACAATATCCAAAATTTATATTATTTAACAAATCTGACACACCCAAAAGGCCTGAGAACTTAAAAAAATACTTTAATGTTCTTAATGAGCTTGTTAAAGGCTGTCGTTTACTTCAGAAGAATAAATGTAAGTTTATTGTAATGCCATGTAACACCGCACATTATTGGTTCAACGATTTACAGAGAAAAATAAAAGTTCCTATAATTAGTATGCCAAAAGAAGTTTTTTTGCATACAAAGAAAACATGTAAACAAAATTGTAAGATCGGATTATTGGCTACTGAGGCAACTATTAATACAAAAATATACCACAACTATTTATCTAGAAATTTTGAAATGGTTACGCCAACCAAAAATCTACAAAAAAGATGTGTTAATAAAGCTATTCAACTTGTTAAATCTGGTAAAGTTAAGGAAGCTGAAAAAATCATTAGTCCTGCTGTAAGATATTTATTAAAAATAAGGTGTAAAAAAATTATTCTTGGATGCACGGAAATACCAATAGCAATTTTTGCTTATAAGTCTTTTAAAAAAGCTAAGAAATCAAAAATATTTATAGATCCTAATTTATTATTAGCAAATGTTTGCATGAGAAAATATAAAAGGATTAAAATTTAAATTGAATGCAAAATTGACAAAAATGAGAACTTTTTTTTCTTCGATTCGGTCATGTTTTAGACCATATTTGTTCTCAAGAGGTAACAATATATAGTACACAAAAATTTCGACACACAAATTATTGATATGAAAAAAAATAAAATTACAGCAGTTCTCGGTCCAACCAATACTGGAAAAACCTTCTTAGCTATTGAAACAATGCTTTCATTTGAATCTGGGATGATGGGTTTTCCTCTAAGATTGTTAGCAAGAGAAGTTTACGATAAAGTGATTAAGAAAGTTGATCCTAAAAAAGTAGCTCTAATAACTGGAGAGGAAAAAATAATACCAGCCCACGCTAAATATTATTTTTGTACTGTAGAGTCTATGCCTGTTGGTAAAATTTTAGATTTTGTTGGTATAGATGAAATACAAATGTGTAGTGACAGTGAAAGAGGCCATATATTTACAGATAGATTTTTAAATTTAAGAGGTGAAAAATTAACAATGTTCATGGGTTCAAACTCAATGAAAAATATTATTGAAAAATTAAATGAAGATATTGAATACATCGATAGAAAAAGGCTTTCAAAGTTAACTTACTCAGGACACAAAAAAATATCTAGAATTGAAAGAAAAAGTGCAATAATCGCATTTTCAGCTGAAGAGGTATACGCAATAGCTGAATTGATAAGACGACAAAAGGGAGGAGCAGCAATAGTAATG
Organism: uncultured Pelagibacteraceae bacterium; assembly: GCA_902571525.1. Classification (GTDB taxonomy): domain Bacteria; phylum Pseudomonadota; class Alphaproteobacteria; order Pelagibacterales; family Pelagibacteraceae; genus Pelagibacter. The sequence continues at coordinate 37,172 of CACGCL010000003.1, forward strand.
GGATCCTTAAGTCCAAAAAACACGTAATTCTCAAGTAAGTTTATATCAGTCTGGTGATGTTGATTATTTGGTAGCAACAGATGCAATTGGAATGGGAATAAATATGGATTTAAATAATGTTTATTTTTCAAACTTAAAAAAATTTGATGGTAAAAAATTAAGGCGTTTAAAGCTATCTGAGATATCTCAAATTGCAGGCAGGGCTGGAAGATATTTAAATGATGGTTCGTTTGGGATAACGGGTGAATGTGGAGAAATAAGCGCTGAAGAAATAGAGTTATTAGAAAACCACAAAATTGATGAGATAAACACAATTTTTTGGAGAAATCCAAAATTAAATTTTAAAAATGGAGAAGTTCTAATTAAATCTTTAGAGGAAAAGCCAAATAAAAACTGGCTTAAAAAAATTGCTGAATGTGAGGATGAAAAAATACTTAAATATATTCTAAGAGATGCAGAAAAACTTCAAATCTTTAACAATGAAAATGAGCTTAAATTATTATGGGAATGCTGCCAAATACCCGACTTTGTTAAAAAAACTTATGGAAACCATTTAGAGGTTGTTGGAAAAGTTTTTAACTTTCTACGAGAGTCTCCTGGAAAAATAACAAATAAATATATGAAGCAACAATTATCTATACTTGATAAATTAGATGGAAATGTGGACTCTATATCAAATAGAATTGCAAATGTTAGAACATGGTCTTATGTGGCAAATAAAAATGGGTGGATAGAAAATCAAGACTATTGGATTGAAAGAGCCAAATATTTGGAGGATAAATTGTCAGATCGGTTACATGATGAACTTACAAAAAGTTTTATTGACAAACGGGCAAGTGTTTTAGCAAAAGGTTTAAAGCAAGATATTACATTTGAAACTAAAATAATTGAAAATGAAAAGGTTATGATCAATAACCAGTTTATTGGGAATTTAAAAGGTCTAAAGCTTGAACTTGATTTTAAAATAGGAGATTTAGACTCTGATATAAAGTCTTTAAAAAAAGCATCAAGACAAAATGTAGGTCCAGAGATATTGAAGAGAATTAATCAAATAATAAAAACAAAAAATATAGAATTAAGAAAGGACCTGAAATTATACTGGAATAATTTTCCTATAGCATATCTATCTAAAGGAATTGATTACTTAAAACCTGAAATAACTGTGATAGTCGATGACGTTATTGAAACTAGCGATAAAAATAAATTACAGAATTTTTTTAAAAAAAATGGTTAAATGAAAAGGTAAACAAAGAATTGGATAGTCTGATTGAATTAAAAGATATAAAATCACATAATTCTTCAACTAGAGCTTTATCTTATATGTTGTATGAAAATAACGGAGTTTTAAAAAGAGATAATATCAAAAAATTGTTAAGTAACATTGATCAAGAAGAAAGGAAAATCTTAAGAGATCGTGGTGTAAAATTTGGAAGATATCATGTATTTTTATACAAATTATTTAAACCAAGCATTGTTTCATTAAGATTAATTTTATGGAAAAATTATAATGAAAAAAATTATAATTTAGAACCTCCAACTTTTGGCTTAAATTTTTTAAATGATAAAAAATTCACTGACAGAAATTTTATGCTTCTCTGTGGTTTTGAAAAATTTGACAGATATTTTGTTCGAATAGATATTTTAGAAAGATTATTCATAGAAATTATAGGCTCAGAATCGATTAAAAATAACAAAATTGAATTAGTTCCAAAAATGTTAAATCTATTAGGTTGCACTAGAGATAATTTCCTAAAATTAATAAAGAAAATGAATTACAATGTGTCACTTGAAAATGATAAATATTTTCTTAAATATATTTCAAATAAAAAAATTAACAAAGCACCTAAGGATAAATTTCGAAGTGACAACCCATTTGCTGCTTTGAAGGAATTAAATTTAAAATGATACTAAAATTTTTTAATAAAAAATAACCAATCACTTGATGACAGTGATTTACTTAATGTAGCCTGTTTAATGATACATGCTGCTAGGATTGACGAAAATTACACAGATAAAGAAAAAAGTCTTGTAAAAAAACACCATTACAAAACTTAATATTAATAATGAGGATATAGATAAATTGATGTTAAAAGCTGAGGAAAAAAGAGTCCGATTCAAATCATATTCATGAGTTTACTAAGAGTATTAAATCTATGGACAAGGGTAAGAAAAAAGAAATCATTAGAAATATTTGGGAAATTATTTTATCAGATGGTAATTCGGACATTTATGAAGAAAATCTAATGAGGCGTTTGGCAGGATTGCTTTACATTGATGATAAAACTATTGGTGAAATAAAATTAAATATTCAGACTGATCAAAAAAAATGACTTATATTGTCAATGACAAATGTATTAAATGTAAACTCATGGACTGTGTAGAAGTTTGCCCAGTGGACTGTTTCTACGAAGGAAAAAATATGCTTGTAATTAAACCTGATGAGTGTATAGATTGTGGCGTTTGTGAACCAGAATGTCCAGTAGATGCAATAAAACCAGATACAGAAAAAGGATCCGAGAAGTGGTTAGAGATAAATCAAAAATATTCCGAAATTTGGCCAAATATTTCTCAGAAAAAAGAGCCTCCAATAGATAACGAAAAATATAAGAATGAAGAAAATAAATTTGAAAAGTATTTTAAAGAAAACCTTTAAAAAAAAAAAATAAAACACAAAAAAAAGTAAAAAAAAAAGTCAAAATTAAAGCTAAAAAAAATATTATAAAAAAAGTTGGAAGGCCAAAAACTTTAAAAAAAGAAAACTTAAATAAAGCTGAAAAAAAAGATTTAAAAAAGAATATTAATAAAAATGATAATTTGAAACTTACAAAAAACTTTAGACCAAAAACCAGAAATTATAAAAATTAAAAAACAAGGGACAGAAAAAAGGGAATATAAGATAAAAGATTATATTGTTTACCCGAAACACGGCGTAGGTCAAATACTGTCAGTTAGTGCAAAAAAAATTGGAGGTATTGATGTCCAATGCTACGATATAAAATTTGAAAAAGATAAAGCTATCGGGTTATTGCCAATTAACAAACAATCAAACTTAAGACCACTGTCGACTATTAACCAAGTAAATAAATCTATTTCTATTTTAAAAGGAAAACCAAAAATAAAAAGATCAATGTGGAGTAGACGGGCTCAAGAGTATGAACAAAAAATTACTTCAGGAAAAATTTATGAACTTGCAGAAGTTGTAAGAGATTTAAACAAAGGAGATGATATAATGATAGATCAATCTTACAGCGAAAGACAACTATTTGAGAAAGCCTACGAAAGAATTATTTCAGAGTTTCAAATTGTATTAAATCTATCGCTTGAGAATACTCAAAAAAAAAACTAGACAAAGCCTTAAAAAGAAATTTAGAGAAAAACGAAACCTTAAATCATAAAGAACAAAAAGCAGAGGTACCTAAACCAGCTGAAGATGTTAATGAAGAAGAAAACGACAGCTTAGTTACAGATAATGACGAAGAGTAAAAAAAAACGCTTCTCATACAAACGTTATGAGAAGCGTTTTTAAAAAAGAAAATACTATCTTCTTTTTTTTCTTTTCTTAGCTTTTTTCTTAGCTTTTTTCTTAGCTTTTTTTCTTCTTTTAGCCATCTTTAGCTCCCTGTTTGTACGAATCATTTTGATTCGTTATTTAACTAATTTTTAAATTTTTTATTATGTTATGTCAAATATATAATTTTTTAGAAATTAAGTTGTAAAATTAAAATTTGCTTTTAAATTTTTTTATTTGTGTAAACGTAAAAACATTAACGTTTATGCGATTAATATAACATCAACTATTTATTAATTATTATAAAGTTCTTCAAAATTTTTTTTATAAAGTTTAACAATTTTATATCTTTTTAACTTTAATGTTGGAGTCATCATACCATTTTCAATTGAAAAATGTTCTTTAATAACAAAATATTTTTTTATTTTTTCTATTTTAGTTAAATTTTTATTTACTTTTTCTATCTCAATACTTAAATCCTCCTCACTTATATTTATTTCTGAATTTAAAACTATTAAAGCTACAAGATAGGGTTTGTTATCACCATAAACTAAACATTGATCTATAAAATTTGAATTTGTTATTGCTGTTTCAACTTTTACTGGTGATATATTGTCTCCACCAGGTGTGATTAATATATCTTTTTTTCTATCTGTTATTTTTAAATAATTGTTTATAAATTTGCCTATGTCACCTGTATGAAGCCATCCATCAACCAATACTTTTTCTGTCTCTGCTTTATTATTCCAGTAACCTAACATAACATTTTCTCCTTTAACTAATATTTCTCCATCATCAGCTATTTTTACGTTATTACACCTAAAAGGTATTCCGACAGTATCAATTCTAATATCCTCAATAGGATTGCAGCTAACAACAGGTGAACTCTCCGTTAAACCATATCCTTGTAAAGTAGGTAGTCCTATAGAATTCAGAAAAGTACCGATTTTTGGGTCGAGAGCTCCACCGCCTGAGACAAATGTTTTTAGGCTACCACCAAATTGTTTTTTTATCTTAGATCTTACCAGAATTTCACATATAATATTAATTGTCTTATCTTTAAGAGTCATTTTTTCTTTTCTAAATTTTTTTGAACCAAGCTTCACAGTATTCTCAACTAAGTATTTTTTTATACCACTAGATTTATTAAACGCAGAATTAATCTTCTGATATAAGTTTTGATAAAACCTTGGAACAGCTGTCATGATATCCGGTGAGCAATCACTAATATTTTTAAGAAGCTTATCAATACTTTCCGCATAAAACACTTTTGCTCCTACAGCGATTTGTATAAATTGTACTGTATGTTCATATGAATGTGATAATGGTAGCCAAGTTAGAAATTTCATATCTTTTGATATAATCGATTTAAGTAATTCATAACCTCCTTCACAATTACTTAAAATTCCTCCATGACTCAAGATCACACCTTTTGGATTTCCTTGTGTGCCTGAGGTATATATAATGCAAGCTGGGTCTGACCTTTTTAAATTTATTTCATTATCAAAGATCTCAAAATTATTTTTTTGATTAATAATATCTTGCATACAAATATAATTTTCATATTCAAAATTTTCTAATCGTTCAAATGAAATAATTTGTTTAATCTTTTTAAAATCTAAAATATTTTTAATCTTTGAAAATTGATTATCATTTGAAACTATTACAATCGAAGGTTCGCAATCATTAATAATGTATTCATAATCATTAGTTGTATAAGTAGTATATGCGGGTACACTAATTCCACCTGATAACATAATTGCTAGATCTGTTATAAACCACTCTGGTCTATTTTCTGATATTAAAATACATCTATCACCTAATTTTATATGTTTAGAAATTTGATTTGATAAATGATTTATTAATAAATATGTTTTTTCCCAACTAATTTTAATTTGCGGTTTGCCTAAATTAGTTAAAAAAATCTTATTTTTGTCCTGTTTGTTGTACTGATCAAAAAAAAGTTCTAACAGATTATTATAATTATTTAATTTCATAAAATCTTGGTGGGCGAAGAGAGACTCGAACTCTCACAACATTGCTGCTATTGGATTTTGAGTCCAACGCGTCTACCAGTTCCGCCATTCGCCCTTTTTAATTAATTTAACATAAAATTTATAGTATAAAGATAGTTTTTAGAACATAAAAAATATGATTAAAAATATTTATAATAGATCAATTAAAATTGCTGGTCACAAAAATTCTAAAAAATTTTTAGGTTTTATATCTTTCATAGAAAGCTTTATTTTCCCTATTCCACCAGATGTATTTATAATTCCTATGACAATTGCTAAGAAAAACGAATGGAAAAAAAATAGCTTTAATAGCAACAACTGGATCTGTGTTAGGTGCTTGTTTAGGATATTTAATAGGATTTATTTTTTTTAATGAGATTGGAATTAAAATATTTGAATTATACGGAGTTGATAACGCTAATTTTTTTAAAAGATAAGGTTTCTTCTGATGGTGGAACAATTGCTTGGATAACCTTACTTGCGATTGCAGGATTTACACCTGTTCCCTTTAAGCTACTAACTATTACAAGTGGGTTTGTACATTTTAATTTTTTTTATTTTGTCATAGTCTCCCTTTTCACAAGAGGATCTAGATTTTTCATTATTTCCTTTCTTCTAGGTAATTTTGGTGTTGCAATGAAAAAAATTATTGAAAAAAAGCTTTTGCCAGTCTCAATATTGATTTCTATAATAATTATAATTTTTGCATTTTTTGTATATAAGTTCCTTATAAATTTTTAAAATAAATGTCTAACCAAATAATTAGGTACTTTTTTTATTCACATTTGCTGTAAGTTTTTTTTCTTTAGCTGCAGCTTTTTATATTGAATATATTCTTGGTTTTAAACCATGTGTATTATGCTTATATCAAAGAATACCTTATACTTTAGCCCTAATAATTAGTTTAATAGCTTTTTTTTACAATAATAAAAATATATTATTAAAATTTTTAGTTCTTACTTTTATTTCAAGTATTCTAATATCAGGTTATCATGTTAGTATTGAAAATGGTATTATCGAACCAATATTTTCGTGTACAGGTGAAAATACCAATATCATCGATAAAGAAGAAATATTGAAATCTCTTAAAGATAATACTCAGGTTGATTGTAAAGACGTAAATTTTTTATTGTTTGGGGTTTCGCTTGCGACCTTAAATTTTATAAATTCGTTTGTTTTTACTTTGATCATTGTCTATATACTCAGATATGCAAAAAAAAAGTAATAAAAAAAAAATTGAAGAATTTATTAGAGTTGATCATGCAGGTGAGAGAGGTGCTATTAAAATTTACGAAGGTCAATTATTAGCTTTAAATACCATAGTTAAAAATGAAGAGTTAAAAAAAACTATCGAACATATGAAAGAGCACGAAGTAGAACATTGTGAATTTTTTGAGAAAGAGATAAAAAAAAGAGGAATTGAACCAACTAAATTTTTACCTTTATGGGACCTTTTAGGTTTAGGCTTAGGTTTTGGAAGTACTCTGTTGGGAAAAAAAGCAGCGATGCTTTGTACTGCATCTGTTGAAGAGGTAATAGATGAACATTACTTTAATCAGATAAAAGAAATCAAAAATGATGAAAAAGTTTTGAGAAAAAAAATAGAAAAATTTAGACAAGATGAAATAGATCACAAAGAAATTGCATATGATGAAGGAGCGACAAAAGATGGCTTGTATTCAATATTTGATAAAGTGATAAAAACTGGGTCTAAAATTGCAATCAATATATCTGAAAAAATTTAATTAAGGTTCAAGTTCAACGTCCCAATATAAATAGTCCATCCAACTCTTATGTAAAAAATTTGGTGGAAAATTTCTACCATTTCTATGAAGGTCTTCTGTGGTAGGTTGAAAAGGTCTTTGATTTAATTTCATGCCTGATTTTTCTAATAATCGACCACCTTTTTTTACATTACAATCTGAACAAGCTGTTACAACGTTATCCCAATCAGTTTTTCCTCCTTTTGATCTTGGCAATAAATGATCAAAGGTTAATTCATGTTTACTTCCGCAATACTGACATGAAAATTTATCTCTTAAAAAAACATTAAATCTTGTAAAATTTGGATTAGAAAGTGGTTTGATGTAACTCTTAAGCGCAATAACACTTGGAAGTTTCATGCTAAATGAAGGGCTTCTTATTACTCTATCATAATAGGAAACTATTGAAACTCTATCTAAAAAAACAGATTTAATTGAGTCTTGCCAGCTCCACAAAGACAATGGATAATAACTTAAAGGTCTATAATCTGCATTTAATACAAGTGCAGGACATTTTTCTAATGATACATTGTGATCTTTAAAATTCATAAATTAAATTAACCCAAAAAAAAAATTAATTCAATGCTTCAAATTGTTAAATTTAATTTAATTAATATTAAATATTTTTTTTATAAATTTTAAACCAAAACTTGATGCCTCCATAGGTATATGATGGCCACAATTTTTGATTATTTCTAATTTAACTGGAATTTTATTTCGCTCCAGGAAATCTTTGGCTTCTAAAGAATTTACACAAGGAACAATATCATCATTTTCACCGTGTATTAACAAAGTCTCTGGTTTAAAGGTTATTCTTTTAGACAAGTCATTTTTACTAATTATTTTTCCAGAAAATCCTAGAATTCCAGAATATTTTTCATCAGATGAAAGACCTACACTAATTGACATCATGCAACCTTGGCTAAATCCAGATAAGCATATTTTCGAATTAGGTAGAGAAAATTTTTTCTTAATTTCATTTAAAAAGTTTTTCAACACCAATTCATTTTTTTTGCTTTCATTTAAAACAAATTCTTCATCGTCTTTACTTAGATCAAACCATTGATACCCTAAGGGGTTAATAGAACATACCTCTGGAGCATTTGGACAAACAAAAAGGGTATTCGGGAGAAATCTTTTCCAATTTAATACTACTTGAGCAATGTCATTTCCATCACCTCCATAACCATGTAATAATATTACTATATTTTTTATTTCTTTGTCAGAATCAGGTTTTATAAGTTTTGTATCAAGGCAAAATGTCATAAATAAATTATTTTATTTTTTTTTAATATTAATGTAATAAGTGTTTTTTTTTATGGTTTCAGAAATTTTTATAAAAGTTATAGCAATAGTACTAATATTATCTGTTGCGATAGTTTTGATTTTAGGTATTGGTACTCTTTTTAAGGGAGGTTCAGCTAGCAAAAAATATTCAAATAAACTTATGCAGCTAAGGGTTCTTTTGCAGTTTATCGCCATTATAGTTTTAGTTTGTCTTGCATATTTTTTTAAAGATTAATCAAATGTCCGAAGCCATGTTTTAAAATTTTCATCTTGAAAATCTATAGACCCAACAATTCTTGCAATTTCTTCACCATCTTTATCAATTATCAGTGTTGTTGGAACCCCTCTTAGTAAAAACTTTTTTGCTAACCTAACATCAGTATCAAAAAAAATATCCAAATTTTTGATTTTTGTTTCTCTATAAAATTCGTCAATTTTTTTTTTTTTTTCTTGACCAATATTTATTGGTAAAATTTCTATATTCTTAAATTTTTGATCAACAGCGAGTTTATCTAATGATGGCATTTCCTCTTTGCATGGTTCACACCAGGTTGCCCAAAAATTCAATAATAGTAACTTTCCATTAAAGTTTGCTAAATCAATGTCCTTATCAAATCTATTTTTGAAAGATACATTCTCATATTTTTTTAGTTTTTCGTGGATAATCAAATTTTTTGGTAAATTTAAATCTTTTGAATGACTACTAAATGTAGAAAAAATAATTATAACTGTTATAAAAAATTTAATTAAATTACACATACTAAATATAATTAGTAATTATCATGAGAAAAAATAAAAACAACTATGCAGTTTGGAGTACACGCGTTAAAAAAAAAACCTCAAGTACTTTTAAGAAAGCAGGTTCATCAATTAATATAGATAAACGTTTGTACAAAGAGGATATAAAGGGTTCGATTGTGCATACAGAGATGCTTTACAAACAAAAAATTATTTCAATCAAAACTAAAGATAAAATTTTATGGGGATTAAATAGGATTAAAAATGAGATTGAGAAAAGAAAATTTAAATTTGATATTTCTATGGAAGATATTCACATGAATATTGAAAGTAGATTATTTGAATTAATTGGCGATGATGCCGGTTTTATGCATACCGCAAGATCAAGGAATGATCAAGTTTTAACAGATCTTAAGATGTGGATGAAAGATTCAGTAAATGAAATTGATAAATTATTATTAAGAGTAATCAAAAGCTTACTTAATAATTCGCAGAAAAATATAAAAACTATTTTACCAGGATTTACGCATCTGAAAAATGCTCAACCAATTTCTCTATCACATTATTTTTTGTCATGTGTTGAAATGTTTAATCGAGATAAAAAAAGATTTAAGAATAGTTATGATAGTTTAAATGAAAATCCTTTGGGTGTTTGTGCAATTTCTGGCACTTCTTTTAAAATTGATAGATGGTATACAACAAAAAAACTTAAATTTAGTAAGCCTACAAATAACTCTATAGATACAGTATCGGATAGAGATTTTGTATTAGATTTTTTATATAATGTTGCAGTATGTACAATGCATATTTCTAGAATTTCAGAAGAATTAATTATTTGGAATTCTGATCAATTTAATTTTATAAAGTTAAAAGACAATTTAGTAACTGGCTCTTCTATTATGCCACAAAAAAAAAATCCTGATACTTTAGAATATTTAAGAGGAAAAACGGGTGTAAGCTATGGTTCTCTGATCTCTATGCTTACAATTGTAAAGGGACTACCTTTATCATATTTTAAAGACTTGCAAGACGATAAGGAGCTAGTGTTTAATTCATTTGATACTTTAAAAAATAGTTTGTTAATATTCGATGAGGTCTTGAAAGGTTTAATAGTTAATAAAGCACAAATGCTCAATGCAGCAAGCAAGGGTTATATAACTGCAACTGATCTAGCTGATAGTATGGTTAAAAATTTAAACATTACTTTTAGAGAATCTTATAAAATAACTTCAAGAATTGTAAATTTTGCAGAAAGATTAAATTTATCACTTGAAGACATAAACTTAGATCAAATGAAAGATATTGATAAAAGACTAAATAATGAAATTCTAGAACAAACAAAGTTAAAAAATTCAGTTAACTCAAAGAAATCATATGGAGGAACATCTTTTGAAAACATTAAGAAAATGATAAATAAACTTAAAAAGGAAATTAAATGAAAAATTTTTTATTTGTTATAATTATATTTTTATCTTTAATCTCATGTGGAAAAAAAGGAGACCCTGAATACAAAGCTGATAAAAAGACTGAAAATCACAGATCCAAAATTTAATGAATTATAAGAATAATAATTTTTATGTAGAAAAAATTAAAGCAGAAAAATTAATTAAAAAATATGGATCTCCTATTTATTGTTATTCAAATAAAAGCTTAGTTGACAACATCAATAATTTTAAAAACTCATTTAAATCCTTCAAACCATTAATTTGTTTCTCCGTTAAATCAAATTATAATTCAACAATACTTAAAATTATTAAAAGTCATGGTCTTGGAGCCGATGTTGTTTCAGATGGTGAATTAAAAAAAGTATTATCTTTAGGATTTAAGCCTAATAGAATTGTTTACTCTGGTGTTGGAAAAAAATTTAGTGAACTAAAATTTGCCATAAATAAAAATGTACTTCTTATAAATGTTGAGTCTGAAAGTGAACTAAACAACGTAGAAAAATTAGCTAAAATGTTTAAAAAAAAAGTAAATATTGGACTTAGATTAAATCCAAATATAGATGCAAAGACTAATACAAAAATATCAACAGGTAGAATGCAAGATAAATTTGGATTGAGTGTAAGTGATATAATTAAAATTTTGAAAAAATTTAAAAATTCACTTCATATTAAAATTAAATGTTTAAGTGTACATATTGGAAGCCAGATAACTCAAAACAAACCTTACAATAATGTACTTATTAAGATAAATAAGATTTTAGCTAAATCAAAATACAAATTTGAGTATATTGATTTAGGAGGGGGTATGGGTATTAAGTATAATCAAAATACTAAAAAATTAAATTATTCCAAACTTTCAAAAAATATTTTGAAGTTTTCAAAAAAAAATAATTGTAAAATAATTTTTGAACCAGGTCGTTCAATCGTAGGTAATGCAGCTGTTTTGTTAACTAAAGTAATTTATATTAAGAATAGTATAAACAAAAAATTTATAATTATAGACGCAGGTATGAATGATTTGATACGTCCTGCTCTGTATAATTCAACACATGATATAATTCCACTTAATAGAAAATCATCTAAAAATTCTATCTCTCACGATTTTGTTGGACCAATATGCGAAACATCTGATCGCTTTTTGAGAATAAAAAGTTATCAAAAAATAAGTGAGGGAGATAATTTAGCTATCAAAGACGTTGGAGCTTACGGTATTGTTTTAGCTTCAAATTATAACTTACGACCGCGTCCAATAGAAATAATTGTTAAAAATTCAATTGTAAAGAAAATAAGTAAGAAGCAAAATTTAAATGACATAATTTAAATCAATGATAAGAAATATTATTTTTTTATTTATTTTCTATTTCGGATTAATTTTTTTTCTAATTTTATTTTTACCTAGTTTAATATTTCCTAATTACTTTGTTACTATTGGTGGTAAAACCTTGGGATTTTGGACCGCATTTTGTCTTAAGTATTTAATGTCAACCAAAATAGAAGTTAAAGGAACTGAAAATATTATAAATGATAATAAGTATTTTGTAGTTAGCTCTCACCAATCAATTTTTGAAACTTTTTTTTTACAAACAATATTTAATAATTCAGTATTTATATTAAAAAAAGAACTTATAAAAATACCTGTGTTCGGTTGGTATTTAAAAAAATTAGGCTGTATTTCAATTGATAGAGATAAAATATCTCGGGAAAATCTCAATTTCTCCGAGGAGGTTAGTAAAATAATTAAAAAAACAGATAAGACTTTGATAATTTTTCCACAAGGGACAAGAAAAAGTTCTGACGATAGATCAAAGTTTAAAAAAGGTTTTTCAAGAATTTATAGTGATCTAAAAATTGCATGTTTGCCTGTTGCAATTAATTCTGGAAAAGTGTGGCCTAAAAAAGGAATCATAATACCTAATCAAAAAATTACAGTTTCAATATTAAATATTTTACCACCCGGGATGACACAAGATAAATTTGCAAGTGACGTAGAACAAATTATTTATAATGAACTCGAAAAAATCTCTTAAAATTAACCTTTCATTGGCATAATTACAAATATACTATCAAAATCGTTAGGGTCTTTAATTAAAGCCGGTGAACCAATATCATTAAAATATATTTCAATATTTTCTCCCTCTAACTGACTTGCAACATCAATTAAATATTTTGAGTTAAAACTAATATCTAAATCATAATCAAAATTAACTGAAAGTGTTTCTTTCCCGTCACCACTATTTGTATTATTCACAGATAGATCTAATTTATTTTTTGACAAACTAAATCTAACACCATCTTTTTTGTCTGTTGAGACTGAGGCAACTCTATCTACACTATGATGAAATGATTCCAAATCTGCCTCTAATTTTTTTTTGTTATCTTTTGGTATTACTTGAATATAATTGGGAAACTTTCCATCAATAACTTTTGATGTTAAAGTGCTATTATTTAAATAAAATTTTATCTTTGATTTAGAATTTAAAATTTTAATGTCTCCGTTTAAATTTTCCAAAAGAGAACACAAATGGTAAATTGTTTTTTTTGGGAGAATTATTGGTTCAAAATCAATTTTTTGACTTAATCTCATTTTAGAAATTGACATCCTGTGTGAGTCTGTTGAAACAGCTGTTATATAATTTTTTTCATCATTTTGTGTTATATGTAAAAAAATACCACTCAAATAATGTCTTGTCTCATCGTTTGAAATTGAAAATTTGCACTTATTCAAAAGTTTGAGAAATTTTTGTGAATTTATTGTTACTGTTTCTCCACTAAAGTCATCTTCAGATAATGGAAATTCTTTAGCATCTATACAATTTAACTTAAAAACAGATTTCTCTGATTCTAGTTGCAGCTTACTCTCAGATATACTCTCTACATTAATTTTTTTTCCAACAGAAAATTTTCTAACTATATCGTGCATTATAGAGGAATTAGTTGTTGTTTCACCCTCTTCTTTAATCTCTACATTAGATATGCTGTGTACAAAAATCATATCTAAATCTGTTGCAGTTATTTTTAAAATTTTGTTTTTTGCCTCAATTAAAACGTTAGAAAGAATAGGCAATGTACTTCTTCTTTCAATAACATTTTGGCAAAAACCAAGTGACTCTTGTAAATCTTTTTGACTAATACTAAATTTCATTCTCTTTTTTATACAAAATCTGATTTTTCAAATAACTAATTCCATTAGATATATCGTTATTATCGCTTTTTAACTTCTCTATTGTCTTAACAGAATGTATCACAGTAGTGTGGTCTCTATTGGAAAATTCTCTACCTATTTCAGGTAAAGATTTTGTAGTAAGAGTTTTGGAGAGGTAAATTGCAACTTGTCTGGGTCTAACTAAATACCTGGATCTTCTGGAAGAAAGCATTTCATTTTTGCTTATTTTAAAATATTTGCACACCAAAGTTTGTATATTATCAATTGTTATATTAGTTTCATTTACACTTAATAAATCTTTTAAAATTATTTTAACTTCGTTTAAATTAGGAGCCCTATTATAAATTCTGGAAAATGACGCAACCCTGTTTAGAGCGCCTACTAATTCTCTAATACTATTACGAATTTCACTACTTATAAATTTTAATATTTCTTCAGACAATTTTAATTTTTCACTGTATAAAATATTTAATTCATCGACTTTAGTTTTTAGAATTTTTAAACGTAAATCATATTCAGGGCTTTGAATATCAACTACTAAACCTCCAGAAAATCTTGATTTGATCCTTTCTTGTATTTTTATAAGCTTATTAGGTGGTCTATCAGCAGATAGAATAACTTGTGAACCTTTATCTATTAAGGAATTAAATGTATGAAAAAATTCTTCTTGCATAGCTTCTTTTCCATTCATAAATTGAATGTCATCAATTATTAAAACATCCGTATTTCTAAAATTATCTTTAAATTTTACCATTTCATTCGACTTAATAGCTTTAACGAATTGATACATGAATCTCTCTGCAGATATAAATGTAACTTTTTTATCTTCTTTAAGTTTAAGACCAATAGCATTTAATAAATGGGTTTTCCCCATTCCAACACCTGCATATAAATAAAAAGGATTATAATGTGAAATTTTTTCAGAAACTTTTTTTGCAGCTTCAAAAGCAAGTTTATTACTCTCTCCAATAATAAAATTCTCAAAGGATTTGTTATAATCTATTCTATAATATTGAACAAAAGAATCTTTTATAAAGGATATTTTATTTTCTGAATTTTGTTTAATCTCTTTGTTAATACCATCTATTTTATTCTCTATTTTAAACTCGATTCTAATTATTTCTTTATTTATCTTTTTAATTGTTCCTAGAATTTGATCAAGGTATCTAGAGACAATCCAGTCTCTAATAAATCTTGTTGATACTGAAACCAATATATAGTTTGAGAATTTTTCTTCAAAAACAATTTTTTTTAACCAACTTTCGTAAATTTCATTACCAAATTGATGTCGTAATTCTTTTTGAATAACTTCCCAGTTAAATTTCTTATCAATACTAACATTTAAATTATTTATCATGGGAAACCCCATCTAAAATCTTAAAGATAAATATTCAATAAAATTTTTTAATTTAAATAAAAAAAATAAAATCCTTAATTGAATAAATTGTAAATTGAATCTAAAGTTTTTATGATAGTAAAAAAAATATTACTAACAGTTTTGTAATTATTTAAAATTTTATTTGACTCAATATCTAGTTATAGAAATTGCTATGTGTTTATATGTGGTGTAAGTATATTTAAGGTTGATTCTTTTGGTAACCCTAAGTTGATTAAAGAGCGCTAATCTTTCTACTTATCCTTGAAATATTTCTTGAAGCATTACCCTTTTTTATTATTCCTGTTTTAGCTATCTTCATTAGCTCAGAATTCAACTTGGGCAAGTAAGAAAGAGCTTTTTTTTTGTCTTTATTTACAATCAGACCGTTCATTTTTTTTAGAGCTAACCTGTATCGGCTCTTCCTAGCTTTGTTTACAGAGGTTTGTTTTTTAATTCTTCTTATTCTTTTAATTGCTGATTTTGTATTTGCCATGTGACGCGTTGGTATAACCTTAGAAAACGGTATGGTCAATAAATTTTTTTATTTTTGACAAAAATTACAAATATAAGTCGACCTATTTGAAATATACATTTTTTGGATAATTCCTTTGCATTTATTGTTTTTACATTTTTGATTTTCTCTATCATAAACGTTAAATTTTGTTTGAAAAGTTCCACCACTTCCAGAAATGCCCTTAAAGTCCTTAATTGATGAACCACCAAATTTTATTGCATTTCTTAGTGTCGATCTTGAGAATTGAATAATTTTATCTAAGTCTATTTGGCTCAATTCTTTTACACTTTTCATAGGAGAGATTTGGGATTTAAATAATATCTCATTAGCGTAAATATTTCCTATGCCTGAAACAATTTTTTGATCTAATAAAAAATTTTTTATATTTTTCTTTCTATTTATAATTTTTTTTTTAAGATAAAATATATTAAATTTTTTATCTAACGCTTCTGGTCCTATTCTTTTAAAATAGTCTTCAAAATTTTGTTTGTTATTTAATATTTTAAAATATCCAAATCTCCTGGGATCATTATAAATTAATTTAAACTTTTTAAAATTAATTATTATATGATTATGTTTTTTTGGTAAAATTGGATTACTATAAAAACTTAAATTTGAAATTTTTTTATTTGTAGGTATATGTAAGGTTCCTGACATTCCTAAGTGCAAAATTGTATAAAAATCATTATCAAAATCAAATATTATATATTTGGACTTGCGTTCAATATTTTTAACGATTTTATTTTTTAAAATATATTCGAAATTTGGTGGAAGCTTGAACCTTAAATTTCTATTGTTTACAGTAATTTTAATAATTTTATGGTTTTTAATCGTTTTTTTTAAAGAACGTGTTACTACTTCTACTTCTGGTAATTCTGGCATTTAACACTATATTACTAAAAAAAAATATTATTACTATGCAACAAAATCTCCAGCAAAAAAAAGGGTTAGTTAAAAGTGTTTTTGACTCAGTTTATAGCAAATATGACTTGATGAATGACTTTATGTCATTTGGTGTTCATAGATATTGGAAGAGAGAATTGATAAGATTAATTAATCCATCTGCAAAGGATACACTTGTGGATGTTGCGTGTGGAACGGGTGACATAGCGAAGTTATTTTCGGATGTTAATCAAAACCAATCAAAAATTTTGTGCGTGGATTTTAATCGTAAAATGTTATCAGAGGGAAAAAAAAGGCTCAAAAACTATAAAAACATTAAATGGAAACTCTCTAATGCAGAAAATCTTTATTTACCTAGTAATAGTTTTGATTTTTATACAATTAGCTTTGGGCTAAGAAACACAAAAAATATTAATAAATCTATAAAAGAAGCTTACAGGGTTTTAAAAAAAGGAGGTAGATTTTTTTGTCTAGAATTTTCAAAAATTCAAAATCAGAATTTAGAAATTTTATATAAAAATTATTCCAAATTTATTCCAGCAATTGGAAAAATCGTTGTTGGAGAGAGCAAACCATATGAATACTTAATCAAAAGTATTGAAAATTTCGTAAATCAAGAGGAATTAACCGAAATTTTAAAAAAAAATAAATTTTACAAGTCAAGTTATAAGAATCTTTCAGGAGGTATAGTTTCGATACATTCAGGATGGAAAATATGATAAAAAAAATTATTATATTGTTTCAAATTGCGAGAAAAATAGGATCATCAGAAATTATAGATATTGTCGATAAAACTCATAAAGTTCCATTTTTTATTAAATTACTTTTTAACTTAGTATCTTTTTCTTTAGGAAAAAATAAAAAAAAACTAGAGAGTGCTTCTGATTTAGCTTCAAGTATTCAAAACTTAGGTACTACTTTTATAAAACTTGGTCAATTCTTAGCAACAAGACCAGATATAATTGGTGAAGAGTTAACTAAAAATTTAGAGAAACTACAAGACAAATTACCACCTTTTTCAAAATCTGTTGCTGAAAATATTATTAAAAAGGATCTTGGAGGAGTCGCAGCAAAAAGTATAATTGAATTCTCCGAGCCTATTGCAGCAGCATCAATAGCTCAAGTTCATAAAGCAAAAATAAACGAAGCTAATATTATTAAAGATGTAGCTATAAAAGTTTTAAGACCGAATATTAAGGAAATTTTCAATTCTGAAATTGATGCAATAATGATGTTAGCTTATTTGGTTGAAACATTTATTCCAAAAACAAAAAGATTACGATTAATTGAAGTGGTTTTTTTGTTTAAGGAGATAACAAATAATGAAATGGATTTAAGATTTGAAGCAGCAGCAGCTAATGAATACTTAGAAAACACTAAGAATGATTTGGGTTTTAACGTCCCTAAAATATATTGGAATTTTACAAGTGAAAATATTCTTACCTTGGATTGGATTGATGGAGTATCTATAAGAGAAAAAGAAAAATTGAGAGAAAGTGGAGTAAATACCTCTAAGGTTGCATCAAATTTAATACAACACTTTCTAAGACAAGCAGTTAGAGATGGTTTTTTTCATGCTGATATGCATCAAGGAAATATTTTTATAAATTCCTCAGGACAAATTGTTCCTATTGATTTTGGGATTATGGGAAGAATTGACAAATTAAATAGAAGATACTTAGCAGAGATATTGTTTGGTTTTGTAAATCGAGATTATAAGAAAGTAGCAGAGGTTCACTTGCTTGCAGGATTAGTGCCAAAAAACGTTTCAGTTGATGAGCTTGCTCAAGCTTTAAGATCAATTGGAGAGCCAATATTTGGTCAAAGTGTTAAAGATATATCTGGAGGAAAATTATTGAAACAATTATTTGATATAACTGAAAAATTTAACATGCAAACACAGCCACAACTTTTGTTACTTCAAAAAACGATGGTAGTTGTTGAAGGGGTTTCAAGAAAACTAGATCCAAATACTAATATATGGGAAACTTCAAGGCCAGTATTAGAAAACTGGTTAAAAGAAACCAAAGATCCAATTAAAAACGCATTAGACTCTCTTAAAGACTCTGCGGAGATTTTAAAAAAGATTCCAGAATTTCCAAAAGTTATGGAAAACGCAAACCAGGCTTTAGCATTTTTAGCTAGTGGTCAAATTCCACAAAATACTAATTCTTATTCTTCACTAACTGAGAAGAAAAATGAGATGAAATCCTTAAGAAACCAAAGTATTATTGGTGTATTAATACTTGTTTTTTTAGGTGTCATAGTATTTTAATTCGTTATGAAATTTTTAGAAAAAAAAAGAATATTAATTATAATTTCTGGTGGCATTGCTGCCTACAAATCGTTAGATTTGATTAGATCTCTCACAAAGCTTCAGTGTGAAGTTAAAACTATTCTTACAAAAGGTGGTGCTGAATTTGTTACACCTTTATCGATTTCATCACTTTCAAAAAATAAAGTTTATTCAGATATATATTCTGCTGAGAATGAATCTGAAATGGATCACATTTCTCTATCAAGATGGGCAGACTTAATACTAATAGCTCCAGCTACCTCAAATATTATTGCAAAAATGAGCCAAGGTATTAGTGATGATTTAGCGACAACTGTTGTTCAAGCATCTAACAAAAATATATTTGTTTGTCCCGCTATGAATGTAAGAATGTGGGAACATGCCTCAAATAGGCAAAATCTAGAAAAAATTAAAAGCTACAATTACAGAGTCATAGGACCATTTAGTGGGGAAATGGCATGTGGAGAATACGGCGATGGACGATTGGCTGATATAGAATATATACTTAAAGAACTTGATAATTTTTTTAAATTTAAAAGTAGTAATAAAAAATTAAGAGCAATTGTTACAGCAGGCCCAACACAAGAATATATAGACCCTGTTAGGTATATTTCAAATAGATCAAGTGGTAAACAAGGCTACGAGATAGCAAAATCATTATTTAACAATGGTTTTGACACAACTTTAATTTCTGGTCCATCAAGACTTGCCTCTAATCCGAACATTAATTTATTAAGAGTAAATACTGCTGAAGAAATGTATAAGAAGACAGTAGAAAATTTACCGTGTGATGTTGCTATTTTTTGTGCAGCTGTAGGTGATTTTAAAGTAAAAAATTTAAGTAAGGATAAAATAAAAAAAAATAATGTTCTAAAATTAAATTTTGAAAAAAATATAGATATTTTAGAGTTAATATCTAAAAATAATAACAAACCAAAATTAGTGATAGGTTTCTCAGCTGAAACTAGTAATTTACACTCTAATAGTAAAAAAAAACTACAAAATAAAGGTTGTGATTGGATAATAGCTAATGATGTTAGCAAAAATGATATTGGGTTTGACTCTGATTTTAATGAGGTTGCAATATTCTATAAAAATGAAAATATTAGTGACGAAATTATTTCCAAAAATTATAAATCAGTAGTGGCTGATGAGATTGTGAAAAGAGTTATCAATCAGCTAAATTTGATTTAATGGTCAAAATATTAATTAAAAAGACTAGTAAAGAAGTAATCACTCCAAAGTACAAAACTAAAGGTTCATCAGGTTTAGATTTATCTGCATTTATAAATAAAAAAGTTGTGGTTAAACCAAATAGCTCAGAGTTAATTCCAACAGGTTTACAGGTTGCAATACCTGGAGAATTCGAAATTCAAATACGACCTAGATCTGGTTTGGCTGCTAAAGAAAGCATTGGTGTGTTAAATTCCCCAGGCACTATAGATAGTGACTATAGAGGTGAATTAAAAATTATATTATTCAATCATGGTGACAAAGATTTCATAATAAATAATGGGGATAGAATAGCTCAGATGGTTTTAGTTCCAATTCTTAAGATGGAATTTGAGGAAGTTGATAGTTTACCTGATACTGTTAGAGGTCAAGGTGGTTTTGGATCTACAGGAAAAAAATGAGCCTTAAAGATAATGAAATAGAAAGATATTCCAGGCAAATTATTTTAAAAGATATAGGGATAAGTGGGCAAAAAAAACTGAAGAAATCGAAAGTTTTAATTGTAGGTCTTGGAGGACTGGGTTGTCCGGCAGCAGAATATTTAAGCAGGGCTGGGGTTGGCACAATTGGCTTGATTGATCATGATAGAGTTAGTTTATCAAATATTCACAGACAATCTGTATTTACTGCTGGTGACATTAAAAAACACAAAGTTGATGTTGTAAAGCAAAGAATAAAAAAAGTTAATTCTCACATAAGTGTAAAAAGTTTTAAAAAAAAAGTTGATAGTTTTAATATAAGTAAAATAATAAAATCATTTGATATAATAATAGATGGAACAGATAACTTTCAAAGTAAATTTTTGATAAATAAATTCTCCAAAATTTTAAAAAAAATTTTTATCACTGGAGCAATAGGGAAATTTGATGGTCATATTTTTGGTTTTGACTTTTCTAAAAAAAAAAAACCCTGTTTAGAATCTTTTTACCAAGGCATACCAAATATAGACACCTGTGAAGAAGATGGTGTTATTGGTACAGTTGCCGGAGTAGTTGGTAACATTCAAGCTAATGAAGCAATAAAATATATACTAGATATTGGAAAAAGACTGGATGGTAAAGTTTTAATCATAAATTTATTAAATCTAGAATTTAGAATTAGTAATTTAACAAAATAAAGATGTTAAGAATATTATTTATAACATTAATTATTTTTTTTTTTAGCAACTCTAAAGCAGAAGAAAGTTACTTTCTTTCTTTAAAATATAATAAAGTAAATGTAAGATATGGACCTGGATTGGACTATCCAATAAAATTTGTATACCTAAAAAAAAATTTCCCTGTTGAAATTATTGATGAAAAAGAAAATTTTAGAAAAATTTTGGATTATAAAAACAATGGTGGGTGGGTTCATAGGTCTCAACTTAAAAAAAGCAACTCATTAATTGTATTAGAAGAAAAGATACTTTTTAATAATTTTACAAAATATTCTAAGCCAGTTGCAGTGATTAAAAGTGGAAGAATGTTAATTGTAAAAAAAAAGGAAAAAGAATGGTTCAAAGTAGTAACAGGAAATTATGCAGGTTGGGTTAATAATGAAAACTTGTGGGGATACTAAATTATTTTTTTTTACTTGCCCACCATTTATCAAGCACAAAATACCAAACAGAATTAGCTATAGGCTCCACAATAGCATCGGTTAAAGCAACTCCAAAAGATACATCAGCCACAAGCATTAAAACTGTTATAGCTATTGCGAAGTGACCAATCGTATATACTATTGTTCTTAATATTGAGCCTTTGTTATTCTTATAAACGTCTTTACTTACCTCAAATATACCTTTTGTAAATTCAGTCATTATTTAAATGGACTGTCTAACACACATGCTACTAAGTGTATTCTTGCTTGTTCCCCTCCATTAAAAAAATTATGGTATTTAGTATTATTTGTTATCCAAATTTTACCATCAGCTGGCAAATGTTTTGCAACATTTTCTATTACCATTGAACAACCAGGATTTGTTATTATTGGCACATGCAGTCTACACTCTGGATCTTTGTGCCAGCTCAAAGTAGATCTGGGTTCTTTCAGTAATAACCTTACTCTACCTAGTTTAAATTTTTTACTTAAAGTTTCATAAACTTCTTTGAAGTAAGTTTTTTCGAATTCAGGTAATAGTTTAGTGTATTTAGACTCATTAATCTCTACATCTCTTGAAACCTCTTTTCCAGTTTCATCTGCTATAGTCCAGTATTTGCCTCTAATATTATTACCTTTTATAGAATTCTCATCATTAGGTATTTGATTAAGAGGTATTGCACCAAAGTGGGTAACCCCTGGTGAATTAAATTTTTTTTCTTCGAGAATTTTATTTAAATCAGCTCTAAGTCTCTGGATGTCGAATTTTAAATCTGGTACTTCATAAAAGTCCTCAAAACTTACTTTGGGTGAATTAATTACAGTTTCCATTTTTAATTTAATTTTATATCAAATCTGTCAGAATTCATGACTTTTGTCCATGCGGAAACAAAGTCATTCACAAATTTTTTAGATGAGTCATTGCAAGCATAAACTTCAGCAATAGCTCTTAATTGAGAGTTTGAACCAAATATTAGGTCTACTCTAGTGCCATGCCACTTAACTTTATCTGTCTTTCTATCTTTTCCCACAAACAATTTTTCAGATTTATCTGTCTCTTTCCAAGTAGTATTCATATCTAGAAGATTAACAAAATAATCGTTCGTTAGAGTTCCGGGCTTTTTAGTAAAAACTCCATTCTTTGAATGATCGTAATTAGTATCCAAAACTCTCATACCTCCAACAAGAACTGTCATTTCTGGAGCTGTTAAACCCATTAATTGTGCTTTATCGATTAACTTTTCCTCAGCTGAAACTATTGATGTTTCATCTTTGTTATAGTTTCTAAAACCGTCAGCTTGCGGCTCTAAAAGGTTAAATGAGTGAATATCAGTTTGTTCTTGGGTAGCATCTCCTCTTCCTGGGGAGAAAGGTATATCAACTTTCATTCCTGATTTTTTTGCAGCCATTTCAATACCAACGTTACCACCTAGCACAATTAAGTCAGCTATTGAAACAGATTTTTTCTTATTATCAAAGTTTTCTTTAATTTTTTCCAAAGTCTTTATAACCTTATTTATCTGTTTTGGATTATTAACATCCCAATTAATTTGTGGTTCTAACGTTATTCTCGCACCGTTAGCTCCACCTCTCTTATCTGATCCTCTGTATGTAGAAGCTGATGCCCATGCTGTACTTACTAATTCTGAAACAGTTAAATTTGATTTGGATATTTTAGATTTAAGAATTTTGATATCAGTTTGTTTTAATTTATACTTTAGTTTCTTTACAGGATCTTGCCATATCAATTCTTCTTTGGGCACTTCATTGCCTAAGTAACAAGCCCTTGGACCCATGTCTCTGTGGGTTAGTTTAAACCATGCTCTTGCAAAAGCATCTTCGAATTCACTCGGATTATTATAAAAATGTTTAGATATTGGTCCATATGATGGATCCATTCTTAATGAAAGATCTGTTGTTTGCATCATTGGTGGATGCATTTTATTTTTATCATGAGCGTCGGGGACCATCTTAATTTTTTGACCATTTTGTTTAGGAGTCCATTGATGAGCTCCTGCAGGACTTTTTGTTAACTCCCATTCATGATTAAATAAGCAATCAAAATAACCCATGTCCCATTTAATAGGAGACTGTGTCCACGCACCCTCGATACCACTGCTTATAGTATCAACACCTTTTCCAGATTTATAATTACTATTCCATCCTGTTGATTGATCTTGAATTTTTGAACCCTCTGGATCAGGACCTTTATGAGCCTCTGGCGCTGCCCCATGAGATTTACCAAACGTATGACCTCCTGCAACTAATGCAACTGTTTCATAATCATTCATAGCCATTCTTCCAAAAGTTTCTCTAATATCATGAGCAGCTAACAAAGGATCTGGATTAGCGTCTGGACCTTGTGGATTTACGTAAATCAATCCCATATGTGATGCCCCAAGAGGTTGTTCTAAATCTCTTTTTCCACTGTATCTCTCGACACCTAATAATTCTTTTTCGGAACCCCAATAAATATCATCCTCTGGTTCCCAAATATCAACTCTGCCAGCACCAAACCCAAAAGTTTTAAAGCCCATTGACTCTAGGGCGACGTTTCCAACTAAAATGAATAAATCAGCCCATGAAATTTGTTTTCCATACTTCTGTTTAATTGGCCAAAGTAATAATCTCGCCTTATCTAAATTTACATTGTCAGGCCAAGCATTTAAAGGTGCAAATCTTTGGTTTCCTGTTCCAGCTCCACCTCTACCATCGCCAGTTCTATATGTGCCAGCTGCATGCCAAGCTAATCTAATAAAAAAGGGTCCATAATGTCCATAATCTGCGGGCCACCATTCTTGCGAGTCTGTCATTAATTTTTTAAGGTCTTCTTTTAATTTTTTATAATTTAATTTTTTAAATTCTTTCTCATAGCTAAACTTTTTATCCATCGGATTTGAAAGATTTGAATGCTGACTTAATATTTTTAAATTTAGGCTATTTGGCCAAAAATCTTTAACTGTTGTACCTTTTCCAGCTGAAAATTTTGCTGTTGTTCCTGCTCCAGTTACAGGACATTTGCTTAATTGACTATTTTTGAAATCTTTATTTCTAAATTCTGTGCTCATGTATCTCCTTTATTATTTTATAATAATTCTAAATTAATTTGTCAATAGTTTAGAACAATTATAATGTAGAAAATGGACTAAGATTTGTCGTCTTCGACTTTGACAAGAACTTCTACAGACTTAATTTTTTTTCCAGGAATCTTTGTGTTAATCTTAACTGGCTCAACATCTGAATCGTCTATATCAATTAGATTTTTTTGGCTCTCATCATAAAAATGATGATGGTGCGACGTATTGGTATCAAAGTAACTTTGATCAGAATTAATTGGTATTTCTTTTAGGTAACCTTTTTTTTTGAATGAATGAACTGTGTTATAGACTGTTGCTAATGATATCTTATGATTTGATACCTTGCTTATTTTTTTAACAAGTTCATTAATTGTAAAATGAAATGTTTTATCTGTATTGAACAAAACTTCGCAAATTTTTACTCTTTGTTTTGTTGGTCTTAATCCAGAACTTCTAAGTTTATCAATATATTGGCTATTATTTAACATTTTAATTTATAATTATTCTAAACTAAATCTATATTATATTATTGTTAAATCAAGTATTAAGGATATCGGAAATGAAAAAAAGCTCATACACTTACGATGAACTAATAAGTTGTGCTAACGGTGATCTGTTTGGGCCAGGTAATGCAAAATTGCCCTCACCACCAATGCTAATGTTTGATAGAATTACTGAAATTAATGAAAATAAAGGCGAATTTAGCAAGGGATTTATTGTTGCTGAATTAGATATAAAAGATACTCTGTGGTTCTTTGATTGTCATTTCAAAAAAGATCCTGTGATGCCAGGATGTCTTGGATTAGACGCTATGTGGCAGTTAGTTGGGTTTTATTTAGGATGGTTAGGAAATCCTGGAAGAGGAAGAGCTTTAGGAGTTAATACAGTAAAGTTTACTGGTGAAGTTCTAAAAAATGTCAAAAAAGCTGTTTATGAGATTAATATGAAAAGGGTTCTTATAAAAGAGGGTACTTGTGTTGGATTAGCAAACGGTATTTTATTAGCAGATGGAAAAAAAATTTATTCCACTGAAAATCTGAAGGTAGGATTATTTAAATAATGAAAAGAGTGGTAGTTACAGGAATAGGAGTTGTATCTTGTCTAGGAAATAATCAAGCAGAAGTGTATCAATCTCTTTTAAATTCTAAATCCGGTATTACTTTTTCAGAGGAGTACAAAGAATATAATTTAAAAAGCCACGTTCATGGTAAACCAAAAATAAATCTTGAGGATCACGTGGATAGAAAATTCATAAGATTTATGGGACCAGGATCTGCTTATAACTACATTTCTATGGCAGAAGCAGTTAAAGACTCTGGCCTAGAAGAAAAAGATGTAAGTAATAGTTCAACTGGTATGATCATGGGGTCAGGTGGTCCGTCTATTGAAAATGTTATTCTTGCAGCAGATAAGACGAGAGCAAAAAGTCCTAAACGAATGGGTCCTTTTATTGTTCCAAGAACAATGTCAAGTACAGCCTCAGCTACTTTAGCTGTTCCATTTAAAATCAAAGGTGTTAATTACACAATTAGTTCTGCATGTGCAACAAGTGGACATTGTATTGGAAATGCAATGGAATTAATCCAACTAGGTAAGCAAAAAATAATTTTTGCTGGTGGAAGTGATGAAGTTCATTTTGCAATGACGGCAATGTTTGATGCGATGACTGCGCTATCTTCTAAATATAATGATACTCCAGAAAAAGCATCAAGACCTTATGATAAAACAAGGGATGGATTTGTCATATCTGGTGGTGGTGGAGTTTTAGTTTTAGAGGAATATGAACATGCAAGAGCAAGAGGAGCAAAAATCTATGCAGAATTAACTGGTTATGGTGCAACGTCAGATGGTTACGATATGGTCGCTCCATCAGGTGAAGGTGCCGTAAGATGTATGCAAATGGCATTAAACACAGCAAAAAATAAAATTGATTATATAAATACTCATGGAACATCTACTCCAGTTGGAGATATAACAGAATTAAAAGCAGTAGGAGAGGCATTTAAAGATTACAAACCAAAAATAAGCTCAACAAAATCATTAGCTGGCCATTCTCTGGGTGCAACATCGGTTCATGAAGCAGTCTATAGTTTAATAATGATGAAAAATAATTTCATAGCTTCATCTGCAAATATTCAGGATATGGATGATGAAGCAAAAAATTATCCAATAATAACTAAAGTTGAAAAAGACGTTAACTTAAATTCTGTTATGTCAAATAGTTTTGGTTTTGGCGGAACTAATGCCACTTTAGTATTTGAAAAGGTTTAACAATGAGTTTGATGAAAGGTAAAAAAGGATTGATCATGGGTGTTGCTAATGAAAGATCAATTGCTTGGGGTATTTCTCAAAAACTTGCTGAGGCAGGGGCTGAACTTGCTTTTACATATTTAGGTGATGCATTAAAGAAAAGAGTTGTCCCTTTAGCAGAAAAATTGAATTCAAATGTTACTTTTAGCTGTGATGTTGAGAAAAAAGAGGAAGTAACGAAATTATTTGAAGATATAAAATCTAAATGGGGTGAAATAGATTTCGTAGTTCATGCAATAGCATTTTCAGATAAATCTGAATTATCAGGTGAATACCTTAACACAACTAGAGAAAACTTTTTAAGAAGTATGTTGATTTCTTGTTTCTCATTTACAGAAGTTGCAAAAGAAGCATCAAAAATCATGAAACAAGGTGGCAGTATGATTACGTTAAGTTATGAAGCTAACAAAGCTATTCCAAACTATAACGTGATGGGAGTATGTAAAGCTGCGCTTGAAGCAAGTGTGAAATATCTTGCAAGAGACTTAGGTTCAAAAGGTATTAGAATTAATGCAATTAGCGCAGGACCCATTAAAACATTAGCGGCATCAGCAATTGGAGATGCAAAATTTTTATATAAATGGAATGCTGATCATTCTTTTTTAAAAAGAAATGTTGATAATCTTGATGTAGGAAATTCTGCTTTATATCTATTAAGCGATATGGCTGGTGGTGTTACTGGTGAAATTCATTATGTTGATGCTGGATATAATAAAGTTGGTATGCCAGATCCAAAAAATATTTCCTAATTTTAATTATCAGCGTCATAATAGTTATTTAAATATTTATCAAAAATTATATACGTATTTATAATGTTCGAATTACCTAAATTAGATTACACAAAATCAGCGCTTGCTCCAATAATG
Source organism: uncultured Pelagibacteraceae bacterium (assembly GCA_902571525.1). Taxonomy (GTDB): domain Bacteria; phylum Pseudomonadota; class Alphaproteobacteria; order Pelagibacterales; family Pelagibacteraceae; genus Pelagibacter. Next base: position 65,246 of record CACGCL010000003.1, read on the forward strand.
TCAGAGGAAACCCTTGATCTTCATCATGGAAAACATCATCAAACTTATATAACAAATCTTAATAATTTTATAAAAGATACAGAAATGTCTAAAATGTCATTAGAGGAAATTATTGTTAGTTCTTCTAAAGATAAATCCAAGGCAGGTATTTTTAATAATGCAAGCCAACATTGGAACCACATAATGTTCTGGAAATGTATGAAGCCAAATGGTGGTGGTGCTATGCCTGAAAAATTAAAAAAAAGAATTGAATCAGATTTTGGAAGCGCAGATGAATTCAAAAAACAGTTTATACAAGCAGGAATTACTCAATTTGGTTCTGGATGGTGTTGGTTATCAATCAACAACGGTAAGTTAGTAGTTAGCAAAACTCCCAATGCTGAAAATACTTTAATTCAAAATATGAAACCTATTTTAGGTTGTGATGTATGGGAACATTCATATTACGTAGATTATAAAAATAGAAGACCTGAATATTTAGAAAATTTCTACGAAAAACTAATTAATTGGGAATTTGTTGAGTCTCAACTAGATTAAAAGGGGCGTTCTGTTGACAGGTGCCCCCATACCCCAATCTTAGTTAAATGTTTTTAGGCTCTTTCTTTAAATGCCCAACAACTTTTCCAGAGTTTTTTCCAGATTTAATAACGTATCCGCTTGTGCCATTGCCATTAGCTTCAACAGATTTTAAATTTCGGAACATTAATTGATTTAGCCTAGCGATCTTTGAGCCTCGGCTAAACAAATTAAGAACTCTGTGCATTCTTTTCATACACACTCCTTGTTAGTTTTTCCAAAACTCGCTTTTAACCGATGCGATATCGGTCTCTTTATCACCATGAGATATGGTTATTAAAAGCTTACATTTTTAAAAAGTTATTGCAACTACTTAAGGAATATCAAACGCAAAATGAACAGAGATTTAAATGAAGTTAAAAGCGCTAAAACCAATTGAAAATATAACTGCCAACCATATAAGACCTTTTATAAAGAAGAATGCAAAGCCTCCAATAGCTAAAAATTTACCATATTTATTCTTTGATAAAATATTTTTAAATTTTGATAAAGAAAACATTAATTAGACAGCTGCTTGTTTAATAGATAGTTTTACTTTACCTCTATCAAAACCTATGACTTTTACTTTTACTTCGTCGCCTTCTTTTACTACATCAGTTACTTTTGCAACTCTTTTATCAGCTAATTCAGATATATGAACTAGCCCGTCTTGTTTGCCTAAAAAGTTTACAAACGCTCCGAACTCCATAATTTTCATAACTTTTCCATTATATATTTTGTTAAGTTCAGCTTTAGCAGTTAAATCTTTAATCATTTGCATTGCTTTATTTCTAGAGTCTTCATCTGGTGCTGCTACTGTAACCACTCCTTCATCATTAACATCAACTTTTGCTCCTGATTTTTCAACTATCTCTCTAATTGTAGCTCCACCTTTCCCAATTACCGTTGCAATATCTTTTTTATCTACAGTTATTTTTTCCATTTTAGGGGTATGCTTACCTACGCCATCTCTTGACTTATCGATTGCCTTATTCATCTCATTTAAAATATGCACTCTCCCATCTTTAGCTTGATTTAAGGCTTGTTCCATAATTTCAAAAGTGATACCCGTGATTTTAATATCCATTTGTAATGAGGTAATTCCATCTTTAGTTCCTGCAACTTTAAAATCCATATCACCTAGATGATCTTCATCACCTAAGATATCTGAAAGGACACTAAAATCCTCTCCTTCTTTAATTAAACCCATAGCTATTCCAGCAACCGGTTCTTTGATAGGTACACCTGCATCCATAAGCGCTAAAGATGAACCACAAACGGTTGCCATTGATGAAGAGCCATTGGACTCTGTAATTTCTGAGACTATTCTAAATGTATATGGAAAACTTTCTTTTGTTGGCAAAGACGAATTTATTGCTCTCCATGCTAATTTACCATGACCTATCTCCCTTCTTCCAGTACCTATCCTGCCAGTTTCTCCAACAGAAAAAGGTGGAAAATTATAGTGAAGCATAAATCTCTCACGTTGTAATCCTTCTAAACTTTCAATTCTTTGTTCATCATCAGAAGTTCCAAGAGTGGTGGTAACAATCGCTTGTGTTTCTCCTCGAGTAAATAAAGCTGATCCATGAACTCTTGGTAATATTCCTACCTCGCACTTTATTTGTCTAACATCCGAAAGACCTCTACCATCAATACGATTTTTATTTTTTAATATGTCAGTTCTAACAATTCCTTTTTCAAGGTTTTTTAATTCATGCATAACATCTAATTCAGAGTATTTTTCATCCTCCTCATATAATTTTTTAGCTTTTTCAGTTACTTCAGAAATTAAATTTGATCTTTCTTTTTTATCTTTGATAGAAAACGCTTTTTTTAAGTCTTTGGTAAATTCACTATCTAATTTTTTCTTAACTTCGGATAAATCTCTTTTATCAACGACCCAATCAGCTTTTTTACATTCTTTTGCAAGCTCCTCAATCATTTTTATAATTGGGACAAAACCTTCATGGCCAAATTTCACTGCATCTAGCATTTGTTGTTCTGTTAAACCTTTTGCTTCAGATTCTACCATTAAGACAGCATCTTTAGTTCCTGCTACAACTAGATCCAATTTTGAATTTTCTAATTCTTTTTTAGATGGATTTAAAACATATTTTTCACCTATAAAGCCTACTCTTGAAGCGCCAACTGGTCCCATAAATGGCATCCCAGATATTGCTAAAGCTGCTGAAGATGCAATAATTGATAAAATATCAGCCTCATTTTCCTTATCATAAGAAATAACGGTAGGTAATAATTGAACTTCATTTCTAAATTCATCTGGAAATAAAGGTCTAATAGGCCTATCAATCAACCTTGATATAAGTGTTTCACTTTCAGTTGGTCTTGCTTCTCTTTTAAAATAACCTCCAGGAATTTTTCCTGCAGCGTAATATTTTTCTTGATAATTAACTGAAAGTGGAAAGTAATCTATATCGGGGTTAACTTTTTTTGCACCAACTACTGTTGCTAAAACAACTGTTTCTCCACAAGTAGCTATTATAGCACCATCGGCCTGTCTAGCAATTTTACCTGTTTCTAAAATAATTTTCTTACTATTTACTTCTATTTCTTTTTTAAAAATTTTGAACATTTATTTCCTTAAATTTAGTTTTGTTAATATATTTTTATACGAGTCAATTTTATTTTTCTTAAGATAGTCTAAAAGTTTTTTTCTTTTATTAACTGCTCTTAATAATCCAACAGATGAATGTTTATCTTTTTTAAATTGCTTTACATGTTTAGATAACATTTCAATTTTATCTGTTAAAAGAGCTATTTGAACCTCCGAAGAACCAGTGTCTTTTTCATGTAAGCTTACTTCTGAAATATTTTTTTTCATAATTTTCCTATTTATTAGCTTGTTTAATTAAATTTTCAATTTTTTCTGCGTAATCAAAAGACTCATCTTTTACAAAAAATAGTTTTGGTAAAAATTTCATTATAATTTTTTTTGATAAAACTTTTCTTACTATGAAAGAAAATTCCTTTAATTTTGACACGGTTTCTATTGAGTTTTTACCACCCAAAGGCATTACAAAAACTTTAGCAGTTTTTAGATCAGGACTCATCCTAACTTCTGTTACTGTTATCTCCTTTGTGTTAATATTTGGTATTTTTGCTTCATCTTTTAAAAATATCATACTTAATGATTGCTTTATCATTTCTCCAACTCTTAACTGTCTTTGACTAATTGGTTTTCCTGCGTTTGCCATAGTTATATGACTCTCTCTGTTGTTTTAGAACTATAGGCCTCTATAATGTCTTTTTTTTGAAAGTCACCAAAATCTTTGAAAGATATACCACATTCTAAGCCAGCTGATACTTGTTTAGCCTGGTCTTTTTCCCTAAATATTGTGCTTATTTTTCCACTATAAACTATTGTTCCATCTCTGATTATCCTTGCTAATGCATCCTGAGTAATTTCACCATCGATTACTTTTGACCCAGCAACTTTACCCACTTTTGATACTTTAAAAATTTCTAATATTTCAGCTGAACCAATTACTTTTTCTTCGACATTTGGCGTAAGTAATCCAGACATCTGGTTTTTTACGAAATCAATTAATTCATAAATTATATTAAATGATGAAATTTTGACATGATTGTGCTCTGCAATTTTTTTAGCTTCTTTGCTAGGTTTTACATTGAAAGCTATCAAAATTGCATTAGATGCTTTAGCCAAATTTACATCTGTCTCTGTAACCATTCCTACATCGGACAAAATTATTTTAACTTTTACTTCGTCATGTTTTATTAAATTAATTGCATTTTTAATAGCCTCAGACGAGCCATGCACATCTGATTTTACTATTACGTTTAAATCTTCTGACTTATTATCCTTAAATGCCGATTCTTGAGTAAACATGGTCAGTGGATTTTTAGATGTTTTAGTTTCTTCAATTCTTGCCCCGGACAAAGACTTGGCTTCTTTTTCTGAGTCTAAAACTAGAAAATCATCTCCTGATTTTGCAGCACCATTAATTCCTAATACTTCAACAGGAGTAGATGGCAATGCCTCATTAATTTGTTTACCAGTATCATCAATAATTGCTCTTACTTTTCCCCATTTCGTACCACACACAAAATAATCTCCTTTTTTGAGGTTTCCTGTTGTAACTATGATATTTGCGATTGGACCTCTGCCCACATCAATTTTTGATTCTAAAACAACACCATTAGAGTTGGAATTAAAATCACATTTTAAATCTAGCATTTCTGCTTGAAGCAAAATTAATTCAAGTAACTTATCAATATTTTTTTTTGTTTTTGTCGAAATTTCAACCATTATTGTTTCACCAGATAAATCCTCTGAAATCAATTCATGTTCTAAGAGTTGATTTTTTATTTTCTGTGGGTCAGCATCAGGTAAGTCACATTTATTAATTGCTACAACGATTGGTACCTTTGCTGCTTTTGCATGTTTTATCGACTCAACAGTTTGTGGCATTACCCCGTCATTTGCAGCAACCACTAATACAACTATATCTGTAAGTTTTGAACCTCTTGCTCTCATTTCAGTAAATGCAGCATGACCAGGGGTATCTATGAATGTAATTTTTTGATTATTTTTCTCAATTTGATATGCTCCAATATGCTGTGTAATGCCGCCAAATTCACCTGATACAATATTTGTACTTCTAATTACATCCAAAACTGAAGTTTTACCATGATCAACATGCCCCATAACAGTAATGATTGGTGGACGATTTTTAAGATTTTCAGATTTAGTTTCTTTAATATTTTTTATTATTTCGTCTGCCTTTTTTTCCCTAATAGGATTGTGACCAAATTCTTTAACTAAGTATTCTGCAGTATCAGAGTCAATTGTATGATTAATCGTGACAGAAACACCCATACCCATTAGATGTTTGATTATATTTGAGGATTGCTCAGCCATTCTATTGGCAAGATCTCTGATTGTAATAAATTCAGGAATATTAATATTTCTTTTGAAATTAGTACTTTGTTCATTGCTAATTTGATTTTTCGATATCCTTAATTCTTTTTCCCTAGCTCTCTTAATTGATGCAAGGCTTCTAGATTTAAACTCTAAATCTTCACTCAAAGCTCTTGAAACTGTAAGCTTTGCCTCTCTTTTTTTTGTGCTAAATTTTGACTTATTTTCTTTATCTTTTTGATTATTTTCACCTCTAATTCCTTTCATCGCTTTTTGCTCAGCTAACTTTCTTCTCTCGTAGTCACTTAGTTTTGAAGTTAGTTGTTTTGGTTTAAAATTTTTTTTAAAATTACTTGAAACTTTATTGAAAGGTTTTGAAAACTTCTTATCGTTAAATGAAGGGGGTTTTTTACCAACAAAATTTTGTTGAGGGACAAATGTTTTTTTTGGTCTTCCTGTTATTGTAAGTTTTTTTTTTTGTTTTTCCATTTTCCATTAATTAATTATTATAAATTTTTTCTCTTGCTTTCATTATAAGCTCGTCTGCCTCAGTTCTTGATAAGGCAAAATCTTCTAGATAACCATTAATCTTAACTTTTTCACCTTTAATTATATCAAATCCACCTATTAATTCATCAGAGGCGAGATCAGCAAAATCATTCAAAGTTAATATCTTTTTTTCTCCCAGTGTAAGAAGCATCCCTGGCGTTAATCCTTTATGATTAATTAAATCTGTTTCCAAACCTAAGTCTTCAATTTTCTTTTGAATTTCCTCTTGACTTTTTTTGTAAAATTCTGTCGCTCTTTCTATCAATTCTTTGGCAGTTTCTTCTTCTATACCCTCAATTTTAACTAAATCGTTTAATTCACAATTCTTAATTAAGTCAATTGATGAGAAGCCTTCCGCAACCAAAAGTTGACCTAATGTTTCATCTACTTCCAGATTTTTCATTAAATTTTCTGTTCTATCTTTGAACTCTTCTTGTCTTTTCTCTGATTCTTCTTGGTCGGTCATAATATTAATTTCGTAATTAATAAGCTTAGTAGCTAATCTTACGTTTTGTCCTCTTCTACCTATTGCTTTACTTAAATTTTCTTCATTTAGAATAACATCCAATTTTTTTGCTTCTTCATAAATGTTGACTTTTAAGACTTCTGCAGGTGATAATGCGTTTGAGACTACTATAGATATATCCTCAGACCAATTCACAATATCAATTTTTTCACCTTGTAACTCGTTTACTACAGCTTGAACCCTGCTACCCCTCATTCCTACGCAAGCTCCAACTGGATCTAACGATGTATCTATAGCTTTAACACAAATTTTCGCTCTGCTCCCTGGATCTCTTGCTGATGATTTTATTTCAATCAGTCCATCATATATTTCAGGAACTTCTTGTATAAAAAGTTTTTCCATAAATTTTGGATGAGCTCTTGAAAGAAAGATTTGTTGCCCTCTTTGCTCTCTCCTAACATCATAACAATAGGCTTTTATTCTATCACCGGCCTTAATATTTTCTCTAGGTATCATCTCGTTTTTTTGTATTATTGCTTCAGCTTTGCCTAAATCAACTATAACATTTCCAAATTCTAATCTTTTAACAATTCCACTAAGTATCGTATCTTTTTTATCTATAAAATCGTTAAACTGTCTTTCTTTTTCTGCCTCTCTTACACTGAAACTTATAACTTGTTTCGCAGTCTGAGCTGCGATTCTTCCAAAATCAAATGTAGGGAGAGGTTCTAATATTTCTTCACCTATTTTTTTTTCATTATTCAAAGCTTTTGCGCTTTCGAGGCTAATTTCGGTATTATTATTCTCCGGACTCTCAACTATTAATAATTTTCTAAAAATTTCAATATCTCCGTTATCTCTATTTATATTTACTTGTATTTCATTTTCGTTGCCAAATTTTGATTTTGCTGCTTTTGCTATACCGGTTTCCATAGAATTAATAATTAATTCCTTATCTATGGATTTTTCTAATGCAACTGCTTCCGCAATTCTCAATAATTCAAGTTTATCTGCTCGTCTGTTTAACATATTTTATCCACCAAAAAAAAATGGGCCGAAGCCCACTTTGATATATCAATAATATTATAGGTTTTATAATTTAAATTTTTAAATTTTCAACTTATTATTACTTGCTAAAAATGTCTTTTTTATCAACATTTTCCCAAGAAAAAGAGCCATCAGGTCCTGGATCTCTTCCAAAATGTCCGTAAGCAGCTGATTTCTCATATATAGGTTTATTCAATCCAAGCATTTCTCTTATTCCTCTAGGACTTAAATCGAAATTTTTTCTAATTAATCTTTCTACATGTTCATTCTTCTCTTCATCATTATCAAAGAGATCAACATATATTGAAAGTGGTTTTGATACTCCAATCGCATATGCTAGTTGTATCAAGCATTTATCTGCAATTTTTGAAGCAACAATATTTTTTGCTAAATATCTTGAAGCATATGCTGCTGATCTGTCAACTTTTGTTGGATCTTTTCCGGAGAAGGCTCCACCACCGTGCGGTGCGGCTCCGCCATAGGTATCAACTATTATTTTTCTACCTGTTAAACCGCTGTCTCCATCAGGACCACCAATAACAAAATTTCCAGTTGGATTGATGTAAATTTCTTCTTCTGACAGGTTGTTAAGTAATTCTTTTGGTATGGACTTCTCAATATAAGGTTTAACGAGTTCTCTTACTTGTGACTGATTAACATCTGCAGAATGTTGGGTTGATATTACGACAGATTTTACATTAGATGGTTTTCCATCTTTATATTCTATTGTTATTTGACTTTTAGAATCTGGCTCAATATTTTTTAATTTTCCAGATTTTCTATCCTCAGCCATAAGCCTTAATATTTTATGTGAATAGTGTATAGGTGCTGGCATCAGAACATCTGTTTCGTTACATGCATATCCAAACATAATTCCTTGATCCCCAGCTCCCTCATCTTTGTTTCCTGAAGAGTCGACGCCCATAGCGATATCAGATGATTGAGAATGAAGGTGACATTCTATTTTTGTTGCCTCTTTGTAGGTAAATCCTTCTTGGTCATACCCAATATCTTTTATGCAATCTCTAACTTTAATAATTAAATCTTCTTTTTTTATTTCAGGTCCTCTCACTTCCCCAGCTAATACAACTTTATTAGTTGTTGTTAACGTTTCGCATGCTACTCTAGATTGAGGTTCCGCTCCTAAATAAGTATCAACCACCATATCAGATATTCTATCACATACCTTATCCGGGTGACCTTCCGAGACAGACTCGCTTGTAAATAAATAATTTTTCTTCATTTAATTTTTTTTAAAAAAAAAATTAAAGTAATATAAAAAAATACTAAACAAAAGAAAATCTTATTACCAAATCTACTAAACAGTGTTGGAAATGCCTTAGAAATTGTATTTATCTCAATGCTTCCCTTTTCAGTTGTGTTTAATTTATTTTTTATTATCCCCGTTGAGCTTATGTGTGCTGAAATTCCGTTGTTAGCAACCCTTAAAATATCCTTGCCCTCTTCAATTGATCTAAATATTGAATGCGAAAAATGTTGAACGGGTCCTACGCTATTTCCAAACCATCCATCTTCCGAAATATTTAAGATAAAATCATATTCATAATTATTTTTATTTAATTGCCCGGAGAATATTATTTCATAGCAAATTAAAGGTAAAAATGAAGTTGAATTAACAGTTATTATGTTTCTTTCATTAGAATTACTGAAGGATTTGTATCCTTGTGTAATCTTTTTTAAACCTAAATTACTTAAAATTCTTTCAAAAGGTAGAAACTCGCCAAACGGAACTAGTTTATTTTTATAGTATTTATCTTCAATTAAAAAATTTTTATCAAATAATGCTAAAGAGTTAAAAATTTTTTTTCCATTCTCTAAAGAAATTCCCATAATTATTTTCGACCGATTTGATAATTGACCAGAAATTTGATCAAGTTTATTTAAAGATTTGTATAACTTACTAATAGTAGTGATACCTTCAGGATAAATTAGCAAAAAATCTTTATTAAGTGGAGAGCTAATTTGAATTAACTCATTTAGTCTATTTTCTATAGGTTCATCAATAAAAAATCTTTCAATATTAAACTTTGGTGAAATTAATTTTATGGGAGGAAAAATTTCTTTTTTATTTCCTTGTTCAATGTGATCAATTCTATTATGTCCATAAATCGCATTAAATGATATCATTACTATTATGGATAAAAAAATAATAATTTTTTTTTGAATTTCAATTTTAAATAATAATATAATTGGTAAACAATAAAGATTTATTAATATCAAATTCAATGAATAAGTTCCTATTAAACTGAGTATTTGTATAGAGTGATTAAGGTCTGAAATACTGAATAGGATTAAATTCCACGGAAATCCACTAAAAATAGTCCCTCTTAAATATTCAAAAAAGGACAGAGTAAGTGAGAAAGTTAAAATTGAATTAAAGTTCAATTTCAATTTGAAAAATCTAGTGCAAAGTGAAAATAATCCATAATATATTGATAATAAAGCAGGAATTAATATGATTGATGGAATAATTAAGTATTCAAAATTTTCATCAAATTTCAGAGAATGTGAGATCCAATACAAATTTGATAAAAAATAACCAAATCCATAAAACCATCCAAATAAAAAATTATTAAATAAATTTTGATTAGAATTAATAACTAAAATATAAAATAAAAAAGGAAATGTAAAAAAATTAATAAAAAAAAAATTATAAGGAGGTAAGCTGTATGAAGAAAGAATTCCTAAAATAATTAAAGTTATATTTGTTAAAAACTTGTTATTAAGAATTAGTGACAATTTACTAATTAAGTTGTTTAAAAATTAAATTTTCTTTTTTACTCATTTTTTTAAAATCTACATTCTTAACATGATTATATCCAATTAAGTGTAAGTATCCGTGTATCCACATTTTATCTAGTTCATGCTCAAATAATGATTTTTTTGATCTTTTGTTAACTATTTCATAACTTATTGCAATATCTCCAAGATAGTTTTTGCTTTTCAACTTTATTTTTAATGGAAATGATAAAACATCAGTTGGTTTATTTATTCCTCTAAATTTGTAGTTTAAACTTTTCATCTTGGGATTGCTGGTTAATAAAACTGTAAATTCTTTTATGTTTTTCGATGAATTAAGATAATTATTAAGTCTCCTTTGTTTTATTTTAAAGTAATTTTTTATATTTTTAATTTTTTTTTTCCATTCAGAGGAACCAACGGCAACGTGGATTTTGATCATTTCTTAGGATTTTGATCTGAGTAAGCTTTTACAATTTTAGAGACTAGTGGATGTCTTACAACATCTGTATGGTTAAAATCTATTATGGATATCTCGCTTAAGTGTCCGAGTATTGCCTTAGATTTTTTTAAGCCTGATAAAGATTTATTTGGTAAATCTATTTGTGATGGATCACCATTTATAACAATTTTAGAATTTTCACCTATCCTAGTTAAAAACATTTTGATTTGTGTGTCCGTAGCGTTTTGAGCTTCATCTAATATAGCAAATGAGTTTTTGAGCGTTCTTCCTCGCATAAATGCTAGAGGTGCTATTTCTATATCTCCGATTTCTATACGTTTCTGAATTTTCTCAAAATCAAGAAGATCATATAAAGCGTCGTATAAAGGACGTAAATATGGATCTACTTTTTCTCTCATATCTCCTGGTAAAAAACCGAGCCTTTCACCTGCTTCGACTGCTGGTCTTGACAATATTATTCTTTCTATTTTTTTATCTAAAAGCATTGTTAGAGCAATAGCCACAGCTAAATAAGTTTTTCCAGTTCCTGCGGGCCCAGTGGATATAATAACGTCACTATTTTTTAACGCTCTTACATATTTTTTTTGTTTCTCTGACCTTGGTATTACTGATTTTTTTGGTGTTTTAATTATGTATTCAATTTTATCTGTTTTTTCCTCAATCATAAATTTATTTACTGAAGATATTATATCTTTCATTTCAATTGTATTATTATTTATAAATTGATCGTATAAAAAGACAATTGCATTCTTTACCATTTCATTTTTTTTTGATGTACTTTTCACTAAAATAGAATTCCCACGAGAATAAATACTAGTATTTGTGATTTTTTCTAATTCTTTAAGATTATTGTTAAACTCTCCAACCACGCCCATTAATATATCATTATTTTTAAATATGATGCTTAAGGTATTATTTTCCGAGTAAACAACTTTTAGATCATTGACGGCTTTTTTATAAGAAGGGTAAGTCAAATTAGGCTGCTCTCATATTCTTTTTTTCATCTATTTTTCCAAATAAAGTATTTCGATTAATTTTTTCTACTTTTACGTAAACTAATTTTCCAATATGTTTTTTTTCAGCTTCAAAAATAACAGAATTAAAAAAGGTATTTCTTCCAAAATATTTTTTTTGATCTTTTAATTTATTTTCTACTAATACTTCTATAGACTTACCTATTAAAGACTCATTTTTATTTATCTGATGCCTCTCTAAAGCTTTTTGAATATTTATTAATCTTTCTTTTGCTACTTCTTTATCAATTGCTTCTAATTTTGAAGCTGGTGTTCCTGGCCTAGGACTATAAATGAAGGAATATGAATTGATAAATTTGATCTCTTTTACTAAATTCATTGTGTCTTCAAAGTCACAGTCCATTTCGCCTGGATGACCAATAATAAAATCACTTGAGAATTCAACATTATGGTTCTTTTGTTTTAGTGATTTATAAATCTCTAAATATTTTTCTACTTTATGGTTTCTGTTCATTAGTTTTAAAATTTTATTTGAACCACTTTGAATTGGTAAGTGAATAAATGGCATTAATTTTTTCGATATAGAGTAACACTCCATTAAATCTTCTGTCATATCTTTTGGGTGTGATGTGGTGTATCTAATTCTATTTAATTCTCTAATTTTATCTAATTCTAAAATCAAGTCTGATAATTTATAACTTTTTTCTTTGTCCTTGAAAAAATAAGCATTAACATTCTGCCCTAACAATATTATTTCTCTAGTACCATTTTTTACTAAATTCTCTGCCTCCTCAACAACTCTTTTAAAGGGCCTTGAGTATTCTGGTCCTCTCGTATAAGGCACAACACAAAAACTGCAAAATTTGTCACAACCTTCTTGTATTGTTAAAAATGAGGAAACCTTGCTTTTATTATTTTTAATTTTATCAAGGTAATTAAATTTATCCTCAGTATCAAATTCTGTTAATTCTTCTTTCTTCTGAAAATTAAAATTTTCAATTAATTTATTTATTTTGTGGTATGACTGTGGACCGATAATAATATCGATGTAAGGCTCCCTTTTAATCATTTCACTACTTTCCGCTTGCGCAACACATCCTGCAATAATTAAAATTGGTTTTTTTTTATCTCTATAATTTTTTCTAACTCTGCCTATTTCATCGTAAACTTTCTCTTTAGACTTGTCTCTAATGTGACAAGTATTTAATAAATAACAGTCTGCATCTAAGTGATTGCCTGTTTTATAATAACCAATATCTTTAACGGTATCATAAATACGATTTGTATCATATTCATTCATTTGACACCCAAAAGTTTTAATGAAAATTTTCTTCACAATTAATCAGACTTATCTTTTACGCAATAAAGTTCTAATTTAGAGTCAACAAGTTTATATCCATGTTTTTCTGCAATTTTTTTTTGAATAATTTCAATTTCTTCATTTGTAAATTCAATTATATTTCCAGTCTTTATGTCTATAAGATGATTATGATCATCGTTTAGTTCATACCTAGCTTTTCCGTCTTTAAAATCGTGCTTCATCAGAATACCAGACTCTTCAAATAATTTTACTGTTCTGTAAACTGTGGCAATACTAATCTTATTATCGATATCTGAAACTCTTTTATAAAGTTCGTCCACATCAGGATGATCTGAAACACCATAATTTTTTTTTGACTCCGATATTACTCTTGCAATAGTTCTTCTCTGGTCGGTTAATTTAACACCCTTTGCTAAACATTTTTGCTCAATTGAATCTGTCATAATATTATTTTAACTCATATAAAGTGGTTTAATCAAATTCTTTATTAATTTACCTTTCTTTAGTAAATCTAAAACTCTTGAATAGTCATATTTTTCAACGTCTTTTGATGAAAATCCACAAATTTTAAATTTAAATACTAAATTAAGAGCTTTTAAAGTTGATATAGAGGTTCTGATACTTGAATATTTGCCAGGCCCTAAATTCACCAATGCTTTGTCTATAGTGTCAAAGCTGATCATGTTTTTATTTAAAAAATTAAACAATAGAACCGCAAACCTATCAAAATTTTTTCTACTGTTTTCATAATCATTAGTATAAGTTTTATTATTATCTATGATTTTGAAAATAATTTTTTCATTCGCCGCATCAATTATCAAGTATTTTCTAATCCTATTTTTCATAAATAGTTCAACTTTTGCTGAAAGGAATGTTAAATATTATTCTGACGATCATGGTGTTGTATCAATTATGTATCATAGATTTAATGAAAATAAATATCCATCAACAAATATTAAAATAGATATTTTTAAAAAGCAACTTGAACTAATTAAGGAAAACAATATTGAATATTACGACCCTGCCATTTTTGATGCAGAATTTAATTATCCAAAAAAAAATAAGAAAATTTTGATTACAATCGACGATGCTTTCTCTTCTTTTTATGAAAATGCATGGCCAATACTTAAAAAGGAAGAGATACCGTTTATATTATTTGTATCTACTGAGCCAGTAGGTAAGCCAGGGTATATGACCTGGGAGCAAATTAAAGAAGTTTCACATTATAATTTTGCATATATAGGCAATCATTCTCATACTCATGAATATTTATTAGATTTTTCTCATCTTGAATTTATGAAAGATATAAAAAATTCTATAAAAATATTTAGAGAAAAACTAGGTTATAATCCAATATATTTTTCTTATCCATTTGGAGAATACAATTTAAAACAAACTGAATTTATAAAGAATAATTTTAAATATGGCTTTGGTCAGCATTCTGGGGTTATAGATTTAACTAAAAATCCTTTTGAACTTCCAAGATTTCCAATAAACGAGGAATATGGTAATTTAGATAGATTTGAGTTTATTATCAAATTGTTTCCTATCCCGTATAAAAATTTAATACCACAAGATAAATATATAAACAGCAAGCAGAATCCTCCAACTATAGAAATAGATTTTTTTGAAGCGCAAAAAAATATTAAAAATATTAATTGTTTTTCAAATGAAGGTAATAAGTGGAGAAATTCAATTATGAAATTTGAAAAAAATAGCCTCAAAATAGACTTTAGGGAAAAATTTATATTTAGAAGAGGTAGAGTAAATTGCTCGATTAAAGATGATGATATATGGAGATGGCTGGGTGTTCAAATCTCAGTTGAAATAAATTAGATTAAGTTTTTATATTTAACACTTAGAGGCATAAGCTTAACATCATCAAAATCTTTTAAAGAATTCTGATTAATAATTTGTTTTAATATTTTGGTGTACTCATCTCCTGTTTCGGCATAACTATCTAATTGATCAGCAAGTAATAAACTATCAAGCTTTTCACTGTCATCTCTTAATTGGGCTCTCAATTGTCTAAAATTCTTATAGCTTGAGTGTGTATTTAAGTTTCTCTGATAAGCTCTAACTGAAGCTTTTAAAACTTTAAATTTCATAACTTTATGTTTTGTATCGCTTTCTGCACCAGCTGGTTTAATTCCATCACCAGACCAAGTCCACTGACCAAACAACGCATTTCCTTCTAATGCAAATCTTGAAGTTCCCCAACCTGTTTCTTTGGCAGCTTGCGCTATAGCTAAAGATACAGGAATAATATCCATTCTTACTTTTAATGTAGGTATATCCTTATTTAAAACACCATACTGTTTAAACTTAATATTTAACCAATTGATTTCTTTTTTAGAGTTATTATTTTTGTTTAAGATGCTAAATAATCTCTTTCTGTCCAATAAGATAAGATTATTTTCCTCTAATACTAATGGTAAGATTATTTGTATAAATAAGTTTTTTCTTTTTTTTGAATTCTCAATTTTTTTAATTTCATTTGGTAATAGTGAAAGTCTTATTGGTTTAACTTTTTTGCTTTTTCTAACCTCACTTAATGAGTAATTAGTATCTTTAAATAGTTGTTCAATTGTTGATGCACTAAGTCTCACAGAATCTTTAGGAAGTTCTTCAAATTTGAACACATCTTCTAATATGTTTGATAAATCTAATCCTTCATCTAATTTTGTTTTATTCTCTAAAACATCTCCTTCGAGAACTTTTTTAAATTTTTTATTTGAGTCATTAATCTTAAAATTTTTTACTATTTTTGGATTTATTTCTGTAAATTTATAAAATAAAGGCATAGTGAAAGCTATAAGAATTATCAATAAGCTTGAAAGTCCAGTTAAATACAAAGTTTTAAATTTTTCATAATTAAATTTAAGAGTAGATTTTTTTTTGACAATTATTCCCTGAGAGGACAAAAAAGTTTTAAGTTTCAAAAATTGATTTTGATTAAAATTTTTTTTGATCAATTTGTGTGGGAAAATTTTTTTCATACAGCTTCTACCTCTCTTACTTCTGGAATATAATGACAAAGTAGATTTTGAACTCCCTGTTTTAAAGTCAACGCAGCACTTGGACAACCAGAGCAGGCGCCTTGGAGTTCTACGCGTACTATCCCATCTCTAAATTCTTTAAATTTAATATCACCTCCATCTCTGGCAACTGCAGGTCTAATTTTTGTTTCTAATATTTTAATGATTTTACCTTCAACAGTTGATGTATCGAATTCTCTTTTTTCTTCTATTTCTGAAATAATATTTTCATTACCTTTAGCAAAGTAATCGTTTATAAATGATATGATAATATGTTTTAAGTCTTCCCATTCAAAGTCATTCTTTTTATTTACAGAAATAAAATCGTCAGATAGAAAAACACCTTTAACCCCATTTATTGAAAGAATATTTCTAATTAGTTCATTATTAGTTTTGCTTATTTCTGTTATCTCAATTGGTCCAATTAAAGACACGTTTTTTCCTGGAAGGAATTTTAATGAGTTTGGATTGGGTGTTATCTCAGTTTGTATCAACATTTTTTGAATATATGTATAAGTTTGAAATTTTAAAGTAAATAATGCTCAAAAACCAAATTTTTTTTTAATATTTTCAATTTTCTTTGATGCTATTTCATTAGCTTTATCATTTCCATCTTTTAATACTTGATCAATGTAACCTTTATCCGCGTTTAATCTTTTTATTTCTTTTGAAATTGGTGAGATTTTTTTTAATATTAATTCGGATAATTTATCCTTAAAAAAAGAAAAATTTTGGTCTTTGAAATCATTTAGTGAATCTTCTAATTTTTTTTCTTTTAAACTTGAATATATTCCTATTAAATTCTCAATTTCTGGCCGAGACTTAAGACTATAAGTATCCGTTGGAAACAGATTTGTATCTGTCTTAGCCTTTTTAATCTTATTGATTATCTCATTATCTGTATCGGTTAAATTTATTCTACTCAAATCTGAAGGGTCTGATTTGCTCATTTTTTTAGTACCATCTTTCAAGCTCATTATTCTTGCAAAACTTTTTTGAATTAAAGGTTCGGGAATTTTAAAAAAATCTGGTGCTTCAAAATCAGTATTGAACTTTTTTGAGATATCTCTAGCTAATTCCAAATGTTGTTTTTGATCCTCTCCAACAGGAACATGGGTTGCATCGTAAAGAAGAATATCAGCAGCCATTAAAACCGGATAGATATAAAGACCTACACTTGCTTTTTCTCGATCTTTACCAGCTTTTTCTTTGAATTGAGTCATTCTATTTAACCATCCCATTCTAGCAACGCAACTTAGAAGCCAGGACGCTTCTGAGTGAGAAGATACAGAAGACTGATTAAAAATTATGCTCTTTTGTGGATTAATTCCACATGCTAAAAATGTTGCTGTAGTTTCTCTAATATTTTTTTTTAATAACTTTGGATCTTGCTTTACAGTTACAGCGTGTAAGTCAACAACACAAAATATACAATCATTACTCTCATTTTGTAAATCAACAAAATTTTTAATTGCACCTATGTAGTTACCCAAATGTAGATTGCCAGTAGGCTGGACACCTGAAAAAATTTTTTTTACTCCCATATTAGTACTTTATTTTAATATCATTCAATTTGAAAGCTTTAGTAATCAATGAAGCAGTGAAATAAATTAATAT
The DNA here is from genome assembly GCA_902571525.1 of uncultured Pelagibacteraceae bacterium. Lineage (GTDB taxonomy): Bacteria > Pseudomonadota > Alphaproteobacteria > Pelagibacterales > Pelagibacteraceae > Pelagibacter. Next base: position 82,939 of record CACGCL010000003.1, read on the forward strand.
GCTTAATATTACTAAGAAAAGTAGATACAGAACTTTATAATTATTTTCAAAAGATAATTGGCTATCAAAAAAAGATATTAGGTTAATAAGGCATATACCCATTATAGTGGATGAAATAAAAATTCTTAAAATTTGTACAATTAATTTTTTATTTAATTGAAAGTTTTTTTCTTTATGTAAATAAATATATAGTAGTATCGAATTAATCCATGAGGATATCGATGTCGCAATTGGTATTATAATAAAACCTAGATCGTTAAAAAAATAAACGCTAATTAATATGTTTAATAGAACCGATATAGCAGAGAAATAGAAAGGAATTTTTGTATTATCTCTAGCAAAAATAAAACTTGAAAATATCTTTATCAAAGAAAAGGCCGGTAAGCCAAAAGAAAAATACAATAAAGCTTCTGCAGAATTCTTTACACTTATTTCGTCAAATGATCCATAACCAAATAGTGAAGATACAATTTCTTCACTTGCAATAATTAGCGCTAGCATTGCTGGAACGCTTAACAACAATGATAATTCAAGTGATTTATTTTGAATTCTTTCAATATCTGATTTTTTATTTTTCTGTAGGTACATAGATAATTTTGGAAGTATAATTGTCCCAATTGCAATACCAGAAATAGCTAAGTTTATTTGATAAATCCTATCTGCATAATACAAATATGAAACTGCACTTGCTTGAAAAGATGCAATAATTGTTCCTACTAAAATATTTATTTGAGTCACTCCTGAGGAAAAAATACTAGGCAAAAGTTTTTTAAAAAATAATTTTATATTTGTTGAAATATTTAATTTAAATTGAAACTTTGGTCTAAAAAATTTTTTAACAAATATTATTAAGAAAATAACCTGTATAAACCCCGCCACTGATACCCCATACGAAAGATAAATAACCAGTTTTTCATCTAATATCTTACCAAAGAGCAATATTCCTATCATTAAAATGTTTAAAATAATCGGAGCTGCTGAGGCGGCAGCAAATCTATTATGTGAGTTTAGAATAGCAGAAAAGAAAGATGCTAAACTTATAAATAATACAAAAGGGAAAGTAATTTTTGTTAATTGCGTAGCCAATAGAAATTTCTCAGGATCAGATTTAAAACCAGGAGCTATTAATGATACAAAAAAAGGCATAAATAATTCCATTAAGAAAACTAATGCCAATAGAAAAATTGTTAAAAGGTTAAAAACACTATTAGCAAAATTTTCTGATTTTTTTTTTCCTTTAACTAATTCTTTCGAATAACTGGGTATAAATGCTGCATTAAAAGAACCTTCTCCAAATAATCTTCTGAAAGTATTAGGAATTCTAAATGCAACAAAGAAAGCATCAGCGATTGGTCCTGATCCAAGGAAAATTGCAATAAGGATGTCTCTTAAATAACCTAAAATACGACTTATTAAAGTATAAAAACTAAAAGTCCCAGTTGACTTAATTATGTTCATAAATCATATTAGTCTTAATATTGGCTCAATTGTATACATAAATAATCTAAATGAAAAAAAATAAAGTTGAACATTATTCTGATAAAGAAGCCCTGGAATTTCATAATAACAATAAATCAGGCAAGATTGAGATTATTTCATCAAAACCAATGACGTCAAAAAGAGACTTGGCATTAGCTTACTCACCAGGTGTTGCTGCTCCTGTTAAGGCTATAGCTGAAAATCCTGACCGTGCATATGATTATACAACAAAAGGTAATTTGGTTGCAGTTATTAGTAATGGTTCAGCAATTTTAGGCTTAGGTAATTTAGGTGCTATTGCCTCAAAACCTGTGATGGAAGGAAAGGCCATTTTATTTAAAAGATTTGCAGACATAGACTCTATAGATATTGAAATTGATACATCAGATACTAAAGAGATTATAAATTCTATAAAAAATATTTCTAAAAGTTTTGGTGGCATTAATCTAGAAGATATAAAAGCACCAGAATGTTTTATAATAGAAAAAGAATTAAAAAAATTACTGGACATCCCTGTATTTCACGACGATCAACATGGAACTGCAATTATAACCAGCGCGGCTTTAATAAATGCATGTGATATTGCTGGAAAAAAAATTGATCAAATTAATGTTGTAATAAATGGTGCGGGTGCTTCCGCAATGGCGTGTGCTAAATTATTTATACATTCCGGGGTAAACAAAAATAAGATAAAAATGTTAGATTCAAAAGGAGTAATATATAAAGGTAGAGACAACCTTAATGAATGGAAAAATGAATTTTCAATTAAAACAAACGATAGAAATCTTAATGATGCTATAAAAAATGCTGATGTATTTTTAGGTCTATCTCAAGCCGGAGTTCTTAAGAAAGATATGGTTAAAAAAATGTCAAAAAACCCTATTATATTTGCTTGTGCTAATCCAGATCCTGAAATCACACCTGAAGAAATTGAAGATGTCAGAGACGATGCAATTGTTGCAACTGGAAGATCAGATTATCCTAATCAAGTTAATAACATAATTGGATTTCCATATATTTTTAGGGGTGCTTTAGATGTTAGATCAAAAACGATTAATGAGGAAATGAAAGTTGCTGCGGTACATGCAATAGCTTCACTTGCAAGAGAAAGAGTGCCTGATGAGGTTGTTGCGGCTATGGGTGGAGAAAGACCTGTTTATGGTAAAGACTATATAATACCCTCTACTTTTGACCCAAGATTAATTAGTGTAATTCCTTTGGCAGTAGCTAAAGCTGCTATTAAAACTGGTGTAGCAAGAAAAAAAATTGATAATTTTGAAAATTATTTTGATCAATTAAAAAATAGACTAGACCCAACAGTTGCTGTTATGCAGGGAATAAACTCACAAATTAAAAAAACTCAGAAAAAGGTAGTTTTCGCTGACGGTGAAGATGAAAACAATCTTAAAGCTGCAATTGCTTTCAAGAATGGTGGTTTGGGTATTCCAATATTAATTGCTAAGAAAGAAATAGTTAAGAAAAAACTTTATGAAATTGGATATAGTGAAAACTTTGATATTAAGATTATTAATTCAACAAACGAAGAACTAAGAAATAAATATACTGAATTTTTGTTCAAAAAATTGCAAAGATCAGAAGGATTGCTAGAAAGAGATTGTGATAAATTAGTAAGAAACGACAGAGTTACTTTTGGGGCATGCATGGTTTCGTGCGGTGATGCTGATGCAATGGTCACTGGGAATACTAGAAGATACTCATCTTCTTTAGAAAAAATTTGCAAGGTTGTTGATCCTAGACCAGGTGAAATAATGTTTGGTCTTAATATGATTGTAAATAAAGGTAAAACTATTTTCATTTGCGATACGACAGTAATAGAATATCCAGATGAAAAACAATTGGCTGAAATGGCAATTTCAGCTGCTAGAGTTGTAAGATTGTTTGGTTTTGATCCTAAGGTTGCTTTTTTATCTCACTCAACTTTTGGTCAACCAACTACAGATCGAACAAAGAGAACTAGTGATGCAGTTAAAATTTTGAAAGATAAAAAAGTGGATTTTAAGTTTGACGGTGAAATGCAGCCAGATGTGGCTTTGGAGGAAATGTTTCAAGAACTTTATCCATTTTCAGAAATAGTTGGTAATGCAAATGTCTTAATAATGCCAAGTCAACATAGCGCAGCTATTTCATATAAAATGATACAATCAATGAGCAGGGCAAAATTAATTGGTCCATTATTAATCGGATTAGGCGAAGCAATAGAAATTGCTCCATTGAGAAGTTCGACTTCAGATATTTTAAATCTTGCTTCGGTAGCAGCATATTCAGCTGGAATAATAGATTATAAAAAAAATTAATCTTTTTGAATTCTCAAATTTTCAACGAGAAGAATACTAGCAATAACATTATTTACAGTTTCAATAGAATTTGCTTCATCAACAACAATTTCTAATTCATCTCTACTTCTAGCTATTCCATAAATATAAATATTATTTTTGTAAGTATCTATTTGATAGTTTGTTGATTTGATAGTTTTATTGACAATTAAAGCTGCTCTTAATTGAGAGGTTATAAGAGCATCTTTAGCAGATTGTTTCAGATTAAATTTTTCTTTAATCTTTATATCGTTTCTCACAGATCTTACACCACTAGTTTCCCAGGCAATCTTTGTAATTTTTAACTTTTCTTCAGGCTTATCGACTTTACCGGTGATAAATATCCTGCCATCTAATACTTTAGTTTTAATAGATAAAAAATATTTTTTTTCTTGCATTGTAAGTCTTGTTATCAAATTTTTCTCCATTATAGAGTCATCAATTTGTGTTCCTAGAGATCTTGGGTCGATTGCAACTGAAACTCCTGTTCCAAATAAACCTCTGGAACCTGTACCTGAGCAGCTATTTAAAAAGATAATCAATAATATTAAAAAATAAATTTTCTTATTTTTCATTTTTCAGCTTTAAACAGAGATCGTAGATTGTTTTTTTTGGTATTTTTTTTGTGCTAAATTTTTTTAAAATATCTTTTATAGTTTTAGTTTTTAGCATTTTTTTTATCATTTTTTTATCAGATTCGCTTAAGAAACCGAAAGAATTTATATTTTCTTTCATCTCTGAAAAAACAATTGTTAATTCTCCTTTGTCATAAATATTGATTCCTTTAATTTCATCAACTTTACATCTTATAAATTCCTCATGTATTTTTGTCATTTCTCTACAAATGACGACCTCTCTTTGATTAAAAAATTTCACTATTGAGTCTAAATTTTTAATGAGTTTTTTTGGTCGAATAAAAATAATGATTGAGAAATTTATTTTAGAAAGAAATTCTAATTCTTGAATAAACTTGTTTTTTTTATCAGCTAAAAAACCATAAAAAATAAACTTATCTGAAAAACCACTTACTGATAAAGCCGTAATAACTGATGATGGTCCCGGTATTGGAATAACTGGAATATTTTTACTTAAACATTCTTTAACCAATAACTTACCTGGATCAGAAACAAGAGGAGTTCCTGCATCAGAAATAAGTGATATTATTTTACCATTCTCTAAATTACTAATAATGCCTTGAGTCTTTTTTCTTTCATTAAATTTATGAAATGAGTCTAATTGAGTTTTAACATTGTAATGGTTCAAAAGTTTAATAGAAACGCGTGTGTCCTCACAAAGAATCAAATTTGAATTTTTAAGAATTTCTAATGCTCTAATTGTTAAATCTCCTAAATTTCCTATAGGTGTAGAAACTAGGTAAAGACCTTTTTTTTGGGATTGTGAAATCATTAAATTAGGGGTTTACTATATATTATATAATATGAAAAAATTACTTAATTTATCAATTTTTATATTCATATTTTTTATTTTTACAGTTAAACTTTTTGCGTCAGAGGAAAAAATTAAAGTTGGACTGTTGTTACCTTTAACAGGTCAAAATCAAGAAATCGGTAAATCGGTTTTAAGAGCTGTGAACTTAGCAATTAATAAGGTTGATGATCCTGCTTTAGAGGTTTATCCGAAAAACAACTTCGATAATCCAGAGGATAATCTTAGAGCGGCTCAGGTACTTTATGATGAAGGAATAAGAATATTTATCGGACCTGTTTTTGACAAAAATACCAAAGGTCTAGAAAAATTCAACGATGCTATATTTGTAACCTTTTCAAATAAAAATAAAAGTAATAAAAAAAATTTAATTTATGCTGGTGTTAATGCCACCTCTCAGATGAATACAATTAAAAAATTTGTTGAAGATAACGAGATAAAAAAAACCATTTGTCTCATACCAGATACTAACTTCAAGGATGAAATTAAAAAAGGAATTATAGATACAAAAATTAATCTAAAAAAAATTTTTTATTATAATATTGAACCAACTGAAATAACAAAGAGAATTGAAAAAATTACCAGGTATTCTATTAGAAAACAAAACTTACTTGATGAGATTAAAAGAGTTGAAGATTCGGATGATCCTAACAAGGAAAAGAAAATTAAAAATCTTGATAAAAAAGATACTCTGGGCAAATTAGGATTTGATTCAATTATAATTTCAGATTTTGATGAATCATTAAAAAGTGTTATAACATCACTAATATACACAGATGTATCGACCTCTAGGGTTTATTTTATAACTCTTAACCAATGGTTTGATGATAGTTTACTTAAGGAGGAAAGTTCTCAAAATATTTATTTTCCATCAATAAACAAAGATAACTATGACAAGTTCTCAGTGTTATTTTTTAAAAAATTCAATGATTACCCAAACCAAATTTCATTTTTAAGCTATGATCTGGTTGGGTTAGTTTATCATCTTGCCAAAAAAAATAATGCAGAAAATATGAATAAAATTTTTGACCAAAAAAATATTTTTAAAGGCAAAACAGGTACTTTTCAAATTAAAGACAACGAGATCAGTCATATTTTAAACTTTTATAAAGTAGAAAATGGTCAATTTATAAAAATTTTTTAATTTTCTGAAAAGCTTTATATCTGTGATCAATCTTGTATTTTCTTTTATGTGAAATTTGTCCAAATGTCATTTTAGATCCAAGGGGAATAAAAATTGGATCGTATCCAAAACCTTTTGTGCCAATTTTAATTTTTGAAATTCTTCCTCGAACTATCCCGGTTTTTGTCACAAATTTTCCATTTGGCCAATAAATTGTCAATGCACAGATAAATTTAGCTTCTATATTCATCTTTTTCCAATATGGAATTTTCTTATCTAGCATTCTGAATACTTTTTTTATCGCTAAATCAAAATTATTTTTTTGCCCTGCCCAACGAGCAGAATAAATTCCAGGTTGATTATTTAATGATTTAATTTCTAAGCCAGAGTCATCTGATAAACAAATTTGATCACTTTTCTTTGAAAAATACCTAGCTTTAATAAGCGAATTTTGTTTAAAGGTTTTTCCATTTTCTATAGGGCTTTTTAAATCAAAATCTGATGTTGAAAAAATTTTGATTTTTTTTGGTAATAAAGCCTTAATTTCTTCCAATTTACCCTTGTTATTTGTGCCTATTAAAAGCTGTAAAATTTTTTTTGTTTTCATCTGGAAATTCTTATTTTACTCACCATATAAATGATTATGGAAAAAGAAAATGATAATAATTCAGAAGTTAAAAATAATGAGACAGCATTAAATGATGAGGATAACTCGAAAAGTGAAGAAAAAGTTGAATTGTCAGTTGAAGATAAATTGAAGGAGATGGAAGATAAATTAGCAAGAAGTTATGCTGAGTTAGAAAATCAAAGAAGAAGATATGAAAAAGAGAAAGACGAGGCTTACGAGTTTGGGGGCATGGCTCTAGCTAAAGAGTGCTTAAATTTAACTGACAATCTAGAAAGATCAAAACTATCTATTATTAATGATCAAAGCCTAGACAAAAATAATAAGGACAAGATAATTGAACATATTGAAATTATTTATAAAGATATAATGTCAACTTTTAAAAAAAATCAGATTGAGGAAATTATTGCACTTGGTAAAAAATTTGATCCAAACAAACACCAAGCAATGCTAGAAATAGAAGATGAAAATAAAGAACAGGGATTAGTTGTCCAAGAAATTCAGAAAGGATTTACTTTAAAAAATAGACTTTTAAGACCTTCGTTAGTTGGAGTTTCAAAAAAATCAATAAAAAATGAGGAAAAACAGGAAAAAAAGGAGGAAAATTAATATTGGTTATAACTTGTAGAATAAGAATTAACACTTATATGAACCTTAATATTTAAATTATGAGTAAAGTTATAGGTATAGATTTAGGAACAACCAATTCTTGTGTGGCGATAATGGATGGAACACAAGCAAAGGTTTTGGAAAATGCTGAGGGTGCAAGAACAACACCTTCTGTGGTTGCGTTTACTGATAGTGATGAGAAATTAATTGGTCAACCTGCAAAAAGGCAAGCAGTTACAAATCCAGAAAATACCATATTTGCAGTAAAAAGATTAGTTGGGAGAAATTTTGATGACCCGTCAGTAAAAAAAGATATGGAAACTTCTCCTTTCAAAATAGTTAATTCAGAAAAAGGTGATGCGTGGATTGAAGCAAAAGGAAATAAATATTCTCCATCGCAAATTTCTGCATTTGTGCTACAAAAAATGAAAGAAACTGCAGAAAAATATTTAGGACAAGAAGTTAAGAAAGCAGTAATAACTGTACCAGCATATTTTAATGATGCTCAGAGACAAGCAACAAAAGATGCAGGAAAAATTGCAGGTTTAGAAGTTTTAAGAATTATAAATGAACCAACTGCTGCTTCACTTGCATACGGTTTGGATAAGAAAACAAACAAAAAAATAGCAGTGTATGATTTAGGTGGTGGAACATTCGATGTTTCAATACTTGAATTAGGTGATGGTGTGTTTGAAGTTAAGTCTACTAATGGTGATACATTTTTAGGTGGTGAAGATTTCGATAACACGATCGTTGACTATCTATTATCAGAATTTAAGAAAGATAGTGGTATAGATTTGAAGTCTGATAAACTTGCGCTCCAAAGATTAAAAGAGGCTGCAGAAAAAGCAAAAATTGAACTTTCTTCAGCTGCACAAACAGAAATTAATCTACCATTTATAACAGCAGATAAAACAGGACCTAAACACATAAATTTAAAGATGACTAGGGCAAAGCTTGAGGCATTAGTGGAAGACTTAATAAAAAGAACAATGCCACCGTGTGAAACGGCACTAAAAGATGCTGGGATTTCTGCGGGTGAAGTTGACGAAGTAGTGCTAGTGGGTGGTATGACTAGAATGCCGAAAGTTATTGAAGAAGTTAAAAACTTTTTTGGCAAGGAACCAAATAAATCTGTTAATCCCGATGAAGTTGTTGCAATGGGAGCGGCAATACAAGCTGGCGTTTTACAAGGAGATGTTAAAGATGTTTTGTTGCTAGATGTTACCCCTTTATCTCTTGGAATTGAGACCCTAGGTGGAGTTTCAACAAAACTAATAGATAAAAACACAACCATACCTACAAAGAAAAGCCAAGTTTTTTCTACGGCAGAAGATAATCAGCCAGCTGTATCTATTAGAGTTCTTCAGGGTGAAAGAGAAATGGCATCTGATAATAAAATTTTAGGTAACTTTGAATTAGTTGGAATTGCTCCAGCTCCTAGAGGGGTTCCTCAGATAGAAGTGGCATTTGATATTGATGCTAATGGAATAGTTAATGTGTCTGCTAAAGACAAAGGAACAGGCAAAGAGCAAAAAATTCAAATTCAAGCGTCCGGGGGTTTGAGCGAAGAAGAGATTAATAAAATGGTAAAAGAAGCCGAAGCTAATAAAGACGCTGATAAGAAAAAAAGAGAAGCTGTTGATGCGAGAAACCAAGCAGACACTCTATTACATTCTACTGAAAAGAATTTAAAAGAGCACGGAAGTAAAGTGTCTGAAACTGACAAAAAAGCTATTGAAACAGCATGCTCTGATCTAAGAAATTCTCTAAAAGGAACTGATGTTGAAGACCTTAAAAAGAAAACACAAGATTTAGTACAAGCATCTATGAAATTAGGTGAAGCTATTTACAAGTCACAACAAAGTGCTAAGCCGAATGATGGCGATGGTGCAAAAGATAAAAAAGAAGAAGGAAAGAAAGATGACAACGTTGTTGACGCAGACTTTGAAGAAGTAAAAGACGATAATAAAGAAAAAAGTGCCTAAGAGCTAACAACTATTTGTCTAATTAGTTATGGCAAAAAGAGATTATTACGAAGTCTTAGGTGTAAATAAATCAGCTTCAGCAGATCAAATAAAAGCAGCTTATAGAAAACTTGCTGTAAAACATCACCCAGACAAAAATAAAGGAGATAAGGCTTCCGAAGAAAAATTTAAAGAAGCATCTGAGGCATATCACATTTTATCAAATACAGAGCGAAAACAAAATTATGACAATTTTGGGCATGCTGCATTTGAAAATGGAGGTGGTGGAAGAGGAGGTTTTAGTAACTTCGATTTTTCTGGTCAATTCTCAGATATATTTGAGGATTTTTTCGGTGATTTTGGTGGAGGTGGAAGGAGAAGAAGAAAATCAAATTTTAGAGGTTCTGATTTAAGATATGATTTATCCATTTCACTTGAGGAAGCTTACACAGGGAAAAAACAAGATATAAAATTTTCAACTTCTGAAAAATGTCAAATTTGCAATGGTAGTGGTTCCAAGCCAGGTACAAGTGTTGGATCGTGCTCAATGTGCGGAGGTAGTGGTCAAATAAGGTCAAGCCAAGGTTTTTTTACAGTACAACAAACGTGCCCTCAGTGCTCTGGTTCAGGAGAGCAAATTACTGACCCTTGTGATGCTTGTGGTGGACAAGGAAAAAAACAAGCTTCAAAAAGATTATCAGTAACAATTCCAAAAGGTGTTGATGATGGAACTCGAATTAGATTGGCCGGAAAAGGTGAAGCTGGTTCTAGAGGTGCATCAAGTGGAGATTTATATCTTTTTATTAATGTTTATTCACATGACTTATTTAAAAGGAGTGAGGAAAATTTATTTTTTGAATGCCCAATATCTATAGCAGATGCAGCATTAGGAGCATCCATAGAAATACCAACTATTGATGGAGGAAAAGCAAAAATCAAAATCCCCTCTGGAACCCAAAGTGGTAAACAATTTCGTTTAAGAGGTAAAGGTATGCCTTTAATGAGAAATAGTGGAGTTGGTGATTTATATGTTCAGGTAAATACTGAAGTCCCTATTAACCTTAATAAGGAGCAAAAAGAACTTCTTGAGAAATTTAGAGAAATTGAAAATGAAAAGTCTAATCCAAGTATTAAAAAGTTTTTTCAAAAAGCAAAAAATTTTTGGAAAAATTAAACACAATGTAATTCAATGAATTTAGAGGTAATTGTTCCAGTAATAGCATTAATTGGAGTGTTTATGCTAATTCTACCAGGCTTTATTCAAACCAACTATAACTTAAAAATTTTAGTTAAAAACTTATTAATATGGATTATATTGATATTAATAATATTAATATTTATTTATTTTATATTATAAATATTTTTTAGTTATTTTCAGAGCAGATATCTTTGATTACTGGAACATTCGAACAGTCACCACATTTAGTCACTTGAACTAAACAACCACTATCAAGCAACTTTACATCAACAACTCTATCACATTTAGAGCACACCGATGAAATTGTTAATCCGCATTTTTTACAATTAAATTTTTGTGTTTGCATATATTAAAGATAGAAAATTAAAAATATTATTCAAGAAATAACGTATAATATTGATTATCATTATCACAAAAAAAACAATAAAAAACATATCTTTAAAAAAATCTTTATGAATGATAATCATTATCAACAAATTCTTTATATGAAAATAAATTTAACTATCACAGGCTGTATGGGTAGGATGGGACAGCAGCTTATTAAATCTTCAAATAAAAATAAATACTTTAAATTAGTTTCACTCACAGAAAACTTTAAAATTAATAAAAAGATAAACACAATTTTACCTGGATTTAATACCGTTAGTTCTTTCAAAAAAACTAATGTCATTATAGATTTTACAGTTCCTGAATGTACTCTAGAAGTTCTTAAAATTGCCTCTAAACTTAAAAAAAAAGTTGTTATCGGAACAACTGGATTTACTGAAAAACAAGAAAATTTAATAAAAAAATATTCTAAAAAAATTCCAATACTGAAAGCTGGAAATATGAGCTTAGGTATTAATTTATTAATGTATCTAACTGAAATTGCCTCAAAATCTCTCGGAAATAATTTCTTAAGTAAAATTTTTGAAATTCACCATAAACACAAAAAAGATCACCCATCAGGTACGGCTTTAATGCTTGGAAAAGGGATAGCTATTGGAAAAAATAAGGATCTAAATAGATTAATTGGTAAAAAATATCTAAATATGAAATCGTTTCCTTACGGGAAAAAAATAAATTTTAATTCGATGAGAAAAGGCGAAGTAGTTGGCGAACATGAGGTAAAATTTTCCAGTGGTAAAGAAATTATAACTTTAAATCATGAAGCATTTGACAGAGCCCTATATTCTGAGGGTGCTCTAACGGCTGCGAAATGGTTGATGAAAAAAAAACCAGGCCTTTACTCGATGAGAGATGTATTGAACTTTAAATGAGTTCAAAAAATGCTGATAGAATCAAAAGAGCTAATATAGTATTAAAAATACTTAATAAAACCTATCCAAGAATTAATGTTCCTCTTGAAAGTAGAAATATATTTACTTTGTTAATTTCTGTACTTTTGTCTGCACAATGTACAGACGTAAATGTTAATAATGTAACTAAAGATATTTATCCAAAATATTACATGCCAATTCATTTTGTTAAGCTTGGAAGAAAAAAAATTGAGAGGTTGATTAAAAGGATAGGTATATTTAGGATTAAAGCCAAGAATATTTATTATTTATCTAAAACTTTAATTGAGAAATATAATAGTAAAGTTCCAAGTACCTTTGAACAATTAGAAGAACTTCCTGGAGTAGGTCATAAAACTGCTAGTGTTGTTATGTCTCAAGGATTTGGTTATCCAGCTTTCCCAGTAGATACTCACATTCACAGACTTGCGCAAAGATGGGGCTTAACAAACGGTAAAAATGTCGTTCAAACTGAGGAAGATTTAAAAAATTTATTTCCGAAAAAAAATTGGAACAAGCTTCATTTACAGATTATTTTTTATGGTAGAGAATACTGTAAGGCTCGAGATTGTTACGGTATTTCTTGTAAAATTTGCACGAGTTGCTATCCTAATAGAAAAAAACCAATTAAAACTAAAAAGGCTTAGTATGAAAATTTTAGGAATAGGAAATGCAATAGTAGACGTGATTTGCAAAGTAGAAGATGATTTTATTCAAAAAAATGGTCTTACTAAAAGTACGATGAAACTTATTTTTGATGAAAAAGAATTTAAAAAATTATTATCTGATTTAAAAATTGAAAAAACAGTTTCAGGTGGATCTGTTGCAAATTCTATAGTTGGTCTTTCTCAACTCAAAAACAAAGTTGGGTTTATTGGTAAAGTGAGTGATGATGAATTAGGAAAGAAGTATGAAGAAGGACTTCAACAAGAAAATGTTCAATATTTTTACTCGAAAAAAAAAGAAGACTTACCAACAGGAACCTGTTTAATTTTAGTTACACCAGACTCTGAGAGAACAATGTGCACTTTCCTTGGAACTGCAGGAAAAATTAGTGAAAATGATGTTGATATAAAAGCTATAAAGCAAAGTGAAGTCATTCTGCTGGAGGGGTATTTATGGGACGAGGGGGATCCTAAAAAAGCATTTGATAAAGCAATAATGAATGCAAATAAAGTTGCGATGTCATTATCTGATCAATTTTGCGTTGATAGACATAAGCCTCATTTTTTAGATTTAGTAAAAAATAAATTAGATATAACGTTTGCTAATGAACAAGAAATTATTTCTTTAATAGATGCTAAGAGCTTTGATGATGTGATTAATTTTGGAAAAAGTCTTAAAAAATTATTAGTTATTACTCGAGGTGAAAAAGGTGCGATTTCAATTAATAGTGATGAAGTAACTGTGTGCAATATTCAAAAAAATCTTAAAATTGTTGATCTGACCGGTGCAGGTGATTTGTTTGCAGCAGGATTTTTACATGGTCATATAAATTGTTTATCTCAAAAAGAGTGCTTAGAAAAAGGTACTGAAATGTCTTCAAAGGTTATTCAACAAATTGGTGCAAGAATATAGTAATTAATCTTAATGATTGATTTTGCTGTCATAGGATCAGGAATATCAGGTGCTACAATATCTAATAAGTTAAATAAAAGATACTCAATTAAGGTATTTGAAAAAGCAAAAGGTGTCGGTGGTAGAAGTTCTTTTAAAAGACATAAAGATAAAGTAGGTTTTGACCATGGTCTACAATATATATCTCCAAGATCCAAAGAATTTAAGTCATTTGCAAAAAAACTAATTAAAAAAAGAGTTATTAAACATTGGAAAGGTAATCACAAATTTTTAAATGAAAGGGTAAAAAGAGACAAAAAACATATAAAATTAATTGGGGTAAGAGGAAATAATGATATTAGTAAATACTTACTAAAAAAAGTTAATTGTGATTTCCAATCAGAATTATCAAAAATAGAAAGAGAAAAGGATTATTGGACTCTTACGTTTAAAGATAATAGTATTACTTATTCAAAAAACTTAATAATAACAGCTCCATTTCCACAAGTAAAAAAATTGTCATCAAAGTTTATAAAAACAAAGCTTTTTAAAAATAAAGTCAAAATGAATTCAAGTCTTACAGTTTTATTAATTACCAATAAAACTGGGTGTAAACTAAGTAGTTTTTTTACTAATGACAATATTTTAGGTTGGGTTTCTAATGAAAATTCAAAAAAAAGATTTAAATATAATAAAGATTTATGGGTCCTTCAAAGTACCTATGAATATGGCAAGAAGCATACTGATTATTATAGAAATAAAAGAAAATTTTATACTAGAGTTTTGATAAATAGATTTAAAAAATTAACTAAATTGAAAATAAAAAAAATTTATTTTTCACATATTCATGGCTGGAAATACTCTTCTAATTCAAAACCTATAAAAACTAGAAGTTACTGGGATAAAAAACTAGGAATAGGAATTTGTGGTGATTGGTTTGGTGGACCAAGACTAGAGAATGGATGGTTAAGTGCAAATAGTTTATATAAAAAGATAAATTTAAAAATTTAAAATAAGTTAAAATATGTCTTTAATTTTTTCAAATAATAATTCGTACAGAAATGAAACTATTTTTTTTCTTTTTCTTTATGTGACTTTAATAACGGGTTTTATTTTTGGTGAGAATTCAACGGGAGGAGCCATTAGTGATTATTATAATCAAAAGTATGTAAGCCAAGGATTTGCTGCCGAATTTTTAAAAACTTTTTATGAGTACGAGACATTCGGAACAAGACATTCACCAGTTTTAATAATATTTTTATCTTTATTTGAGAGAATTAATATACCAGACACTTTAATAAGGCTAATCCATCTACATTTATGTTTGTTGTTACCTTTTGTATTTTATAGGTGCTTGGACAAAAAATTTGGCAAAATAGATAAAAAAATTCTATTTTTTTTAGTAAGTTTGATTTTCTTATCACCAACATTTAGGAGTTTAGCTATTTGGCCGGATAGTAGATTATTTGGTCTAATTTTGTTTACTCTAAGCATTTATTTTTTCTTACAATTTGAAGAGAGTAAAGATTTTAAATTTGCTATTTATAATGTTTTAGTTTTAGCTTTTAGTGCTTACTTAAGTCCAAATTTTTCTGTTTTTTCTATATTTTTTTTAATTAATTTCATTTTATATTACGGCTTTTTCTCGAGGCAAATTTTATACTTAGTTATTATAAATTTAGTTTTGGCGCTTCCTGCCTTATATTACATATTTATTCTTGATGTAAATTTTTTATTAAAATCAGCCGCAATAGGAATTAAGGGTGACGAAAAGATTATTTTTAATAATTTATTTAATAATATCTTAATTACTTTTTCGATTATTATATTTTATATATTACCATTTTGGTTTCTTAAAATTATTAAAGTTAACAATATTCTTTCTTTAAAAAATATTTTAATTTCTATATTTATTTTTTCAATTTGCCTGTTTAATTTTGATTATAATTATTCTTTTAGTGGTGGCGGTGTGTTTTTTAAGTTATCTAACTATTTCTTTAAGAATAATTATTTGTTCTATTTTATATCTTTTTTTTCCATACTAATAATATGTTCATTGATTTCAAAAAAATACACAAATATTTTGCTCTTTATTTTAATTGTTTTAAATAATCCACAATATACAATTTATCACAAATATTTTGATCCTTTTATTCTTATAGCGTTTCTTACAATTTTCTCTTTTAAACTCGATATTAAGAAAGTTTACTATAAAAAAAACTATTTACTTATTTTTGCATATTTTTTAGTTTTTTTGATTATAAGTAACTTAAAGTTAATATTAGTAGTCTAAAAACTTTTCTTATTGGATAGTGTAATTTATATATGTCAAAAAGGTACAGTGGAAAATCGTTCAAAGACTCTAGCTTTAAAAAGAAACCCAAATTATCTCTGAAAGAAAAAAGAAGGTTAAAAAAAGAAAAAAAAAAGAGTAAATAGGGGCGTTCTGTTGCTAGGTGCCCCGGACCCCAAAAAATTTATCCTTTAAACATTTCTAATGCTTTATTTAGAAGCTCTACTGATTTTTTGTGCTCTCCACTATCGTGAGCTTTCATTCCAGCCTCTCTTAATTTTTGAGCTTCTGCAATTTTTGCATCAATGCTTTTTGCCATCATTGGGCATGAACCTGCAAATACAGAACTCGAAAATAATACAAAAGATAAGATTAAGACTAATTTTCTCATAATTTTCCTTTCATTTATATGATATGGTTATTTATTAACAAATTTTAAGCAGCAGAGTGTCACACTAATTAAGCTATAAAACCTTGGGCATTAAATATATATAGTCGAAATGTTTATAGCAATGAATAGATTTAAAATTGTGCTGGGTAAAGAACAAGACTTTGAAGATGTTTGGAGAAATAGAGATACACATTTAAAAGGTGTGCCAGGCTTTAAAGAATTTCATTTAGTTAAAGGAAATACCAACGAAGAATTCAGTTTGTATGCATCACATAGTATATGGAGTTCAAAAGAAGATTTTATAAATTGGACGAAATCAGAGGCATTCAGATTAGCGCACAAGAATGCTGGTCAACATCAAGATCTTTATTTAGGTGCTCCTAATTTTGAAGGATTTGAAGTTGTTTTATAATGATTGAACAAAGCATTACATACCTAACTTCAATACTTTTAGGTATCATGCTTTTTTTTTCATTTGTTGTTGCGCCATCTACATTTAGATTTTTAAATGAAAAATATGCGAGGAAGTTTATAAGAGGTATATTTCCTTTATATTACATACTTAATCTTAGCATCAGCCTGATTGTAGTGATGTTAATCACTTACTTAAGTACTTTTGGTTTTAAATTTTATTTAATGCTATCGATTTGTATTTTGTTTTTTATCTCTAATTTTTTTTTAATGCCAGTAATAAATAAATTTAAAGATGAAGGAAAAGAAAAAAAATTCAAAATATCACATTTTATATCTGTTGTAATAAACTTTTTGCAAATAATATTTCTTATAATAATATTAATTAAGTAATGGACACTAATTTTAATAAAAGAAGTTTTATAAAATATTTTACTATTACAATTTTTACATTTTTCCTAATACCATTTGAGCTAGTAAAAGCTGTAACAAAAAAAGTCGTAAATAAAAAACTAACGAAAAAGCAAAAAGAAATAATGTTTGATGAGGGGACTGAGAGAGCATTTACTAGTGATTTAATAAATGAAAAAAGAGAAGGTTTTTATCATTGTGCAAATTGTGGTGCGAAGTTATTTGCATCAACTGCCAAATTTGATAGCGGAACAGGTTGGCCATCCTTTACGGAAGCTTTGCCAGGTGCTTTTAAAACTAAAGTAGATTACTCTTTTGGAATGAAAAGAATTGAGTATCATTGTGCTAGCTGTGGAGTTCATCATGGTCATGTTTTTGCTGATGGCCCAAGCGAAACTGGGAAAAGGTTTTGTAATAACGGACTTTGTTTAATCTTTAAACCAACAAATAATAATTAATCTATTTTTTTTTTCTTTTAAAGCTGCCCTTTCCTTTTTTTGGTTTTATTATTCTAAGCTTATACTTTTTAGAAAATAAGTCCTTTTTAAGAGGATTTTTTTTACTCATTAATTATGTAGCCCTCCTTTTTACTTTGAATAAAATTATCATCACTAAAAGTTTCTTTAATTTTTTTTCTTAATCTATAAATGTGTGTCTCAACTGTATGTGTTTCTAAGTCTTCTCCATATTTCCAAACTTTATTTTGCAAAATATCTACTTTCACAGGTTTATTTTCTTTATGAAGAAAAATTATAGTATCGATTTCCCTTTCAGTTAGTTTTAACTGATAATTTTTGTTCCTTAAAATTCGAGAATTTACATCTAAAGTATATTCTTTTATATTAATATTAGATTGAACTAAAAATTTTTGTTGTATAAATTTTGCGTTTAATTGATCGATTAGGTTTGAAATTTTTAAAGGGAATTTTGTAATACAATAAATATATTTTTCGTTAATCTTGTTCTTTATTGATGGAAAGTCTTTTTGATTAATTAAAATTATTGAATTTTGTAAAAATTTTTTATCTTTATTAATTTTATTTAATAGATCTTTTTTTTCATTATAGTATTGAACTTCATAATTAAAATAGTCTTTAATTTCTATAATAATATTGTCCAATTCTGGTATATTTAATATATGCAATTTTTGAGAAAGCATTAAATTATATTATGCTTATAAAATTAAAAAATAAACAATATTTAATTGTTGATGAATTTAAGTTTAAATGTTCAGTTGGTAAAAATGGATTAAAAAACCAAAAAAGAGAAGGAGATAATTGTACTCCTAAGGGAAATTTTAAAATAGGAAAGGTCTATTACAGATCTGATAGAGTTAAGAAACCAGAGACTGAATTAACAACTAAAATAATTAAAAAAAATATGGGCTGGTGCAACGATCCCTATAATAGAAATTATAATAAAGAAATAACTTTAAATAAAAAAAACAAAGGTGAGAAACTTTTTAGAAGTGACAGTGTTTATGATATTTTAATAGTGATCGAGTATAATACAAAAAAAATTAAACCATTTATAGGTAGCGCAATTTTTATTCACTTAACTAGAAATTATAAACATACTCAAGGGTGCATAGCGCTAAATAAAAATGATCTTTTAGTATTATTAAAAATACTAAAACCAGGGTCAAAAATTAATATATCTTAAGTTCTGGAACCAAAGATTTTCGAACCAATTCTTATAAAAGTTGATCCTTGTTTTATCGCCTCGCGGTAATCATTGGACATGCCCATACTTATTTCTTTTAAATTTAAATTGTTAGATAGTTCTCTCATTTTACCAAAGTAAGGATTAGGATCTTTATCAAATGGTGGGATACTCATTAAACCAATTATATCTAATTTAAAATCATCTACACATCTTTTATAAAATTCCTCTAGATTGTTTAACTCTATTCCACTTTTTTGGGATTCATTACCTATGTTAACTTGTATAAATATTTTAGGTTTAAAATTTTTTTTAATTTGTTGTTCTGAAATTTTGCTTGCAAGTTTTATGCTATCTAAAGAGTGTATATAGTCAAACAAAGGTAATATAAACTTGACTTTATTTGTTTGTAATTTTCCTAATAAGTGCAAATTTATCTTTGGAAAATCTTGTTTAATACTTGTCCATTTTTCAAGTGCTTCTTGTACTTTATTTTCACCAAAATCGGTATGTCCCTCATTAATTACCGGTAAAATATGATTGATTGGAAAAGTTTTGGTAACTGCAACTAGTTTTACGTTTTTTTTATCTGTAATTTCTTGCTTTATTAAATTAAAATTTTTTACTACGTTTTGCATATGTTTAAATCTATTTACTATTATATAGACAAATTTGACAAAGATGAAATTGATAAATTAGATAAATTAATTTCAATAATCTATAGGAATTACTCAAATAAAATTAGTGAAAAAGAAATTAAATATCTCGTAGATTTTTGTAAAAGTCAAAGGAGAAAAGTTTATATTTCTAACAATTTAAAGTTAGCTCTTAAATTTAATTTTGATGGTATTTATATACCCTCCTTTAATAAAACTTTAAAATATGAAAACATATATAAAAGGAATTTTGAAATAATTGGATCCGCTCATAATATCAAAGAAGTTTTAAATAAAGAGAAGCAGGGTTGTAACAAAATTTTCTTGTGTCCAATATTCAAAACTAAAAAAAACAAATATTCATTGGGCGTTACGAAATTTAATTTGATTAAGTTGCATACAAAAAAAGATGTTATTCCACTTGGTGGGATTAATGAAAATAATTTTAAAAAAATTAATCTCTGCGGAGCAAAGTGTGTTGGTTCTATATCGTGGATAAAAAAAACGGCCCAAGTAAAAATACTGGGCCGTTTTAAATTTTAGTAAAAAATTAAATTAGAACGCAAGTCCTAAAGCAATTTCAGTTACTTTTGAATCGTCAGCATCTTCATCAAATGAAGGATTTGTTACATCCATTTGATAAGCTTTTATTGACATACCACCCATAGAATATGCAACCTGAATTGCATCAATCTTTTGGTCAACATCAGCTACTGTTACACCTTTACCAGCCTGAGCATCATATGTCTCTTCTGATTCTGTGTAAGAAAGTGATAAATTTTCATTTACGTTAAACGCAATACCAATTTGATGACCTTCTTGGATACCTGCATTTGTTCTAAGTACTTTTGCTGAAGTTGTAGCTTCTGCTGTACCTGATACACCTGCGTCTATGTAGAACTCTGAATAACCAATAGATACTGGACCCATTGAATATTTAGCATACCATACACCGTTAAACTCATCTCTTACATTGTCAACACCAGCTGCTGTTTGTGTGTTGTTTTCTCTTTCAGCACCATAGATACCGAATTTGAAAGCATCGTAAGCGATAGTTATACCAGCTTCTTGACCAGATCCGTATGTACCTTCTCCTGGAACTCCACCGTCACCTGTTTCAGTGTCATTAGCATCTGTTGCATAACCAAGGTGAGCAGTTACTTGCGCTCCACCAAGATCGAATGTAGGTGCTGTGTACGTAACATGGTTGTTATCCATAAAGTCACCAACTTTGTTTTGCGTAACAG
This sequence comes from uncultured Pelagibacteraceae bacterium, assembly GCA_902571525.1. Taxonomy (GTDB): domain Bacteria; phylum Pseudomonadota; class Alphaproteobacteria; order Pelagibacterales; family Pelagibacteraceae; genus Pelagibacter. The sequence goes on from CACGCL010000003.1 coordinate 103,624, forward strand.
TAGATGTAATATCTGAAATCTGTTCGTAAACTTGTGGAACTTCTTCATCGTAGTACATGTGAGCTGCACCACTGTGGTTACCTAATAAGAACGAACCAAATGATGGTGTCGAAATTGTAATGTAACCAGATGATAAGTCACTTTGTTTGTCATCTGTAGCTGTAGTAACAGAAAATGTTGTTCCGTTATCTAGCTCTCCACCACCAGAAAAGGCAACGTCTTTGTCAGTACCGATACCTCTGCTTGTAGTGTTTGTTGCTGCTGCAGCTGTACCATGTTTGAAAGTGACGTTAACACCACCTGAAACACTAAGCTCACCAGCATGAGCTGATACTGCAACTAAAGAACCTGCTAGTGCTGTAAGCCCAATTTTTTTAAAATTATTCATAAATTACTCCTTTTGTTTATATTCATATGAATGAGCTTTTTTAGCAAAAAATTGGCTATAAGCTCTTCGAATCATTATTATATGGACATTTTTTGATAATGTGTGATATAAAAGTCACAATTAAAATACTAGATTTTGCTTTATTTTACTATAATTCAAGAGTTTTATATCTTTATACCAATTTTTTATGAATAAATTTAAGTTTTTAAATGTAATTTTGAGCTTTCTAATTCTTATTAGTCTTAATTCATGTGGAATTTATAAAAGAGCTGATGTCAAAGATGTTCCTGTAAATGTTGATGATAGAACGAGAAAAAATATTCAGGAGGGAAGAGGTATAAGGTTTGGCAAAGGCGCAACAAGAGGTGGGGATTTTGATTTTGCTTCATCAAATCCATTATGGAGAGCATCTATAGAAATATTTGATTTTGTGCCTTTGACTAATGCAAGTTATTCGGGTGGAATAATTATTACGGATTGGTTCTCAGCTGAAAATAAAGATTCTGAAAGTACAAGAGATCTTAAAATAACAGTTAAATTTTTAACTAATGAAATAAGAGCAGATGCAGTAGATGTAGTACTTTTTGAAAAAATTTGCAAAAATGATAATTGTAGTACTAATAAAATTCAATCTAAATTAGGTAAAGAAATCAAGCTTGCTATTTTAAAAAAAGCAACATTGATGGAAAAAGATGGTTTCGATAAATATTACGAAGAAAAAGGAAAAAATAAAGCCAAATCGCTTCGTAGTCCTTAACAGATGTTTATTATTTTTTGAATAAGTTTTGTGGAACGATATAATTTTAAAATAGTCGAGGAGAGGTGGCAAGAATTTTGGCATAAGAATAATTTTTTCAAAACAGATTTAGATAAAAATAAAAAAAAATTTTATTGTCTTGAAATGTTCCCGTATCCATCTGGTAAAATTCATATGGGGCATGTTAGAAATTATACAATTGGTGATGTACTAGCTAGATACAAAAAGCTACAAAATTATAACGTTCTTCACCCTATGGGTTGGGATTCTTTTGGGATGCCTGCAGAAAATGCGGCGAAAGAGAATAACTTGGATCCTAAGATTTGGACAGAAAAGAATATATCTGTAATGAAATCTCAATTAAAAAAGTTAGGACTGTCAATAGACTGGGATAGAGAAATTTCTACGTGTTCACCAGATTACTATAAACACCAACAGCTGTTTTTTTTAGAACTTTATAATAAAGGACTAGTTTACAAGAAAGAAAACTATGTAAATTGGGATCCTATAGACCAAACTGTGTTAGCGAATGAACAAGTAATTGATGGTAAGGGGTGGAGATCAGGTGCAATTGTTGAGAGGAAAAAATTAAGTCAGTGGTTTTTTAAGATTTCAAAATTTTCAGATGAACTTTTATTAGGCTTAGAAAAACTTGATAAATGGCCGAACAAAGTAAAAGTTATGCAAAAAAATTGGATTGGAAAATCTTTTGGATGTGAAATTGATTTTAAAATTGAAGGAAGCAAAACAATAAAAAATATCAAATGTTTCACTACTCGACCTGATACATTGTTTGGTTTTTCTTTTTTAGGGATTTCAGTAGATCATCCCATTTCGAAATTTTATGAAAAAGATAAAGAATTTCAAAAATTCAAGCAGGATTGTTCTAAAACTGGTACTACAGAGGAGTCAATAGCCCAAGCAGAAAAAATCGGCTTTAAGACTGATTTAATTGCTGTAAACCCTTTTGATAAAAATATGAAAGTTCCAGTTTACTTTGCAAACTTTGTATTAATGGATTACGGTTTTGGTGCAGTTTTCGGGTGCCCAGCTCACGATCAAAGAGATTTTGAATTTGCCAAAAAATACAATTTACCAATAAAAACTGTTGTAAAACCAAAGGATTTTAAAGGTAACTTCAATGTAAGTGACGAAGCTTATGTTGGAGGTGGGATAATGATTAATTCATCGTTTTTAGATGGATTAAATGCTCCAGATGAAGCAATATCAAAAGCTATTGAAACAATTGAGGAAAAAAAATCTGGAAAGAAAAAAATTAATTTTAGATTAAAAGACTGGGGCATTTCTAGACAAAGATATTGGGGTTGTCCGATACCTATTGCCTATGACGATGAAGGAAATTACAAACCTGTGCCTAAGGATCAGCTGCCAATTAAATTACCAGAAAACATAAATCTTAAAACTAAAGGAAATCCTTTAGATCAGCAAGAAGAATGGAGAACAATTAAAATTGAAGGTAAAAACTACAAATTAGAAACAGACACTCTTGATACTTTTGTGGATTCATCTTGGTATTACCTTCGTTTTTGTTCCCCCACAAATGATAAATATGGATACGATATTGATGAAATTAAATATTGGATGCCTGTAGATCAATATATTGGCGGGGTTGAGCATGCAATATTGCACTTGCTTTACTCAAGATTTTTTATGTTGGCTCTTAATTATCAAAATAAAGAATTTATTAGTAAGGAACCATTTAAGGGATTATTTACACAAGGGATGGTTTGTCATGAAACTTACAAAGATGAAAACAACAATTGGTTAAAGCCTAGTGAAGTATTTTCAAATGATGGAAAAAAATTTTTTAAAATTGATAATAAAAAATCAAAAGTTATTGTTGGGTCATCAGAATCGATGTCAAAATCAAAAAAAAATGTCATTGATCCAGAAAAAATTATTGAAACCTATGGAGCCGATGCCGTGAGAATTTTTATTCTATCTGATAGTCCTCCTGAGAAGGATATACAGTGGTCAGAACAGGGTATGATTGCTTCTTATAAATTTGTTAATAAATTTTGGACTCTTCATAATAAGATTATAGAGAAAATAAAACTAAATGAAAAGGGCTCGGATCACAAAGAACTTGATATTTTTACAAATAAATTAATTCAAAAAATTACATTTAATTTAGAAAAATTTAATTACAATGTAATTGTTGCTAACATTTATGAAACTTACAATTTTTTAATCAAAGAAATAGAAAAAGATTATCAATCAGAAGTACTAAAAAAAAATTATTTAAAAATCTTGACCTTAATGATGCCAGTAATGCCTCATATAATATCAGAAGCAGTTAAAAATTTAAATCATACAAAAAAAATTGAGTGGCCTATAGCAGATGCAAAATATCTGGAAGAAAAGTTTGTAAATATTGTTATTCAAATAAATGGCAGGAAAAAATCACTACTTAAAATAGAAAAAGATTTAAAAGACAGCGAAGTTATTAACAAAATTAAAAAAGATGAAAAAATATCAAATATTTTAAGTGAGAAAAATTTATTAAAACATATTATAGTAAAAAATAGATTAGTTAACTTTATTATAAAATGAAAAAAATATTCTTAATTTTTCCATTATTATTAATGATGAGTTGCGGATATACACCAATATATTCATCAAAAGATAGTAATTACAAAGTCATAAGTTTTAAAAAAAATGTTAATAACAATCTTACAAAATATATTGAAAATAGTATAAATGTACTCTCTAATGAAAATGCTAATAAAAATTTAAACATCATTTTTGACTTTAAAGAAAGTGTTTCGGTTATTTTAAAAGATTCTAAAGGGGATCCTTCAAGAAATAGATTGACAATAACTATAGATTTGTCACTTCTAGATGAAAATCAAAAATCAATTTCATCAAAAATTTTTGACGAAAGCTTTGAGTATAATGTTAATGATAATAAATTTAATTTAAAACAATACGAAAAAAGCCTAAAACAAAATTTAGTAGAGGAAATTACTCAACAAATACTATTATATTTAGCTAATGTTAAATGATTATAAAAACCTTTGAAATAGATAAAAAAAATATTTCAAAATTTAAAGTCTTTCTTATTTACGGTGAAAATGAAGGTTTAAAAAAAGAGATAATCTATAAAATTAAAAAAAATCACAACGGAAAAGAAATAAATTACGATGAGTCTCGGATCCTAAAAAATACAACTGAGTTTTATAATGAAATTAAAAATAATTCATTATTTGAAGATAAGAAAATTTTTTTACTCGAAAGATGTACAGACAAAATATCAGAAATAGTAATTGAAATATGTGAGGATATTATTGAAGATTTAATAATAATTAATTGCGGCGTTCTTGAAAAAAAATCTAAACTGAGAAAAAATTTTGAAGTTTCAAAAAATGCTGTAATAATACCAACTTTCAAAGACAATTCTCAATCTCTATTAAACATTGCAAAAGTTTTCTTCAACGAAAAAAAAACAAACATTTCCCATGAGACATTAAATTTACTGGTCGGTAGATGTAATGGTGACAGGGGATATCTTAAGCACGAACTAGAAAAAATTTCAAATTATTTGTCTGATAAAAGAATTATATCCTTAAAGGAAATCTCTATACTAACAAATTTATCTGAAAATTACAGTGCTGCAGAATTGGTTGATGCATCTTTAAGTAAAAATATGAAAAAAACATGCGAAATATTGAATGAAAACAATTACTCTTATGAGGATACATTTTTAATTTTAAGAGTATTTTTACAAAAAACAAAAAAATTATTAAATCTGCTAGAAAATCTTAATACTGAAAAAAACGTAGAAAAAGCAATATCGGAATACAGACCTCCGATATTTTGGAAGGATAAACCTATTATTGAGAAACAACTTCAAATGTGGTCTTGTGAAGGTGTTAAAAATTTAATTTACAAAATAAATGATGTAGAAACAAAAATTAAAAAAGATAATTCATTGAGTTTAATTTTGATGAAAAATTTTATTTATGAGATAATAGGTAACAAAACTAATAACTCTTCTTTATTGACTCAATAATCCTGTTCAATTGGCCTAATTCTTTATAATTGAAAATTATTGATCCGTTATTGTTTTTTTTGTGTTTAATCTCTACATTTATCCCAATTTTCTCCATCAAATTTTGTTCAAGTATCCTAATGTTTGGATCTTTGTTTCTTAAGAGTTGTTTGCTAGGTATTTTATATGCTCTAACAAGATTTTCCGTTTGTCTTACTGATAATTTTTTTGAAATAATTTTTTTAGAGATCAATAAACAATTTTCTAAACCAACCAAAATTTTTGCGTGCCCAGGAGAAATTTTATTATCTTTGACAAATTCAACCACTTCTGAGGGTAAGGTAAGCATCCTCAAAGAGTTTGCTATATGACTTCTACTCTTACCAATAAATTTAGCTACTTGTTCTTGATCGTAAGAGAACTCATCGATTAATCTTTTATAGCCCTCGGCTTCCTCTATTGCATTTAAATCATGTCTTTGAACATTTTCAACTATTCCGAATTCTAATGCTTTTTTATCATCAGCCTCTATGACTACAATTGGGACTTCGTGCAATCCTGCCTTCTGTGCAGCAAGCCATCTTCTTTCGCCTGCAATAATTTCATACTTGCTGTCTTCATTAGAATCTCTCACTATTATTGGCTGAATAATTCCTCTAGATTTGATTGAGACAGCTAGCTCATTCAAACTAATTTGGTCAAATCTCTTTCTTGGTTGATATTTATTTCTTCTGAGATCGCTTATGTTAGCTTTTTTGCTTGAAGATACTCTGCCCTCACCTATTAAAGATGACAGACCTCTACCTAAACCTTTTTTACTTTTAAAACTGATCATGCTGCTGTCTCAAAACTTTCCTCTTGGGCCAAGAACTCCTCTGTAAAATTAATATAAGACTTGCTACCAGGGCAAGACTTGTCATAGAATATCACTGGCTTTCCATACGAAGGTGCCTCCGACAATCTTACATTCCTTGGAACAACATTTTTGTAAACTTTTTCTTTAAAATAATTTCTTGCCTCTACCTCAACTTCTCCAGATAGTTTGTTTCTCTTATCGTACATTGTTAAAAGAATGCCTCTTATTGATAAATCTGGATTTAATCCTACTTTAATTCTTTCGATTGTTTTTATTAGTTGAGTTATGCCTTCTAGGGCAAAAAATTCCGTTTGAAGGGGGACTAAAAGTGAGTGAGAAGCTACTAGGGCCATTACAGTCAACAAACTAAGAGATGGAGGACAGTCTATAAGCACATAATCATACGAACGGCTAGAAGTGTTTAAATATGCGGTTAATTTCTCCTTCAAAATATACGCTCTTTGAGCATCATTTGCAGTTTCTACCTCTAGACCAGACAAATCCACATTTGAAGTAATAATATCAAGATTAGAAAATTTTGTTTTTGAAATTGCATCATCAATTTTTTTTGTACCACTTAGTATCTGATAAATCGAATTAGATGTTGGGTCTACATTAGACAATCCAAGACCAGTTGTAGCATTGCCTTGGGGATCAAGATCAATTACCAAAATTTTTTTATTGTTTATAGAAAGCCCGGCCGCTAAATTAATTACAGTCGTAGTTTTTCCAACTCCACCTTTTTGATTTATAATTGATATAATTTTTTCCTTCATTTTTTTTTTAAATTATTAATTTTTATTATGATAGAATTTTCGTCTGTTAAACTTTTTAAAACCTTGTAGTTAAAATTCCATGATTTTTGACACTCTTTTATAATTTTGCCTCCACTTTTTCCTAAAAAAAGTATCAAATTGTTAAAATGTATAAAATTCTTATCAATTAATTCTAAAATAATTTTTAGTGGTTTAAATGCTCTTGCAACCACAGTGTCAGCCTCAAGATCTTTTTCTTCAAAAATGTTTTTATGTCTTACTTCTGCATTCAGCTCAAAGTGTTTAACCATCCTTCTCAAGAAGTTACTTTTTTTTAGACTTTTTTCATAAAGATAAAATTTTATTTTTGAACCTTTTTTCTTAAATATTATGGCCAAAACAACCCCGGGAAGACCTGATCCTGACCCCAAATCTATACATAAATTGGAATTTTTATCAATAATATCAATAATTTGAGCTGAGTCAATTATATGTCTTTTAATCGAATCTTTCTCTGTGGACTTGCCTATAAGGTTAATTTTTTTGTTTTCGTTGATTAATAATGTTCTAAATTCCTCCAAAGCAGGAAATGTTTCACGTGAAACGTTTAGTGTCTCTAATTGAGAATATTTTTTAAAATTTGATTCGATCAAGCTATATGCTTAATAGACTTTCTTTTTAGATGAGACAACAGAATAAATACTGCGGCAGGAGTAATTCCATCTATCCTTAACGCTTGACCCATTGTTTTTGGCCTAATTTTTTTGAATTTTGATTTGACCTCATTAGAAAGCCCAGAAAAACTATCGTAATTTATATCAATTGGGATTTTAAGGCTTTCGTCCCTTTTAAAAGCTAAAATGTCAGCTTTTTGTTTCTTCAAATAACCTTTGTAATGGGCATTTATTTCAACTTGTTCCTCAATTTCCGCTGTATAATTTCCAACTTCTGGCCATATTTCTCTTATTTTACTCATTTTTACACCTTTTTGAGATAAAACTGAATTTGCTGATCTATAAATACCGTCTTTTGCAATATTAATCCCATATTTTTCTGCCTCTGAAGGAGAAATTCTCAGATTATCCATTTGCAAATTTAATTGACTTAATTGAATTGATTTGTCATTAAATGATTTCATCCTCTCTGATTTTACTAGGCCAAACTTAATACCAATAGGGGTTAATCTTAAATCGGCATTATCACATCTCAATGATAGTCTATATTCAGCGCGAGATGTAAACATTCTATATGGTTCAGCAACACCTTTGGTGACTAAATCATCTATCATTACCCCAATATAAGCTTGGGACCTATCTAGAATTAATGGTTCCTCTCCTTTTATTGATAAAGCTGCATTTGCTCCTGCTATAAGACCCTGAGCAGCTGCCTCCTCATAACCTGTTGTGCCATTAATTTGTCCTGCTAAGTAAAAATTTTTAATCTTTTTTGTTTCTAAAGTAAGGAAAAGCTCACTAGGATCAACATAATCATACTCGATTGCATATCCTGGCCTTAATATTTTAACATTTTCTAAACCTATGATATTATTACATATTTCTTGCTGTAAATCAGCTGGAAGTGATGTTGAAATTCCGTTAGGATACACTGTGTTATCTTGAAGCCCTTCAGGTTCAAGGAAGATTTGATGTCTGGTCTTATCTTTGAATTTATAGATTTTATCCTCAATAGATGGACAGTACCTTGGTCCTATCCCTTTTATACTTCCTGAATAAATTGCGCTTTGTTTAATATTTTTAGTAATCAATTTATGAACCTTTTCATTTGTGTAAGTAATTCCGCAACTAATTTGTTTGTTGATATTTTTTTTGGTTAAGAAAGAGAAAAAAGATGCTTCATCATCTGGATGCTGTTCTTCTAAATTTGAGTAATTAATAGTACGTCCATCTAACCTAGGTGGAGTCCCTGTTTTTAACCTTCCAATTTTAAAATCATATTTTTCTAACTGTTCACTTAAACCAGTAGTAGGCTTTTCATTATACCTTCCCGCAGGAGTTCTTTTATCACCAATATGTATCATTCCATTCAAAAAAGTGCCTGTTGTAAGTATTACCTTGTTAGAGTGAATTTCTTTCCCAGAAGAAGTGATTATACCGTTTAAACTATTTTTATCAAAAATAAATTTGATTACAGAATCAGAAAAAATGCTTAAATTACAATAGTTTACAAGTTTTTCTTGCATATATTTTTTATATAGTGATCTATCACTCTGTGTACGCGGTCCTCTAACAGCTGGTCCTCTACTTTTATTTAATAGCTTAAATTGTATGCCAGATTTGTCAGCCACATCTCCCATAACACCGTCTAAAGCATCTATTTCTCTAACTAAATGGCCTTTACCTAGACCGCCAATTGCAGGGTTACAAGACATCTCACCAATAGAAGATTTATCATTAGTAAATAGAGCTGTATTTACCCCCAATCTTGCAGACGCAGCGGCAGCCTCACAGCCTGCATGACCTCCACCAATTACTATGACGTCATACTGTTTATTCTTTTTCATTACTTGAATTTATATTTGAAATCTTTTTTTACAAGACTATCTTAAATATTATTAATTAATTGTAAGATATGCTAATAAGATAGATAAATAGCGGTTTATTTGCCTATGCAGAAATCGTTAAAAATACTCGATAAAACCTCTTCTACATCAACTTTGCCTACGACCTTGCCTAAATTTCTTAAGGCAGCTCTTACGTCCTCAGTGGCTTTATCGAAATCTTCGTTTATATTTTTATTTTTGAAATCTTTTAAAGAAAGAATACAATTATTTAGATCAATTCTATGACGTTCTCTAGTAATAAAAACATCTGTGCTTGTATATAAAGATTTTTTTAAAATAAATTTAATTTCTGATACTACTTTATCAATGTTCGTTTCTTTAAGAACAGAAATAGAAAAAGGATTATATTTTTTTAATTGCTCAGGAACTTTAAAATCATATAAATCTGTTTTATTAACTAATAAAATTGAGCTTTTATCAAATAAATCATTCAAAAAACCAAAGAATTCAACATTTTTTGGCTCTATTATTACTATTCTTAAGTCTGCTTCCTCTGCTTTTTTAAACGCTAGTTTTATACCTTCTTTCTCTATTAAATCTTTTGAGGCCCTAATACCTGCGGTATCTGAAACAATAACTGGAAATCCATCAAAGTTTAAGTGAGTTTCTAAAACATCTCTAGTTGTACCGGCTATTTCGGAAACAATTGAAACATCTCTTTTAGAAAAGTAATTCATTAAACTTGATTTCCCTGAATTAGGTGGACCAACAATGGCAATTTTGAAACCAGTTCTAATCTTCTCTCCAACTTTATTGTCATCAAGGATTTTTTTTATCTCTATCTCAATATTTTCAACTTCATTTCTAATGTTTTCAGTCACATTTTCAGGAATATCTTCCTCGGGAAAATCAATTTTAGCTTCCATAGTTCCCAGTATTTTTATAATTTTTTCTCTAATATTTTCAAATTTTAAAAAACTTTTACCTCTAATAATACTTTGCGCTTGATCGATCTGAATTTGTGTTTCTGCAGCTATTAAGTCTCCTATTGCTTCAGCTTTTAATAAATTTATTTTACCATTAATAAAAGCTATCTTAGTAAACTCACCTGCCTCAGCCATTCTACATTTTTTTGTGCTCAAAAGATTATTTTGTATTTCCGCAATTACACCTCTGCTACCATGAACATGGAGTTCTGCCATATCCTCGCCTGTGTAGCTGTTTGGGGCAGGGAACCATAAAATTATCCCCTCGTCTATAAGGTTAGAATTATTGATATTGTTTATTTTTAAGAGTTTTGCTTTTCTTGGAGATGGTAAATCTCTATTTGTAATTAATTTGATAATATTGCCTGTTTCTGGACCTGAGATTCTAAAAACAGCCACTCCAGATTGACCTGGCGCTGAGGATAGTGCAAAAATCGTCATCACTTTAGTATATAATGTGAATTACTAAAGAACATAAATAATTTTTAGATTTAATTTGAAAATTTCCAGCTTAAGCTGGTTTATTCATTGAATTAAAAAATTCTGTATTAGATTTCGTGGCTTTTAATTTAGAGTTTATGAATTCAATAGCATCCATAGATCCCATCGGAGCAATTATTCTTCTTAATACATTCATCTTCTGAAGATCATTTTTGTCAAACAACAACTCTTCTCTCCTTGTGCCAGATTTAGTTATATCAATTGCTGGATAAATTCTTTTTTCTGAAATTTTTCTATCTAGAATAGTTTCACTATTACCTGTTCCTTTGAACTCTTCAAAAATCACTTCATCCATTCTACTACCAGTATCAATCAGGGCAGTGGCGATTATAGTGAGGGAACCGCCTTCTTCGATATTTCGTGCAGCACCAAAAAATCTTTTTGGTCTTTGAAGAGCATTTGCATCAACACCG
>CACGCL010000004.1 GCA_902571525.1 uncultured Pelagibacteraceae bacterium
GGATAATTAGACTTGCAATGCATACTAAATGTAAAAACAGATCTATCTTTTTTGAAAATTTCCGATGTTCCGTTTCCCTGGTGAACGTCAAGATCTACGACTAATATATTCTGAGCATAACCTTTTGATTGTAAATATTTAGCAGCTACAGCCACATCATTAAACACACAATATCCAGCACCTTCGTTATAACTTGCGTGATGACTACCACCTGCAGTATTGCATGCAATACGATTATCAATAGCAAGTTTGCTTGCTAGAACTGTGCCACCTGTAGCTCTAAAAGATCTGTTGACAACACTATCGTTAATTGGAAAACCAATTTTTTTTTGTGCTTTGATATCTATCGTTTTGTTTTTAATGCTATTTATGTATTCCAAGGAATGTGCTCTACTTAACGTTTCTTCTGAGCAATATTCAGGTTTGTAGAATTCGTTTACAACTTTTTTATTTAATAAATATTTTGCAAGTTCACCAAATTTTCTTATTGGGAATTTATTGTCATCATTTATCTTTGCAACATAATCTTCATGATTGACAATTGGTAACCTCATTTAACGATTTTTTTATTTGATAAATAAATACCTGAGAGAATAAATGAAGCTCCTATAAAGTGATATAATTCAAATTTTTCATTAAATATCAAAATGGCTAACACTGCACTAAGTAATGGCATTAACTGGATAAACATCGTAGCACGATTCGGGCCTACTATCTCTATGCCTTTCTGCCAACAGTAATAAGCAGCTAACGCAGGAAATGCAGCAACATAAAAAAGAATAATAAAAAAAGTTTTATCAAATTTTATTTCTTGGCCAATTGATTTTTCATATAAAAATTGTGGTATTAAAAATACTATTCCAATCGAAACCATTAATTGTATTAATGTAAATTGTGAAAATTTGAAACTTTGTCTCTTTAGGAGTGTTGAATATAGTGACCAACAAACAACACAAACCAACATCCAAAGGTCGCCTTTATTAAAATTTAGGGTTAAAATTTTATTGATATCTGCATTTGAAATAATTGCACTAATTCCTATCACAGACAATAATAAACCAATTAATTGAAAAATATTTGTTTTATCTACCTTCATCAATGATGACATAATTATCGTTACCGCTGGGATAGCTGCGAGAACCAACACTGCGTTTATAACTTGGGTGTAGTTTAAAGCAAAATATACTACTGAATTAAAAATACTTATTGTGATTACTCCCATAAAACTTATCACAATCAAATTTTTTTTAATATAATATAAATTGTTACAAATTTCCTTGTAAGTAAACGGTATTAAAATCAACCAGACTGAAACCCATCTAAAAAAGTTTAAAGTCAATGGAGGTACTTCGGACAAATATGCAAATTTACCTACTATAAAATTTCCCGACCAACAGAAAGTAGCAAACACAAGTAAAGTATAAGCTAAGTAATTTTTTGGCAAATTAATCCTTAATTAAATCTTGAAGAACTGTAAGGAGATAGGTCTAAATTAGTTTTATCACCAACAATCATTTTAGATACTATCTTCCCTGAAATCGCTCCCAATGTCCATCCTAAATGATGATGACCAAATGAATAGTACACATTATTGTAATTTTTCGATTTACCGATTACAGGAAGAAAATCAGGCAAGGTTGGTCTGAAACCTAACCATTCATCTTCATGGTCTTCATTTTTAGGTAAACCATTAAGCATGTCTTTAGCATTTAAAATTAAATTTTTAATTCTTGATTTAGATAACGGGTTCTTTAAACCTCCAAATTCTACTGTTCCTACTACTCTCAATCCTTGTTCCATCGGAGTGATACCAAAACCCCTATCTGCCCAAACTACTGGCCTTGATAGTAATTTTGAGAAATTTTTGAAATGAACATGATAACCTCTTTCGGTATCTAATGGAATTTTTTCATCTAATCTATCTGTAAATTTTTTTGAAAATGCTCCACAAGCAATAACAACTTTATCAAATAACAGTTTATCGTCTTCAGTAATTAAAATTGGTTTTTGATCTTTAAAATCAATATTATTAATAATTATTTTTTTAAATTTGCCGCCTTTTTTAATAAAGTTTAAAAATAATTTTTCTATAATCTTTTTTGGATTTCTTGCATGTCTTGCATACTCATAAAATACGCCCCCGTCATAAAACGGTTTTAAGTTCGGTTCTAGATCATGAACCTCTTTGGGACTTAGAATTTTTTGTTTTACGCCTAATTTTTCACGAATATTAATTTCAATCTGTCTACTTTTAATTCCTTTTTTTTCCCATACGTACATTATGCCTTTATTTTCAACAAGACCCTCTAAATTAATGTCAGCAAACAACTCATCGTAAGCATTTAGAGATACATCTAAAATTTGATGCATATATTTGGCCGTGTGCATCATTTTTTTTTCAGAACAACTCATTATATATTTTGAAAACCAAGGAAGCATTTTAAAAAAATAATTCCATCTTAATGCTAATGGACCTCTAGTGCTTAATAACATGGCAGGAACATCTGATAAAACGTCAGATCTATTTAATTGAAGTGAAGCATAAGGTGAAAAATGACCTGCATTTCCATAAGATGCGGAACATCCTGGTTCATCTTTGTCAAATAAGGTTACTTCTATTCCTTTTTTTTGGAGAAATAATGCATTACAAACACCTTGTATACCTGCTCCTATAATTGCTATTTCATTTTTCTCCATTTAATTAACTTATATCATCAAAAAAAAAAATTATCGCGACAAATTAAGCAATAATCTTCTTTTGATAAATTTTTGTACTCATCACTACACTAAAACCAATCATAGTAGCTAACATAGAAGATCCTCCATAAGACATAATAGGTAGTGGTGATCCCACAATCGGAAGTAGCCCTAACACCATACTCATATTGACAGTAACAAAAATAAATATAGATGATGCAAATCCATAACAAAATAATTTTCCAAAAAAGCTTCTGGATGATGCTCCGATCCTTGCTGTTCTATAAATTATTATTGCATATAACAAAAGTAAAAGTACTGATCCAATAAATCCGTGTTCCTCTGAAAATAGAGTAAATATAAAATCTGTATGTTTTTCAGGTAAAAAATCTAAATAACTTTGTGTTCCTTTTAGAAAACCTTTGCCTGATAAACCTCCTGAACCAACAGCAATTTTTGATTGTATTATTTGGTATCCTGCACCTAGAGGATCTCTATCAGGATTAAAGAAAGTTAATATTCTTAATTTTTGATATGGTTTTAAAAATGATATTATAAATGGTAGAGATATTAACAAAATTAATGAAGAATATATAAAGTATTTTACATTTACACCTGACAACCACAAAACAACTAAACCACTTAAACCAATTAAAATTGAAGTACCTAAATCTGGTTGACTAATAACCAATATAATAGGCAAAATTAGAACAATAATTGGAACTATTAAGTTTTTAAAATTATTCACTACGTGGATTTGTGTTCTATGATAATATTTTGCAAAGCAAATAATAATTGCAACTTTCATTAATTCTGATGGTTGAAGATTTATAAAATATAGATTTACCCATCGCTGAGATCCAGAAGCTTTTACACCGTACAAAGATGCCCAAATTAATAAACATAAAACTACAAAATAAAATAAGTAACCTGTTGAATGCCAAAATTTTAAATTTACAAAAGAAAATATCAGCATCATAGAAAAGAAGACCAGAAACCTCACAACATGACTTTTTGTGTGATACAGGATTTCACCACCTTCTGTTGAATACATAGACAAAGAACTCACTAGTCCAAGAATTAATATACAGAATAAAAGAATATAATCTAATGATCTTAATTTTTGAAAAAAAGTAATTTGCCCACTTAGTGCTGTTTCTTGTAACATTATATTTTCAAATTATTATTACTTTTTTTTATTTTCTCTCTTTGATCATGTCTGTCTATTACAAGTTTAAACAATTTTTTGGCTAAAGGTGCGGCAGCTGAACCACCTGAACCACCATGCTCTATTAAAATGCTTATTGCATATCTCGGATTTTTATAAGGTCCAAAAGCAATATAAAGAGCATGATCCCTATCTTTGTATGGTATTTGCGAAATATCTAAATCTAGTTCTCTCTGGGCATCAGTTATTCTTTTTACCTGAGATGTCCCTGTTTTTCCAGCAAACTGGTATTTTTTTTCTTTAATTCTCGATGAATATGAAGTGCCTCTTACCTCATTAGTAGATGCAAACATAGCATCTAAAACAAATTTCACATTCTCTTGATTTCTAAACAGAGGCTTATACAAATTTCCAATTTTAGACGACGAAATTCTTGAATCTAATAAGGCGTCATCAAAATCAGGGCCTTGTATTTTTTTTTCTAAGTGTTCAGACATTTTGGATTTTATTTCACTAAAAGTTGGATCGTTATTATTAACAATTATTTTTGGATATATTTTAAAACCACCGTTAGCTAGTTGGGCTGTCATTAAACATAGTTGCAAAGGCGTAGTTTGAATATAGCCTTGACCAATTCCTGTTATTAATGTCTCACCTAAAACCCAACTTTTTCCTAAAGCATTTTTTTTCCATTCTGTTGATGGAACTAATCCAACTTTTTCCTCATTAAAAATATTTCTAAAAACCTTATTTCCTAATCCAAATTTTTTTGCAGTTTCATTCAGGCGATCAACGCCAAGTCTTCTGGACATCTCATAAAAAAATGTATCACATGAAACTTTTAAAGCATCTCTAAGATTAACAATTCCATGGCCTTTTTTTTTCCAACAATTATATGTTTGTCCGTACATTTCTATTTTTCCAGTACAATTAACTTTAAATTTTGGAGAAATAATATTGTTCTCTAATGCAGAGAGAGCAACTATTGGTTTAATTGTAGAACCTGGGGGATATAATCCTGTGATTGATCTGTTTATAAGTGGTTTTTTTGGATCATTTAAAATATTTTCCCAATTTTCATAACTTATTCCGTATAAAAATAAGTTTGGGTCAAAGGATGGGGATGAATGCATTGCAAGAATTTCACCAGTAAATATATCCATTACACTTATTGAGCCCGCCTTGTCTTTTAAAAGCTCGTTACATCTCTGTTGAATTTTGGTATCGACTGTAAGTTTTATAGATTGGCCTTTTTTACCCTCAATATGGTCAATCTGGTTAATTCTCTTACCGTAAGCATTCACTTCATATCTTTGAACACCATTCATGCCGATTAAATAATTTTCTAAGGATTTCTCTAAACCAATTTTTCCGACTCTCAAACCAGGCACATGTTTTTTCTTTATTTCCTCATTTTTAAGAAGATCACTTGAACTTGCTTGGGCAACATAACCCAATAAATGAGTATAATTTTCATTGTATGGATAATTTCTTGCTACTGACAAAACTGGTTTAACTCCTGATAATTCATGTAAATAAAAATTTATTTTGACAAATTGATCCCATGTTAAATTCTCCGAAACTATAAGAGTTTCCCATGGTTTCTGTGAATTTTTTTTTTTAATAATTTTATTTAGTGATTTTTGATCTAAATCTATTATGTCCTTTACTCTGATAATTAAGTTATTGAAATTTTCGACCTGTTCAGGGATTATATGAAGCTGATATACTTTTAAGTTACCTGCAATTGTATTACCGAAAAAATCTTGAAAATCTCCTCTAATAGGTGGAAGCTTCCACTCTCTTAAACGGTTTTTATCTGATAGTGTTAAATATTTTTTATTTTGATTTATTTGAAGTGAAAATAATTTTGCTACGATTCCACCAAATACAAATAATTTTGCAGCAGACAAAATAAACATTCTTCTGTTGACTACACTTTGTTTTCTGTAACTAGTATCTGATCCACCACTAATCATTTGATTTTCTTAGTAAATTTAAATAATAACCAAAAATATATGAAAAAAAATAATAAAGAAAGAAAGTATATAATACGTTAAATAATAAATCATAATAATTTACTTTAACATTAAAAAAAATCACTAGTATTGAGTAAAAAAACGAACTTGTAACTAAAACAGTAAAAAGGAAAAAGAACCAATCTTTTACAAGGCTTGGTCTTAAGGTAATATTCCTAAGATATGCAGCAAAACCACAAATTAATAAATATGTCAAACTGCTGATACCTATTGGCAACCCAATTACGACATCATTAATAAGTCCAGCAATAAAAACTAGCACATAATTTAAGCTACCTTCACCTTTTAAACTCCAATAAAATATTAGTATATATGGAAAATTAAATGAGAAATATTTGAAATTTAAATAATTAAAATCAAACTCATTTAAAACTGAGATATAAAGTAATAATATTGGGCCTAATGATAAAATTTTTTTTGAAATAGGTAATTTTGAAAAAGCCATAAATTTAGTCTAGATTTTCATATAAAACTATTTTTACTAACCTTAACTGTGAGAAATTTGAATGGAATAAAACATAGCTCTCATTGTTATCATCTATCAAATTTATTTTGCCAATTGGTATTCCTGATTTAAATATTCCACCTGAGCCAGAAGAGTAAATTTGATCACCTTTCTCAAAATTAACTTTATCTACTTGTGTATATTGCAGTTTGCCCAAGTTTTGACCAGTACCTGTCAAAATTGATTGTATGCTATTGGGTTCGATTGAAACTGGTATTTTGCTATTTAGATCAGATAATAATAATACTCTTGAGGTTCGATAATTAACCTCTACGACTTTACCGATTAAAAATTCTCCATCTAAAACTGCCATTCCCAATTTAACTTTGTCTTTACTGCCTCTATTAACAATTACAGACTTCAAAAATGGGCTTTGTTTATCTACTAATACTTTGGCTAAAATTTCTGAAGAAACATCAACGATGTCCTCTATTTTAGACTTCAGTAACCTATTTTCAGAAATTATAAAATCATTGTTAAAGCTTTCAGCTTGCAAAGCATTAAAATCCTTTTTAAGTTTTTTGTGATCATTATATAAATTTATATGAGATAAAGTTAAATAGTAAGTATTCTTTATAAAATTTTCTGGGACGGAAATTATAAATGTAGCACGGTAAACAAATTCATTTAGTCCCAATTTTAAAATATTTATACCTTTAAAATTATACTTCCCTAAAATTAAAATTATTACAGAGACAGATAATAAAACCAGGAGCGAAAATCTCTGCTTAGTTCCTTTTTTTAAAAAGGCAGATCTGATTGCAATTATGAAATCATCTCTGTTAGTTTCCATTTTATTATCTTAATATTCAGAAAGTACCGTTGAAAATATCTCCTCTTGTTCCAAGGCTTTGCCAGTTCCAATTGCTACACAAGCTAATGGATCTTCGGCTATATGCACAGGTAATCCAGTTTCTTTTGATAATCTTTTGTCGACGTTTTTCAATAACGCACCGCCACCTGTTAGTGTAAGTCCCATATCAACCAAATCAGCTGATAGTTCTGGAGGAGTGTTTTCTAAAGCGTCTTTGATGCCATTAATCATTTCTTTCAATATCGGATTCAAGGCCTCTACTGTATCTTCTTCAGTTATATTTACCTCTTTAGGTGTTCCAGATCTTAGGTCTCTGCCTTTGACTGCATAAGTATTATTATTTGTTGCAATTGCTGTACCTATTTCTTTTTTTATCTTCTCTGCTGTACTATCACCAATCATCAAATTATATTCTTTTCTCATATAATTTGCCAAAGCGTTATCCATTGCATCTCCTGCAACTCTTAAAGAATTTGAATATACAACACC
Source organism: uncultured Pelagibacteraceae bacterium (assembly GCA_902571525.1). Lineage (GTDB taxonomy): Bacteria > Pseudomonadota > Alphaproteobacteria > Pelagibacterales > Pelagibacteraceae > Pelagibacter. The sequence goes on from CACGCL010000004.1 coordinate 7,713, forward strand.
ACCTAATGACATAACGGCTATCTCGGTTGTTCCGCCACCAATATCAATAACCATTGATCCTGTTGCTTCTGATATTGGTAATCCGGCACCAATAGCAGCTGCTATCGGTTCTTCAATTAGCTGAACTCTTCTTGCACCAGCAGCGAGTGCACTATCCTGAATGGCTTTTCTTTCTACTGGAGTTGAACCGGTTGGTACACAAATTAAGATTCTGGGATTAGCAAATGTGCTTCTTTTGTGAACTTTTTTTATAAAATGCTTTATCATTTCCTCTGTAACTACGAAGTCAGCGATTACTCCATCTCTCAGCGGTCTGATAGCCTGTATGTTTCCTGGTGTTCTACCGAGCATTGTTTTTGCTTCATCTCCAACTGCTAAAACTGATTTTTTTCCTTTATTATCAACAACCGCAACGACTGAAGGTTCATTTAAGACTACACCTTGACCCTTTAAAACTACAAGAGTGTTGGCTGTTCCTAAGTCAATTGCCATATCTTGACTCCATATACTTGTTATTTTACCAAATACTGACATTTTATATTCCTTTCACTTTCTGATGTTTTATACTTTCATTCATTGATTTCTTCTCTCTTTTAATAAGCATTTTGTTTAAAGCATTTAAGTATGCATTTGCAGATGCAACTAGTGTATCTGTATCGGCCGATTGACCCACTGTGGTTCTATCATTTTCCTCAATTTTTACACTTACTGTTGCTTGAGCGTCAGTACCTTCTGTTACAGCATGAACTTGGTATAACAAAAGTTTCATTTCATGGGGATACAATACCTTAATACATTTAAATGTTGCATCGACCGGCCCATCACCAGTTTGAGAAGTATTTTTAATTTCCCCAAATACATCCAAAGTCATTTCTGCCTTTTGAGGTTCACCCGTTCCCGCAAAAACCTTTAAGGACTTTAAATTTATCGCATTAATTTTGTTATCGAGAATTAAACTATCATCAACTAAAGAAAGTATATCTTCATCATAAACATGTTTTTTTTTATCTGCTAAAATTTTAAATTTACCAAACGCATTTTGAATTACATCATCAGTTAAATCAGTATAACCAAGATCATTTAACTTGTCTTTAAATGCATGTCTTCCAGAGTGCTTTCCCATTACTAAAGAAGTTTTTTTTACTCCAACGCTTTCAGGGGTCATAATTTCGTAAGTTTCTCTGTTTTTTAACATACCATCTTGATGAATTCCTGACTCGTGTGCAAAAGCATTTTTTCCAACAATTGCTTTATTGAACTGAACTGGAAACCCAGTAGCATTTGAAACAATTTTGGAAGCTTTGCTTATAAGTTCAGTCTTAATACCTGTTTCATATGGCATAAGATCGTTTCTGGTTTTTATTGCCATTACTATTTCCTCTAATGCTGCATTTCCAGCTCTTTCACCAATACCATTAATTGTACATTCGATTTGTCTAACACCTGCTGAAAGTCCAGCTAAAGCATTCGCTACAGCTAAACCAAGGTCATTATGACAATGAGCTGAAATAATAGCTTTATCAATATTGGGTACTTTATTTTTAATATGTCTTATAGTTTTAACAAATTCTTCTGGTATTGAGTAACCAACTGTGTCTGGTATGTTTATAGTAGTAGCTCCACATTTAATAGCTAATTCAATTGTCTTACACATAAAATCTAAATCTGTCCTGGTTCCATCTTCACATGACCACTCTACGTCATTTGTAAAATTTCTTGCATAAGTTACGCTATCTTTAATGGCATCTAAAACTTGGTCATTTGTCATATCTAATTTATGCTTCATGTGAACTGGGCTAGTTGAAATAAAGGTATGAATTCTAAATCTTTTTGAATGTCTTAGTGACTCATTACATGCGTCAATATCTTTCCTTAAAGCTCTAGCTAAACCACAAGGGATTGAATTTTTAACTTCTTTACTAATTTCTGATACAGCTTCGAAATCACCTGGAGATGAAATCGGAAATCCTGCCTCAATAATATCAATTCCCATTTCATCGAACACTCTAGAAATTTGAATTTTTTCCTCTACGCTCATAGAGGCTCCTGGCGATTGTTCACCATCTCTCATAGTCGTATCGAAAATAAATACTTTATCTTTACCTAACATAAATTTACGTAGCGAATATACAACCTATCGGTTAGATTGCAAAATAAAAGTGAATTTTTTTAAAATTGGCTTTATTTTCTAATCGTACAATTTTTGTTTTCCAAAGATTTTATAATACTATCAATTAATTCTTTCCCCTCAACTACTCTACCCCACCCTATTCGATAGTTTTGTTCTTCAAAGATATTATTGAACTCCCAAATTACTTGTTCATCTTTTGTCAAATATATTACTCTACCATAATCAGTTTCTTCAACTAATAAAGATTTGTCATTTAATCTATCTGATAATCCTGCAGTAGGAGTATTAATATTCAGTTTTTTAAATACATTTTCATACTTATTATAAAAATCTTTAGTCTCGAAATTATAAATCAATAACTCGTTATTTTTTGTATTAGACTCACCTGAGGAATTTGAAAAATTATTATTATTAAAAACGGATATTTCTTTTTCTGAAAAAAAATCTATATCATGTTGATGTCCCATTGGGCCATATATCACATTTATAATTTTATTATTTTTAGGTCTGTAGTGAATTATCATAGACCTATGTCTTAAACTCAAAAATAAGTCATCTTTTTTCCAAAATTTTGTATCGTTATTTGCAATTTCTATATCATTAAGATGCGTAGGGTCATTGAACAACTTTCTATCAATCCCGAAAATCAATCCCTGTAAATTATTTTCTTGGAAAATTGAAATTAATGATTTGTTGAATAACATCTTGCCCTCTGGTGAAAATTTTGCTATCCCATCCTCCATAAAATCCTTATCATCTTTTAATATATTTTTATCAATCGTCTTGTCATGTAAATGTGATGGAGACCAAATATTTCCCTCATTATCGAAGCTATTTGAGTGATGCACAGTTATTTCATTATTAACCCAAACTAATTTATTACAAAGATTTAATTTAAATAGTGACCCTCCTCCTTTGGCAATCATACTTCCGTCATTTAAAATTAAAGGGTGATCTATTTGAAATCTTTCACCAAAAAGATTTTCTTTTTTAAAATTTAATCTATTTTCAGAGTTCTTTAAATTATTAAAAATAATATTTTGATCGACATAATAAGTATGAAGTAAATCGAAGTTTCTTATTTTCCTTAATTCAACAATACTTTCTTTAATTGAGGCATCATATCGAGAAATTAGATATAAAGCATCGTTGTTGTATTTATTTAAAATTTTATTAACTAATTTTTTTGAATTAGAATTTGAAGAAGTTCTTTGTGGATCAATATTTTCAGTGTTTAATAACCAGGATATTCTGGCAGGTAATCTTGAAATTTCTAATGCAGTTAATGAAATTAATCCTAATTTTCTATTTCCCTCTAATTCCTGTCTTACCAATACTCCAAAAGAAAATGTAATGGCCAATATAAGCAATAACACCAACCACAATTCTATTTTTTTGAACATTTTTTAACTTTTTTTTAATTTGATATAAACTTCATTACATTTATTTAGTAATTGAGAATTTGCAACTTTTATTTCGTGCACCCTTTTATCATTAGCAATAAATTCCTGATCATCAATCGATAATTCAAAATTTATCTTTTTCCTATATTCTGCTTTCTCACAAAAATCTTCATAACAGACCATTATCAAATTTTTTAAATGTTTATTTTTATCTAAAATATTATGATAAAACAAATTCCATTGCTCCAACCAATAATTAATGTGTTGGATATCATCAAACATTTTTGGAGAAAACCAAGGTTTATGGTTTAATCCAAATTCATAATGCCCTAAATAGTTTGTATATCTCAAAGTAAAATTATCTTTCTTTTGCTCAAAACAAAAATTTTCATGTTGTTTCATCATAGATATCGCATGTGATAATGGATCTCTGAAAGGAATAACAAACTTTGAATTAGGAAAAATTTTATCTAAATCATCTAATCTTTGAAAATTATAATTGTTTTTTGATAAATACCTTTTATTTCCATATTTGGTTATTATTAAATTTATGTAATCAACTATTTTTTCTTGCCAATTATCTTTGAATGTAGCAAAAAATACTTCTTCAAATGCTTCTGGACTATTTAGGTCATAAAAAACTGCATCGTTGTGCATTCTTGTGATCTTATTAATATTTTTTTTTTTGGAAATTTTAGAATAAAAATTTGGAGACATAACAAAAGGCATATCTAAATATTTTAAAGAGGAAAATTTTTCTGATTTGTAAATATATTCTAATAGCATTGTGGTACCAGATCTAGGCAATCCAGTTATAAATATGTGTGGATTTTTATTTATTTTTTCTTGTTTGTTAAGAAAAAATAAAATTTCAAGCTCGTATAGAGATTTTTTAATAAGTTTATTTCCCAAACAAATATCATGAAGTTTTTTTTCAAAATAATTATATTTCATTTTTTATAAAATCTAATTTTGATATAAATTATCGATATTATTATTGTTAATAAAATTATCTTCAAATTCAAAAAAAATTCCATAAAATCATCTTTTAAATAATCAGTTAAGTATAATATGGCCAAAAAAATAATTATGAATGTAATTATTTGTAAAGAATATTTTAATGTTTCAAATGAGTGTTTTCTTAAATGTTTCTCTTTATAGTCGTCAGAAAAATCTTTGGAGAATACTATTTTAAAAATCTCCTTGATTAATTTTTCCAAATCTGAAAAACAAAAATTTATTTTGAAAAAAAAAAAATAATTCAATTCCTATGATGGAAATAAATAAAATTAAAAATAAATTCATAATTATCAAACACTATTCTTATCATCTATGTTTTTTTCTTCATCATTTTTATTTTTTCTTTTTTTTAAAAATCTTTTTATTGGAAACCATAATAATCCAAAAAATGCAGCAAATATAGCAACCAATATACCTATCATTGCAGCTAGTACCCCACCCCCCATTCCAGGACCAATGTAACCAAAAGCAACATCAAAAGATAAGATAAAAAAAATAGATAAAAACAACAAAGTCTTCATAAATTTATTTTTTATCACTATCTACTAGTTTCTTTTTACCAATCCAAGGCATCATAGCTCTAAGTTTTGAACCAACTGTTTCTATTGAGTGATTTGCTAATTCTTCTCTTGTTTTGAGAAAATTCTTTTGACCATTTTTACACTCATCTATCCATTGCTTGGTAAACTTTCCAGATTGAATATCTGCAAGCACTTCTTTCATTCTTTTCTTGGTTTCATCTTTATTTATAATTCTTGGTCCTGAAACATATTCACCGTACTCTGCGGTATTTGAAATTGAGTAATTCATGTTTGCAATCCCACCTTCATAAATAAGATCAACAATTAATTTTACCTCGTGCAAACACTCAAAATATGCCATCTCCGGCTCATATCCAGCCTCAATCAGTGTCTCATAACCATTCTTAATCAGTTCTACAAGACCTCCACAAAGAACTGTTTGTTCTCCAAATAAATCTGTTTCACATTCATCTTTAAAAGTTGTTTCGATAATTCCAGATCTTCCACCTCCAATAGCTGAGGCATATGATAGAGCTAAATCTCTTGCTTTACCTGTGCCATCTTGATGTACTGCCATCAAACAAGGAACTCCACCGCCTTTCTCAAATTCACTTCTTACAAGGTGTCCGGGTCCTTTAGGAGCTACCATAAATACATCTAAATCTTTTCTTGCTTTAATTAAATCATAATGAATATTTAAGCCATGAGCGAAAGCTAAACTTGTACCCTCTTTAATTCTTTGTTCGATATGATTCTTGTATATTGTTGCTTGGAGTTCATCGGGAGTTAAAATCATACAAACATCAGCCCATTCTGCTGCATCTGACAGGTTCTTTACCTTTAAACCTTTTGACTCAGCTTTTGCTTTACTTGCTGAACCATCTCTTAAAGCAACAACTACATCTTTTACTCCGCTATCTTTTAAGTTAAGAGCATGGGCGTGCCCTTGACTTCCATAACCGAAAATTGCGACTTTTTTGTCCTTTATTAAGTTTACATCAGCATCTTTTTCATAAAACATTTTCATTTTAATTCTCCTTTATTTGAAAATTTCAGAACCTCTTGTCATAGCTACTGCACCAGTTCTTGATACACTCACTAATCCAAATTTTTTTAAATCTCCCATCATCGTATCTATTTCTCGTCTTAATGCAGTTATTTGAAGAACAACTGATTTTTGAGTTTTGTCTAATACTACTGGATTAAATTTTTTGCAAATCTTTATTGCTCTATTTCTTTTTGAGGCATCAGCAACTATTTTTAATAATGCCATTTCTTTAAAAATAATTTTTTTGTCACCCCTCATGAAATCAGCTACTTTATGTACTGGCACTAATTTACCTAATTGTAATTTTATTTGCTCTATTACTTGAGGTGTGCCTGTGGTTACAATTGTAATTCTTGATATTCCCTTCTTGAGATCTACTTCTGCAACTGCTAATGACTCTATATTATACCCTCTTCCAGAGAATAGCCCTACCACTCTTGCCAACACACCTGCTTCATTGTCTACCCAAACTACTATTATATGAGTATCTAATTTACCTTTTTTGCCAGGATCACTATATGCTGATTTTGATTTAGCCATTAAACTAAAGTTTTTCCTTTTCCAGTAATTCTATTTTCTTTTTGATCATTAGGTCCCAACAACATTTGGTTATGAGGTTTGCCTGATGGAATCATAGGAAAACAATTCTCCTCTTTGTCGACCAAACAATCAAATATTACGGGTTTTTTTACATTAATCATTTCTTGAATTTTTTGATCTAACTCATCTGGTGTTTTAGCTCTAATTCCAACACATCCATAAGCCTCAGCAAGTTTTACAAAATCTGGAAGTGCTGCTGTATAACTTTCAGAATAATTCTTTTCATGAAGTAATTCCTGCCATTGTCGAACCATTCCCATATATTCATTATTTAATATAAAAATTTTTATAGGTAAATTATACTGAACAGCAGTCGACATCTCTTGCATAGTCATAAGCACAGAAGCTTCACCAGCAATATCAACTACTAATTTATCAGGATGAGCTATTTGCACTCCCACGGCTGCTGGTAATCCGTAACCCATTGTCCCTAGACCACCTGAGGTCATCCATCTATTTGGTTTGTTAAATTTATAATGTTGAGCTGCCCACATTTGATGTTGTCCAACCTCTGTTGTAATAAATGTATCTTTATTTTTTGTTAATTCGTAAAGTCTTTGTATTGCATATTGAGGCTTTATTGTTTTATCACTATTAATAAAGTTTAAAGAATTAACAGATCTCCATTTTGCAATTTGCTCCCACCATTTTGAGGTATTTTCATTATTAGATTTTAAAAAATTTGGTTTATTCTTTTTAATCGTTTTAATTAATGAAGATATAACATCTGAAACATCACCAACAATTGGTAAATCTACTTTTACGTTTTTATTTATTGATGAAGGGTCAATGTCTATATGAACTTTTTTAGACTTAGGAGAAAACTCATCAATTTTTCCAGTTATTCTATCATCAAATCTTGCACCTATGTTAATCATAAGATCACAATCATGCATTGCATTATTTGCTTCATACGTTCCATGCATACCCAGCATTCCTAAAAACTGATTATCGTCTCCTGGAAATGATCCTAAACCTTGAAGCGTGGAGGTTATTGGAAAACCAGATATTGAAACTAGTTCTCTTAATTGTTGACTTGCTTTTGGGCCAGAATTAATTACACCACCACCTGTATAAAAAATGGGTTGTTTTGCTTTGCCCATCATTTCAACTAGTTTTTCTATATCTTTTTGTGAGAATCTATTATTTGTTTTCCCATTAAGTTCTTTTTTTTTTTTTTTATTTGTATATTTTGTTTTTTGAAATTGAATATCTTTAGGGATGTCAACTAGAACTGGTCCTGGTCTACCAGTTGTTGCAACTTCAAAAGCTTTGTGAATTGTTTTTGCTAAATCCTTAACGTCTTTTACTAACCAATTATGTTTAGTGCACGGTCTTGTTATTCCTGTTGTATCACATTCTTGAAAAGCGTCTGTACCTATTAAATGTGTTGGAACTTGGCCTGAAATGCAAACTAATGGTATCGAGTCCATATAAGCATCTGTTAAAGCTGTTACTACATTTGTTGCGCCTGGGCCAGATGTAACTAAAACAACACCCGCTTTTCCACACGACCTTGCATAACCTTCTGCAGCATGTCCTGCTCCTTGTTCGTGTCTTGCTAATATATGTTTAATACTTTCATGATTTTTTAACTCATCATAAATTGGTAATACAGCGCCACCAGGATAACCAAAAATAAATTCAACTTTTTGGTCTTCCATACATTTAAAAACTATTTCGGCACCTGTATATAATTTTGACATTTTACCAATCTAGCTGAAGTTGTACTGATTGGTCAAGGTTAACTAATCTTTTTTAGAAAAGAATTTAGGTTGTTTGGTGCAATCCTGCGCCAGTCTTTCATATGACCTCTTGACCAAGTCATCTGCCTTTTAGCATATTGCCTTGTTTTTATAGTAATTTTTTCCTTAATAAGACTTAAATTCGTCTTATCAGGTTTCAATTCGTTTATTTCTCTAATTCCAATTATTTTAAATGAGCTATTCGCTTTTTTTACTTTTAATTTGTTAAACCTCTTTACTTCTTGAATAGCTCCTACTTTGATCATTTTTTCTACTCTATTTGACAGATTTTTAACAACCTCATCTCTTGAAATATCAATAAATATTTTCTCAAATTCCTTATTTTGAAAATGAATTTTTGTATTCTTAAACCAATTATTTAAAGATTTATTTGTTTGAATATAAACTTCATAAGCTCTAATAGATCTATTTTGATCATTGATATTGATATTATTTTTACACAAAGGGTCTAATTTTATTAATCTTTTGTAAAAATTTTTTTGACCAATTTTTTTTTGTAACTTTCTTACTTTATCTCTATTTCTCTGACTTATTTTGGGTATTTTTACTAAACCATCAACTAAAGATTTAAAGTAAAGCCCCGTGCCACCAACAATTATCGGTACTTTTTTTCTTTTCTTTATTTCTGAAATTTTTTTAAGGCTTTTTTTTAACCATTCACCTACTGAAAAATTTTTTTTAACACTAAGAAAACCGTATAAATGATGTTTAATATTTGATTTATCTTTTAAAGTTGGCCTGGCATTTAAAATTTTGATTTCTTTAAATATTTGCATACTGTCGGCATTAATAATTTCACCATCAATTTTTTTAGCAAGCTTAATTGCAAATTTAGATTTACCTGAGGCCGTAGGTCCTGAAATTAAAACTATTTTGGACTTGATGTCCATATTAATCCAATTTTACACCAATATATCTTTTTTGATTTTGATTATTAAATATCGCAATTAGTATGGTTTTATTTTGTGATTTTAATGCTGAGTTGACTAAGTTATTTAGTTGATTTGCAGACCTAATTTTTCTTTTACCTGCTTCGACGATTATGTCGTTTACTTTCAGATAGTTTATTGGACTATCAGGTTCTATTTTGGTAATAACTAAACCTGCTACATTTGGTGGTAGTTGTCTTTGAATTATATCTTCTTTTGTTGTTGGTCTGACCTCAATTTTTAAAGCATTTATAACCTCAACTTTTGGAATATTTGGAGTTTCTGCTTTAAAATCTTCCGAAGTTTCAAGTCTACCAAGAGTAATAGTTTTTGTTATTTCTTTTTTATTTCTCCATACTTTTAATTTAACAACTTTACCAACTTTTGTTTGAGCAACAATTAGTGGCAACTCCTGCATTTCATTAATTTTTTTTCCGTCAAATTCTAAGATTATATCCCCATCTTTAATTCCTCCTTTATCTGAAGGACTACCCGGAGCAACACTCGCAACTAATGCACCTCTTGCTATTCCTAATTTCTCAATTTCTGCAATTTCTTTAGTAACGTTTTGTATTCTAACACCTAACCATCCTCTTTTAGTCTCACCAAACTCAATTAGTTGATCTATAACTTTTTTTGCACTATTTGATGGGATTGCAAAACCAATACCTATCGATCCTTGTTGACCAAGTATTGCTGTATTTATTCCTATTACATCTCCATCCATATTAAATAAAGGTCCACCTGAGTTTCCTGTATTAATCGATGCATCTGTTTGAATAAAATCTTCGTATCTGGATAAACCTATATTTCTATTTCTAGCCGAAATTATTCCTGAGGTAACTGTACCTCCTAATCCAAAGGGATTTCCAATCGCAATAACCCAATCACCTATTCGTGATTTATCAGAATCTGCAAACCTAACTGGTTTAAATTTATCATCAGATTTTATTTTTAATACCGCAACATCTGACAACGGGTCAGCTCCAATTATTTCTGCTTTATATTCTTTGTCATTACTAAACCTAACAACTATATCTTCAGCACCTTTTATTACATGATTATTTGTTATAACTGTTCCATTGCTATCTATTACAAAACCAGAACCTAAGGCGCTCGCTTTTCTTTTCTGTGGTGACCCAAATTCTTTAAACATATCTCCAAAAGGGGATCCTGGGGGAAACTCAAATGGAAAAGGGTTAGTATTTTGAACTACAGTTGTTGTGGTGGAAATGTTTACGACTGATGGCATTAACTTCTCTGCTAGGTCAGCAAATGAACCTGGTCTATCTTGTGAATTTGTTGGTAAAATTGTTGCTATTGAAAACAACAATATTAAAGTAAAATATTTTTTCAAAATTACTCTCATAAAACTTTCATATACCAAATGATTAAAAAGCCAAATAATGCAAATAAAAATCCTCCAAACCTTAATTGGGCATCATTTATTAACTTTAATTTTTCTAACATATTTCTCATTTTTGAGGGAAATAAGGCGTACAAAGCACCCTCTATAAATAAGAATAGTCCAAAAGCGACTATTATTTCTCTCATACTCTTACTGATTTGATTGTTTCGCTTTTATGTCTCCAAAGAACTTAAAAAATTCACTATCTGGTGAAAGTATAAGTGAGGTCTCGCCGCCTATTAGCGCTTTCTCGTATGCTTGCATTGCTCTATAAAAAGCGAAGAACTGTGGATCTTGTCCAAAAGCATCTGCAAATATTTTGTTTCTTTTTCCATCTCCTTCACCCTTCATGATTTGAGATTTCTTTTCAGCATCAGCAAGAATTACAGTAACTTCTTTATCTGCAGTTGATGTAATAGTAACTGCCATTTCTGCTCCTTTAGCTCTGAACTCTTTTGCTTCTCTTTCCCTTTCAGTCTGCATTCTTCTATAAATTGCATCACTGTTTGCTTGTGGTAAATCAGCTCTTTTAATTCTTACGTCTACTATTTTAATCCCAAAATTTTCAGCTTCATTATTTACGCCTTCTTGAATTAGTGACATTTGTTTTGTTCTATCCTGAGATAATAAAGTTTGTAATTCTTGTTGACCTAAAACGTTTCTTATTCTTGAATTGATAATTGTGGAAAGTCTTGATCTAGCAACTCTTTCATTGCCAACTGAAATGTAAAATTTTAATGGGTCGATAATTTGAAATCTCGCAAAAGCATCAACTATCAAACGTTTTTGATCTGAGGCAATTACCTCTTCTGGCGGTGTATCTAAATTTAATATTCTTTTATCTAGATAAACTACGTTTTGAATAAAAGGTAATTTAAAATTTATACCAGGTTTTAAAATTATTTTTTTAGGATCACCAAACTGTAATACAATGGCTTGATTAATTTCTTTAACAATAAAGATTGAAAAAAAGGCTGTAACTGCTATTACAAGTATTATTGGTATTGCAAATTTTTTCATATTAATTAGTTTTCTTCTTTAATTCTGGTAATGGTAGATAAGGAACAACTCCAGATCCTGAGTCTTTATCTATTATCACTTTATCTATATCAGCAAGAACTTTTTCCATTGTCTCTAAATACATTCTCTCTTGAGTTACTTCTTTTGCTTTTGCGTATTCGGTAAATATTGATATAAATCTGCTTGCTTCACCTTCTGCTTTTGCAACAACTTCCTTTTTATAAGCTTCAGCAGCTTGAAGTATTTTTGCAGCTTCACCTCTTGCTCTTGGAATAACATCATTTGCATAGGCCTCGGCTTCATTTTTTGATCTCTCCATGTCTGCTCTAGCTGCTTGAACATCTCTAAATGCATCGATAACTTGATCTGGTGGGTCAGCTTTTTGTGTTTGAACCTGTGTTACTTGAATACCACTTTGATATTCATCTAAAATTTCTTGAATAATGGTTTCTGTTTCTTGCTCTATTACAGATCTTCCTTCAGTTAGAATAGGTTGTATATTACTTTTAGCTATCACTTCTCTCATTGCCGTTTCTGCTGCAGCTTTTACAGTTCCCTCTGGATCTTGAATTTTAAATAAAAATTTCCCTGCATCTTTAATTACCCAAAATACTGAAAAATCAATGTTAACAATGTTTTCATCTCCAGTTAACATTAAACTTTCCTCTGGAACATCTGCTACTACACCTGAACTAAATCCTGTATCTCTTTCTGATCTAAAACCAATATCAATTCTGTTAACTTTTGTAACTTTTGGCGTAATTACGCTTTCGATTGGGAAAGGTATGTGATAATTCAAGCCTGGTTGGGTTGTTGTAACAAACTTTCCAAATCTTAAAACCACACCCTGCTCATCCGGTAGAACACGGTATAGACCACTCAAAGCATAAATTATTAATAAAATTGAAATTCCAAAAATTAATGGTTTACCACCTTTGGACGCACCGCCGGGTAAAAACTTATTTATTTTATCTTGTAAAGTTTTAATAATCTCGTCTATATTTGGAGGAGTTGGGCCCCTTCTTCCAGAGCCGTTTCCGCCGCCACCTGGAGGGGATCCCCAAGGGCTACCACCTCTACTTCTAAAATCGTCAACCATGCACTTTATATAGTGTCTTTGTTGGGAAAAACAAGTTTAGTATGTTAAAAGTACAACAAAATAACCGGACTTAATGTAGCAATGATAGGAAAACCTTACAAAAAAACCTTCGTTAAAAACCCGATTTCAGGTACCAAGTTTACAATTGCAATTTCGAGCGCCAAAGGAGGTGTTGGTAAATCAACTTTCGCAACAAATTTAGCCTTAGCATTAAAAAATTTAGGTTGTAAGGTTGGTTTATTGGATGCAGATATTTATGGTCCATCATTACCAAAACTTTTTTCGATTAACCAAAAACCTGAGAGTGATGGGTCAAATTTAAAACCTATCGTTAAATACGATATTCAATGTATGTCAATCGGTTTCTTAACTGACGAACAAACGCCAATGATTTGGAGAGGTCCAATGGTAACTAGCACTATCAAAACTTTTGCCCAAAAAGTAAGCTGGAATAATTTAGATTTTATAATTGTAGATATGCCTCCAGGCACAGGTGATACTCAACTAACATTTGCACAAGAAATCGAAATGGATGGAGCAATTATAGTTTCAACTCCTCAAGAGCTTGCACTTCAAGATGTTAAAAGAGGAATTAGAATGTTTGATAAATTGGGGGTAAAAATTATTGGATTAGTAGATAACATGAGTTTTTTTAAAGGAGAGGATGGAAAAAAATATCCTATTTTTGGTGAAGGTGGGGTTAAAAGGACTGCTGAGGAATTTAGTAAAGAATTTTTGTGTGAAATTCCAATTGATCCTGACGTTGGAAAATCTGGTGATCAAGGTAAACCAATTGTAGAAAGTAATCCAGATAATGAAATTTCTAAAATTTATTTAGATATAGCAAAAAAAATTAAGTCCTCTTTTATTGAAAACTAATTTTATTTTAAAGTATAGACTTTTAAAAAGATACCGTATTTAGGATCTTCGGCAAAAAAATCTAGATTGCTTGATACATCAAAGTTTAAATTGTTATAATTGCTTTTATAAGAGATTTCAGTTGAAGTTTCATGAACAGAGAGTACATATGATGAATTATGTGAGGATCTATAATCTCCCGCAATTAAAAAATTGTCATTATAACCGCCTCCTTTGGATTGATCTCTAGTGTACTTCGTCATTAATTTAAAACCGCTATCTGTAATTAAATCAAAACCTATACCAGCATGAATACTATGAGTGTCATTATTAATGTTATCTAGAGTGTATTTGTCTCCGCTTGATGCATATGAAAATTTTTGTTTTGTTGATGGGCTCATATCAGCAGAGTAATTAAAATCAAAAAAAGGCAAAAAAGATTTATTTTTTAGTTCAAAGTTTTTATCAATATTGGCGCCAACTGAAGTAATAAAATTTCCAATATATTGATCTTTAAATTTTAAATTTAAACCTACAGCGCCAGTTTCGGTATATTCTGCAAAGTGCGTTAGACCGTAATCTATTTTTATTTTAGGTGTAAAATTTAAATTATTTTTTGAAAGAGTATCTCTTAAACTAAAAGAACCATATAATTGTTCCCCAGACCTCTCGCCTTTGGTTGAAGTAGAGCCGCTATTATTAATTAAATCAGAATTTATAAAACTTAAGCCTAACAAGTGATCAATAAATCTTTCTTCTCCTTTTGGTTTAGTCTCATAAAAAGTTAGACTAAATGCACTCATATTCAATGCACTTCCAAGGTTTCCCACGTCAACATCATCACTTCCAAATCGTAACGCGATACCTCTCATTATATTATCTTTGCCTCTTTTATCTGCACCCAGAGTAATTGCTGAGGTATTGATATTTTTCGAAGATGAAACGGAGGTATCACCTATTTTACCTACACTAATAGTCCCTTCACTCCATAGAGACCAATTAGAATTTTGATTGTCTTTGTTTGAAGAATCATAATTAGATAAATAAACTGGTAACAACGTTTTAGATAAAGAATTTAAAACTTCATTATTAAATTGAAAATTAATATTTTGATTAGTTAAATTTCCTCTATTGTTATTTCTTCTTAACCATCCCATACGATTCATCACGGGATATGTGGTGTGTTGTATTAGTTTTT
This sequence comes from uncultured Pelagibacteraceae bacterium, assembly GCA_902571525.1. Lineage (GTDB taxonomy): Bacteria > Pseudomonadota > Alphaproteobacteria > Pelagibacterales > Pelagibacteraceae > Pelagibacter. Next base: position 22,714 of record CACGCL010000004.1, read on the forward strand.
TTGCACTTTCAGATTGAGATTCTATTGATGCTACATCATCTTTATTTGCTTTTGGATCAATGCATTTAACAACTCCAAAACCACAAGTTAAATCATATTGATAGACACCTCGATTTGCGTCAGCATTGTTAAAATCTGTGACAATCATTTTAGAACCATCTGAACTAAATGTAATTCCTCCTAGGCTAACAACATCGTCTATAATATGCTCCCCTTCATAATTTACAGTTGCAGTTAGATCAAACGGATTTGATAAACTAAATTCCAGAATAGTATCTTCCTTATTTCCGGTTATAAACATTTTTGAACCATCAGAGCTGAATTCTAACCCTTGTGAAAATGCTTCAATTGAAGCCAAGTCACCATTATGACCTATATAATCTGTTGTTAAAATCGGATTTGATAAGTCAAATGCACTTGAAAGTGAATACTGTTTAATTGAATGTTTACTACTATTTCCATCTGCGTCAAAAATGAAAATCTTTTGACCATCATTACTAAATGCAAATGACCTCATCTCCAACCCACCTTCAAAATCTTGTGGGCTTCCAGATACTAATGAACAAGTAGAAATGTCGTAGGGTGTGGTTAATGAATACTTATCTATAGTCTCTGTGGCTTTTGTATCAAGTACAAATATTGCAGTTCCATTAGAATTAAATCTAAACGCTAATGCATCATGTTCACCTTCTAGATCACATGTTTTCGATGCATATGTTGCCGTAGTAACAGTAAAAGGTGTTGTCAAATTATACATATAAATTTGATTTTGTATTATGCCGGTAATGTACATTTTAGTTCCATCGGGATTAAATAAAACGCCAGTTGGGTTCCTCTGTTGGGAGTCGTCCCAGTTATGTTGCCCTACAAAAGAGGAAACAGCACCAAAGGTAGTTGTGTTTGAAAAAACTAAAATAATTAAAGATATTATTTTAAAATATTTCATTACTAAATCTTTCTTAAAAAAACTAATTTTAATCACTGATATAAAAAAAGTATTATTATTCTAAATCAATTTACAGTTAAGTTCTAGGGTAGACATAAGCTCATACTGCTCTCTTTTTGATAGGCTTGATTTTTCAGACACTACTTTTTCATTACTAATTAGTCTTTGGACGTTTTTTTAAATTAGTTGTTGATTAAATTTTGAGTTTTAAGATTTATGATAAATTCTTTAAACTTTGGTGCTAGTGTCTCCGATCCTTCAACCACTAAGTGACTTGCATCACGATATAACAATAAATCTTTATCTTTATCGTAAACTGTACATTTTTTTTGAGGACACAAAATATTATATGAATTAAATATAAAAACTCTATTACTTTTCATTTCAAATTTTTCAATTTCACTAAATAATTTTTCCAAAGACCTTTTTTGATAATCTTGGGATTTATCAACAGAACAATCTATTTGTTGAATTAGACATTTAAATGGTTGGTATTTATTTTTTGGGTATGGAGTAGATTTAAAAAAAATAAACTTTACTTTATTATTAAATTCTGGATATCTTAAAGAAATTTTTTCCAGTTTTTTTAAATTATCAATGTTAGTAACGTATATAATTTCAGAAAATTTATCAAACAGCTTATTAACTTGATTAACTGAGATATTATAGTCTGTTGCATGTTTGTAGTAAACGTTATCTAAAAAACTCAATTTATTAAATATTGGGATAAATTGCGCTGTATGACTATTCCCTTCAATATAAAAAAGGGTTTTATAATTTTTTTGTCTTAAACACTCGTTTTTCAAATCATCCTGATTTATTGAAAAAACCTTTGAACTATCCTCACAATGATCATAAATTTTATTTTTTCCTAAATATATCAATTTATTAAAAGGAACTCTGTTATTCCAATTATGTTTATAATTTAGATAATTTACTTCGTGGATGTAATTTCTTATTTTTGCTTTTAAACTGTTGTCAAAATATTTAATATAAATCAAAGAAGTTAAAACTATTAAAAATATTGAAATACCAAAAATTATGAATTTTTTTATTTCTTTAAATTTGAAATATCTAAATTTTTGTTCAATAAATTTGTAAGTAACGACAGAAAGAAGTGTTGTAAATATAAAGCTTAGAATAACATCTAAATAAAAATTATTCACAACATATAAATCTAAAAAAAACAGAATAGGAAGGTGCCATAAATAGAAAGAGTATGAAATATTACCAAAGTAAACAAATACCCCATTCTCAATAAATCTCGATCTTGAAAAGGAAACAATAAACAAGCCACTTAAAAGTACTATAATTAAATTGAGATAAAAATAGTTATATTCATATCCACTGAAAACTAAAAAAATTATTATGATGAGTGAAATATATGACAACGTATTGTTTTTTTTAATTCTATAGGCATTTAAGAATAAAATACCTCCGAAAATTAATTCCCAAAATCGTAAGGGTGACAAATAAAATCCAAATACTGGATTTGTTTCAATTTGTGATTTAAAGAAAAATAATGAAATAAAGAATATTAGTATGAGTGTTATTTGTAAATTTAATATTTTATTTTTTGATAATGAAAAAATTGAAAAAATTAAAAAGGGATAAAATAAATAAAATTGTTCTTCAACTCCTAAAGACCACGTGTGCGCCAAAGGATCATCAAATACATTGTCGAAATAACCAATACTATGAACTATGTAATATAAGTTTGATACACCAAGAAGTGCACTAATAGTTTCGTTCCAAAGAGAAAGGTCAGGGGGTCCAAATAATAAATAAATTACATAAGTAAGACTAACTATAAAAACTAAATTAGGAATTATTCTTTTAAATCTTTTTAGATAAAATTCAGACAAATTTATTTTTTTATCAATTTCGTAATTTTGAAAAATTCTTTGAGTAATCACAAATCCTGATATTACAAAGAATATATCTACCCCTAAATATCCCTTTTGAAAAAAAGGTATATTAGTATGGTATAAAAAAACAAATATAACTGAAAGACCTCTTAAAAATTGTACATTTTTCTTATACTGAAAATCAAGCATTTTAAGTAATATTTTTTTTAAACGATCTTATCTTTCAAATCAAAAGCTACCATAAGCTCATTCCATTCTCTTTTAGAAAGGCCTGATTCATCAATTGAAATTTTTTGACCTTTAATTAATTTTTGAAGTATCAATTTTCCTTTAGAAGAAACTTCTGTGCCACCCACTCTATAATCTATAAAAGCGTCATAAGTAATAGGTGTCCATTTTTTTAAAGTATCCAACATTATGTCAGCATAAACTCGAATTTCATATTGTGCATGGTGATCTGCTCTTAATCTTAAAAAATTCATCAAATTTAATAAGTCTGTTTTCCAGTACCATTGAGTATAAGTATTCAAAGTCAAATTCATTCTTGCAAGTTCTCTGGCAAGACCTTTTTTATTTTCGTCAATGGTTGATCCATCATATTTTTCGTTAAGCATAGTTTCGTAGTTTGTATAAGTTCTTTCAGCATCATTTTTTAAAAGTTCTAACACCTCTTTAGCTTGATCACCTTCAAGAATATCTCCTCTTCCTTGTCTATTACTTGATGACTGTGCGGCAAGATTATTTATAGATGGTAAATAAAATTCTTTATCTAAAATTGAATATCTTGCAGAATATTCATTTACATTCGCTGTTCTATGTCTTATCCATTGTCTAGCGATAAATATCGGTAGCTTTACATGATATTTAATTTCACACATTTCAAATGGGGTGCTGTGCCAATGTCTCATTAAATACTTTATTAAACCACTGTCTGTTGATACTTTTTTAGTCCCCTTACCATATGATACTCTTGCTGCCTGAACTATTGATGTATCGTCTCCCATGTAATCTATCACCCTAACAAATCCATGATCAAGCGCAGGGATTGCCTCATAAAGAATATTTTCAAGTTCTGGTACTGTTACTCTTTTAGTAGAATTTTGTTCAGATTGCTGATTTTTAATATCTTTTAATTGTTCTTTAGTTAATTTCATGAATTTTATTGAATCTATTACAATAGTTTTTATATTATAAGTGTTGGTTTTCCAACTACGACGATAAACGAATTTCGTAATAAACATTGCGGACGTGGGGGCAGTACCCACCACCTCCACCAAAAACTTACAACTTATGGGGGTGAACTAGGATCGACGGATGTCTAAAAGTCTTTCTTTCGTTCGGAATAGTTCCACCGTGACGGGCTATTTATAATTGCAAATAATAAATTTGCACTTGCAGCTTAATTAATTTTTTAATTAAGTTACGGGGTTTGGGGCACCTGGCAACAGAACGCCCCTTTTTTATTATATAATAAATATATAGTTTAATATTATGTTTTCAGGATTTTTTGCTTTATTTATAATTTATCTCTTGCATCAATATATAACTGCATGGATTAAATATTATAATAAGACAGATGAAAGATTTGGAAATTCTGTATGGAGATGGTCATATGACTACCAGGTAAAAGGAATTAGAGATGTCTCGGACTTAGATGATAAAGAGTTTGTAAGAAAAAGGAGAATTAGAAACAGAACTGTCTCATTTATGTATTGGAATTTTTTTATTGGTTTTACTGTTTCTATGTACTTAATAAGTGATGTACTGATGTTTATTCTAAATAATTGAAATTAAACTAAAAATTTTTTTAAATCTGGCTTAAAATATTTTGGTCCTTTCATAACTTTTCCTTGTTCATTATAAATTGGATTTCCATCATCACCTAATTTGCTCATATTAGATTTTTGAACTTCCTCAAAACAGTCATCTAAATTAATACCAAATGCATGCCCAGCACCATATGTAACATATAAAATATCTGTCAGAGCATCTGCCACTTCTTTTAAATCTTTTTTTAAAATAGCTTCTTTGAATTCGTTAAGCTCTTCTTCAATTAAGTTAATTCTTAAATCATTAATTTTATCACTACTTAAGCCTGCTTTATTTTTAATATCTTGCCCAAATGTAGACATAAAAATTCCAACTTTTTCGAAATTTGTCATAGCTCTCCTATATGATTCTTTTTATTTTTAATGTATAAGATAAATATTATTATCCAAATGAAATTTAGAAAAGAGTACGATACTATTGGAAAAATTAACGTCCCTAACGATAAATATTGGGGAGCATCAACTGAAAGATCTAAAAAGTTTTTCGATATTGGCGAAATTTTTGTTCAAAAAGTATTAATAAAATCAATTGCAATTATTAAGAAGTCTGCAGCAATAGTTCACAAAAAAGACAAACAAATTAATGCAAAAATTGCAAACGCAATCATAAAAGCATCTAATGAGGTCATCAAAGGCAAGCTTCAAAATAATTTTCCTTTAAAAGTTTGGCAAACTGGATCTGGTACTCAAACCAATATGAATGTAAATGAGGTTATCGCTAACAGAGCTATAAAATATTTGGGCGGAAAATTAGGTTCAAAAAAACCTGTTCATCCAAATGATCATGTAAATAAGTCCCAATCTACAAATGATGTTTTTCCAACAGCAATGCATATAGCAATAGCTTTGGAGACAAAAAGTAAGCTATTACCGAGTTTAGATCTTCTAAATAAAGAATTAATGAAGAAAGTAAAAAAGTTCAAAAAAATAATAAAGGTGGGTAGAACACATTTACAAGATGCGACTCCTCTGACACTTGGGCAAGAGTTTTCTGGTTATCAATCACAGCTAAACGATTGTATTACAAGAATAAAAATTGCAATTAAAGAAATACATTTTCTAGCTCAAGGAGGGACAGCTGTGGGTACAGGTATAAATACAAAGAAAAACTTTGATAAGAAAATTTGTAGAGAAATTAGTAAATTAACAAATTTGAATTTTAAGCCTTCTAATAATAAATTTGCAGCTCTCGCAGCACATGACTCAATTGTAAATTTTTCTGGAACTCTGAATACTACAGCAGTTTGTTTACTAAAAATCGCAAATGATATTAGATTTCTTGGATCAGGACCAAGAGCTGGTTATGGTGAATTAAATCTACCTGCAAATGAGCCCGGTTCTTCTATAATGCCCGGTAAAGTAAATCCAACTCAATCAGAGGCAGTTACCATGGTATGTGTTAAGGTAATTGGCAATCATACAGGTATCACAATAGCAGGATCTCAAGGCCAATTTGAGCTTAATGTATTCAAACCTTTAATTGCTCATAATATCTTACAGTCAATTGACCTAATTGCAGACAGCTCAAAAAATTTTGCAAAATTTTGTATTAAAGGCATAAAAGCTAACAAAAATAAAATCAAAAATGATTTAGAAAATTCTTTAATGTTAGTAACTGCGCTGGCACCGACTATAGGTTACGACAAGGCAGCGAATATTGCAAAAAAAGCTCTAAAGAATAATACCACTCTAAAAGCTGAGGTAATTAAAAGTGGTCTAATGAACGAAAAAGAATATCACAAAATTGTAGATCCAAAAAAAATGATTCAACCAGCATAGTAAGATATTATTTTATTTGCAAATATCTTAAATTCTATCCAATTTGAAATTTTAAAACCACCATTGTTAAATTCATAAATCAATTCATCAATTTCTGGAAATTCTTCATTTTTAAAACTTTCATTGGTAATATTCAAAATTTTAAAATCGTTACTAGTTAGATTAATTAATATCTCAAAACTTATTTTTTTTAAATCGTGTCTATTTTTTTTGGGAACTACAAATTTATTATAGAATCTATCTAAATCGTTTATAACAAAATCAACATTACTCTTAAAAATTATATTATTTTTTTCCTCATATAAAATTCCTTTTTTTACAATTAAATTTGCAATTTTGTCATTTAAGAAAGTTGAATTATTAAATTCAAGTGTTTGACCCTTAAAATTTATATTCATTTTGAGGTTATCAAAAAATGGATTATTTTCTAACTTTTTTACATTTAGATTTATTTTACCGTTGAAATTTTCATTCAAGATAAAGTCATTAGATAGAATTTCTTTTAAAATTGAACTGTTCGAGAATAATCTTTTAATTTTTAGACTATCTATGGTGGAATCTATGCTAAAATTAAACGGATTTAAAAATATATTACCAGAGTAAACAAATTTATTATTACCTATAAATGAGTTGTTTGACTCAAAATTAATTTTATCTGAATTCAAATTATAATTAATAATATATCTAGATCTATTTAAATAGACTTGTAATTTATTTATACTTTTTTTATCGATAAATCTTGATGAATTTAAAATATTAAGATTAATTTTTTTAAACTTTAAGTTGGTGCTTTGCTCCGAATTTTTCAAATCCTGTTTCCATGTAATTTTAAAAGGAATATTAAAAATTTCTCCCTCAGATAATAATACATCATTATTGTTTTTATCATTATATTGCATATGGACTTTTTTAAGGTTTAAAAATGATATTGTTCCCTTGTCTATATCTTGAAAGAATAAATTTGCCCTTTTAATAATTATAGTTTTTTCTTTAAAACCATTTTTTAAAAAATTTTCTATATAAGCTATATCAGATTTACTGATAAAAAAATTCGTCTCGAAAAGTTCAACAGATTTTAATTTTAATTTTCTTCTTTTTAAAAAATTTGTTTGCACTAAATAAAGTTTTAATTTTTTTACTTCTGCAATTTCTTTTTGAAAATTATTATTATTATTAAATATAATTACATTATCTATTTGAAAATGTGGTTTAGGAAGTATTGAGTAATTAATTTCAGGAGTAAGTGAAAACTCTATTCCATATTGCTCTTTAAGTAATTTAGCAAGATAGTTTTGATCTGATTTATTATGTATTATCCCCGGAAAAGATAGATAAATAAGGTAATAAAAGAATAATAAACTTAAAAAAAAAATTAGATATCTTATTTTTAATCTCTTTAAATTAAATTTGCTAAGCAATTCAAAGGTTTTTTTTTTAATGCTATATATTTTTGAGCGATATTTTAAAATTTGGAAAATATTACTAATTTTTTTGGTCAATTTAATTTTTCTAAAAAAACTTGATAAAAAATTTAATTTCAATTTAAAATTTTTCATAATGTGTTAATGATTTATATTAGTTAAATTTATTAATTAAAATGACAAATCTTAAATATTTAGATAATTTAAATAAATCTCAAAAAGAAGCTGTTTTACATATCAGGGGGCCGCTTCTAATCGTTGCTGGAGCTGGATCCGGAAAAACTAAAGTACTTACTTCAAGAATAGCTCATATATTAAAAGAGAACAAAGCGTTTTCTAGTCAAATATTATCCGTAACTTTTACAAATAAAGCTGCTCGGGAAATGCAAAACAGAGTAAGCAAAATTCTTAATGATAAACAGGTTGGGTTACCTTGGCTGGGTACTTTTCACTCAATATGTGCTAAAATTGTGAGAAGACATGCAAGAGCTGTTAATCTAAATCAAAACTTTACAATTATTGATCAAGATGACCAATTAAGACTTATTAAATCGATATGCGCATCAGAGAATATAGATACAAAAAAAATTTCTCCAAATTATATAATAGCTTTAATTAATAAATGGAAAAATTTTGGCTGGTATCCTGACGATGTCGTCTTAAAAAAAGGTGAAAATCTTGAAAAAAATTTGTCGAAAATTTACAATATCTATCAAGCGAAACTCACAAATTTAAATGTTTGTGATTTTGGTGATTTAATTTTACATTGTGTTTCAATTTTAGAGAAAAACCAAGATATAAATGAAATGTACTCTAAAAATTTCAAATATATTTTAGTAGATGAGTACCAAGATACAAACTTAATTCAAAGCAAATGGTTAAAACTTCTAACAAAAAACCACGACAATATTTGTTGTGTTGGTGACGATGATCAGTCAATTTATAGTTGGAGGGGAGCGGAAATAAAAAATTTTTTAGAATTTGATAAAATTTATAAAAATACAAAAATTATTAGACTTGAAGAAAATTATAGATCAACACAAAACATTCTTAATGTTGCATCAGGGCTCATTTCAAATAATGAGAATAGATTAGGAAAAAAACTTAAATCAAATCAGAGTTTGGGAGAATTAATTAACCTCAACTGTTTTAAGAACGGAAAAGATGAAGCGATTAGTGTTTCAAAAATCCTCGAAAATCAGATTTCTAAAAAATATAGATTGAATAATGCTGCTATATTAGTTAGGGCTATTTATCAAACAAGAGAATTTGAGGAAAGATTCCTTAAAATTGGTTTGCCTTATAGAATACTAGGGGGTGTTAAATTTTATGAACGTGCAGAAATTAAAGATTGTATTGCATACCTTAGAGTGGTTCATCAAAATAAAGATGATTTAGCTTTTGAAAGAATACTTAATGTACCAAAAAGGTCTATAGGTGACACATCATTTAAAAATATAAGTGAATATGCAAAAAATAATAGTTTAAGTCTTGAAAAATCATCAAAAAATCTAATCAGTTTAAATAAGATTAAACCTAAAACAAAAGTAGGTTTGTTTAATTTTTTGAATTTATTGGAGAAATGGAGAAATGATTATTTTAATAAAAAAATTGATCACATAAAATTACTCCAGATAATATTAGATGAGTCTGGATATTCTTTAATGTTAAAAAATAAAAAAGATTTAGAGAATGAAAATCGGCTAGAGAATATAAAAGAACTACTAAGTGCAATGAAAGAGTTTGACAATTTAGAAAGTTTTTTAGAACATGTTGCTCTTGCAACATCAATTGACAACGATTGGGAAGGTGAAAAAGTTAATTTAATGACAATGCATGCTTCTAAAGGTCTTGAGTTTGATGTAGTGTTTCTTCCAGGTTGGGAAGAAGGTTTATTTCCACATCAAAAATCTATAGATGAAAAGGGACAACAGGGTCTTGAAGAAGAAAGAAGACTTGCATATGTTGGAATTACAAGAGCTAAACACGAAGTGTTTATATCATTTTCACTTAATAGATTTTATCAAGGAGATTGGATAGACAGTATTTCATCTAGATTTATTGATGAATTGCCAGAAAAATATATTAATAAAATTAATAATTATGAGAGAGAAGAAGACGAATTTTTTGATTTTAATCAAGACTTAGAAAATGATGGAGATGTTTATAGAAGCCCTGGATGGTTGAGATATCAAAAACGACTAAAATGATTTCTACTAAAATTAAAGAGCTAAGGCGTAAATTTAATATTTACAACATAGATGGCTATGTTGTCCCTAAAAACGACGGCTATTTTAGTGAATATTCTTCACCTGATAGACTAAAGTTTATATCAAATTTTGATGGATCGGCTGGTCTAGCAATAATTTTGAGAAATAGAAACTATCTATTTGTAGACGGGAGGTACACAATACAAGCTAAAGCACAGGCAGGTACTAACTTTAATGTAGTTGAAATTTCCAAAAAACTTCCTTGGAGAGTTTTAAAACACAGAGTCAAAATAGGTTATAATCCTTATTGTTTTACAAGTTTGAGTTTAGAAAGATATTTTAAAAATTACTTTACACTTGTGCCAATTTACGATGATTTAATAAGTAAAAAAAAATCAAGAAAAATTAACAATAAATTTTATTTTATAAAAGATCACTTTACAGGGGAAAGTGCTAAATCTAAAATTAATAAAGTTTTAAAATTTCTTTGTGAAGACAAGTCAGACTGCCTGTTTGTTACGGCACCTGAAAATATCGCATGGTTGTTAAATTTAAGGGGTAATGATAATCCGCACAGCCCAATTCCCAACTGTAGGCTGATTTTAAAAAATAATGGGGAAATATATTTGTTTGCAAAAAAATCAAAAATACAAAATTTATCAAATGAAAAATATTTATTAAAAGCGAAAGTAATTGATGAAAATAAAATAAATATTTTTTTAAAAAATTTTGAATCTAGAAAGATCATCTTAGACCGATTGAGCTGTTCTCTAGCTTACAGAAATATAATAAAAAATAAAATTAAGATATCAAAAAAAAATGATCCTATTTATAATATGAAATCAATAAAAAATAATATTGAAATAAAAAATTTTATAAAAACACATATTCTTGATGGGGTAGCAGTTATAAAGTTTTTATATTGGATTAAGAATTATAAAAAAAAGCTCTCTGAGTTAGATGTTGAAAAAAAATTAAATTTTTTTAGAAAAAAAAATAAAAATTATTTATTCTCAAGCTTTAATACAATTTGTGCATCAGGTCCAAACGGTGCGATAATCCATTATAGAGCAAATAAAAGTTCTAATAGAATTATAAAAAAAAATGATATTTTTTTATTTGACTCGGGTGGTCAATACAAATATGGAACTACTGATATTACAAGAACAATAAGTCTAGGGAAACAAACGAAAAAAATTAAAAATATTTTTACATATGTTCTAAAAGGTCACATTGCTGTCGCTAGTTCAAATTTAAATAAACTAAAAAGCGCACACTTGATAGATAATTTAGCTCGAAAATTCCTTAAAAAGAATGGATTAGACTATCCTCATGGAACTGGACATGGTGTAGGTTATTTTCTTAATGTGCATGAGGGACCTGTTGCAATCTCTAAAGGTTATAAAATAATGCTTAAACCAGGCCATGTGATAAGTAATGAACCTGGTTTTTACATGAAAGGTAAGTTCGGTATTAGATTAGAAAATATGATTTATGTAAAAAAATCCCAAAATAATATGTATTTCAAAAATTTAACAATGGTTCCTTTCGATAAAGAATTAATCAATTTTAAACTTCTTAATAAAAGAGAAAAAGATTATTTAATAAAGTATAACTTAGAAGTTTATTCAAATGTAGAGAAATATTTAAATTACGAGGAAAAATTTTGGTTATTGTCTCAATTTTGAAATTTTTTCAAAATCTGTTTGGTTTAATATTTTGACCTTTAAATCATTTGCTATTTTGATTTTTTTTGAGGTCGGTTTCTCACCAATGACTAAATAATCTAGTTTTTTTGAGACATTACTTACAATTTTTCCCCCATTATTTTCGACAATTGATTTAGCTTCAGCTCTGCTAATATTATTTAATTTTCCAGTAAACATTAATATTTTGTTAGAAAATGCTCCCTCCATTTTTTTAATAACGTTTTTTTCAAAAATTAAAATTTTACTTAAAGATGAAATAACTTTTAAGTTTAGTTTATTTTTAAAGAAATTTTTTAAAGATGTAATTTGCGTCTCTCCAATACCATCAATATTTGATAGTTCCTCAATATTTTTTTGGTCTTTTAATTTAATAAAATTAGAGTAATCACATAAAAATTCTGAGATTAACTTAGCATTTTCTTGTCCTATGTGTCTAATACCAAGAGAATAAATAAATCTATCTAACTTTAATTTTTTTGATTTATTTATTGAATTCTTAAGATTTTCTGCTGATTGAGGGCCCCACCCTTCTAATCTAGCAATTGTTTGAAAGTTTAAATTAAATATATCATCAGGAAGTTTTATAAATTTTAAATCCCAAAACTTTTCAATAACTTTTTTTCCTAGCCCTTCGATATTTAATGCATCTTTTGATACAAAATGTTTAAGTTTTTCTTTAGCTATTCTATTACAATCAAAACCTATATCTGGACATCTTCTGACTGCATCAATTTTTTTTGTAACTTTATTAAATTCTTTAATAGTGTCAAAGCCACAGGGACACTTTTTTGGGAAAATAAATTTTTTTAAATTTACGTTTCTTAAATTTTTATCTACTGATATAACATGAGGAATAACATCTCCAGCTCTTTCGATTTTTACAGTGTCACCAATTCTTATGTCCTTTCTATTTATTTCATCTTCATTATGTAGAGTTGCGTTGGAAACCATTACGCCGCCTATGTTAACTGGTTTCACTTTTGCTACTGGCGTTAAAGCTCCAGTTCTTCCAACCTGAATATCGATGTCTGTAATTTTGGTTATCGAATAGTTGGCTGAAAATTTATGTGCAATAGCCCATCTAGGAGCAGTGGCCATAAAACCTAATCTTTTTTGCAAGTTAAAATCATTAACTTTGTAAACAATGCCATCAATATCATAATTGAGAGTAAATCTTTTTTTTTCTATATCAGAATGGTACTTAACTAAATTATTTATCCCTTTAATTGTTTTATTTAACTCAGAAATTTTAAAACCCCACTTATCTAGATTTTTGATAAAATCGCTTTGTTTGCTTTCTTTTATGTTTGAATTAAAACCAAAAGTGTAAGCAATAAATTTTAAAGGAATTAATTTAGTTTTTTTAGGATCTTTCAGCCTCAGGGATCCAGATGCTGCATTTCTTGGATTTGCAAAATCTTTTTCAATTTTTTTAAAGTCATTATTTTCTATAAAAACTTCACCCCTTATATCTATTTCGTCAGGAAAATCTTTGTGTAAAATATTCAATGGAATATCCTTAATAGTTTTTAAATTTTCAGTTATATCCTCACCTTCCTCGCCATCACCCCTAGAAAGACCAATTGTTAACTTACCATTTTTATAATGTAGAGAGGCAGAAATACCATCAATTTTAGGTTCTACGCTATATTCGAATTCATAATTCTTATCTAATGCTAAAAAATTAATATTTTTTTTTTGGAAATTTATTAAATCTTCCTCGTTAAATGCATTTGATAATGATAGCATTTTAACTCTATGTTTAAATTTCTTAAATTTTTTTGAGGGTTTATATCCAACTTTAACGCTAGGTGATTTCAAATTTGTGAAACCATAATTTTTTTCTATTTTTAAAATTTCACTTTTTAGTTGATCATATTCTTTATCAGAAACTAAAGGTTTTTGATTTTGGAAATAATGCTTGCTAAATTTATCTAATAATTTTAATTTTTCTTTATATTGCTTCAATAATGAATTGCTCATTTAATTAATACAAAAGCTTTTTAAATTTTTTAAACATTCCATCTTTTTCTTTTTTTATTTCTAATTTTGATTTGTAATTTTTATTATAAATTTTATAAGTCTTCGTATACCACTCACTTGATTGATAATTGTACCCTAACAATGACGCATATTTTTGAGACTCTTCTATTAATCCAAGTCTATAGTAAAGTTCAACCAACCTATGAAGCGCCTCATCTATAAATGAGGTTTCTTCATAGTTATTAACAACGTTCTTGAAACGATTAATAGCCGCAATCCATTTTTTTTTTTTTATATAGTGTATACCAATATACATTTCCTTTGACGCAAGATAATCCTGTATTAAATCCAATTTATAAGTCGAGTCTAAAGCAAAATCTGTATCTGGGTAATTTTTTACGATAAATTTAAATTTATCCTCAGCTAATATTAATGGCTCTAAATCTTTTTTTTCATCAACGATTTTTTCATAATATACCATTCCTAATAGATAGTGAGCGTAAGATATATCTTTTTCATTTGGATAAACTTTTAAAAATCTTTTTAATTCATACTCAGCATCAAAATAATAATCTTGAGAATAATAAGCATATGCTGCCATTAGTGCAGCTTTTGGAGCCCACACAGACTGTGGGTACAAAAGCTCAGCTTCATTAAACTTTTTAGCAGCAAATAATACATCTCCGTTTTCTAACTCGGTATACCCTTCTTCAAAAGCCTCTATCATTTGAGTTTCTATGTTTTTTTCTTTGACAATCGAAACTTTGTCATTTTTTGAGCAAGAAATTAATAAAATTATTAATATTAATTTAAAAAATTTATTTAAAATTTTCATTTTCTAGATTATTAACAGATAAATTATAAAGCTTAAATATTTATGCTATAGATTTTAATGGATTCTTTATTAAAAAGGAATGTGGTATATTTTTTTCTTTTAATTCAATAATTGAAAAATTCTCATTATTGCTTAATAATTCTCTTAAACCTTGATTTGTTACGTTATGACCACCTTGGCTTGATGTAATTTTGCCAACCATTCTATGGCCTGCAAGATAAATATCTCCCAAGCAATCTAAAATTTTGTGATTAACGAATTCTTTTGGGTTTCTTAATTTTTCAGAATTAAGTATTTCATTACCTTTTAAAACTATGGCGTTATCTAAACTTCCTCCTTTAGCTAAACCTATCTTTTTAAGTTTTTCAATATCTTCAAATAAACAAAAAGTTCTTGAATTGTACATGTCGTTCAAATCGTCTATATAAATGTTTTTTTTATTTCTTTGATTTAAGATTGAATTTTGTTCGTACTTTATTTCAAAATCAATTTCTAAACTTATTTTATTTGGTTCAAAGGTAATAAATTTTTCACCATCCAAGTAGGTAACTTTTTTATTGATCTTAATAATTCTTATTGGAAGATCACTAATTTTAAAACCTACATCTTCCAGGGTCTCTACAAAGTTTTTTGCTGAGCCATCCATAATTGGTAATTCTTCTGAATTTAAATCAACTACAAGGTTGTCAATACCTAATCCATATAGCGCAGCCATAAGATGTTCAACTGTTGACACGCTTGTGCCATACTCATTTGTTAATTTAGTGCAATAAGATGCGCTTGAGACATTGAACACATTTGGATAAACTAGGTTGTTGCTGTTTAAATCTGATCTTCTAAATATTATTCCTGTATTTGGCGGTGCTGGAAATAGGGTCATAAAAACTTTTTTCCCCGAGTGTAGTCCGACACCATTAAATTTCGCTATACGTTTAATGGTTTTTTGGTTTAAGACTGACATACTATGTTTATAGATGTTTGTAATTATTAAGAAAAAACAAGTAATATTACAAAAAAATACAATTAATTAATCAAATAATCCAAAAATCTTATTAAAAATACTTGTTTTTTTTGGCAAAGCCTCTGTGAGAAATACTTCTGATTGATTTTCCCCGTTCAAAATTTTATTAGCTGATATGCACATTGTATCGTCTCTATCACTAATTAAAAATCTCTTAGCATAATCATAGGACACAATTTTATTAATATTAATTTTACACTCATTAAATAATCTTTTCACTTTATTTATCAGCTCTTTGTCTAGGCAAATAAACTCTATTTCTAAAACTATTTTTTTAAATCTTATTTCATTTGGTAAATAACTATAAACTCTATCATCAATTACATATTTGTTAATTATTATATGCGTAATAGATAAATTTTTTTCATTATTATCAAATTGTTGGATCATACTCTGTACAAGATTTATAACAATTTTTTTATCAAGCACTTTCTCATCAAAAACATTTTTTATGCTAAATAGTATATTTTGATAAGATTTTGATTGAATAGATATATTTCCATCATTTAAAAAAAAACCTAATCTTTTTTCCAACTTACGGATATTTTCTTTAAGTAAATTTTGTATAACTTTAAAATTCAGGTTGTTCATTAAATTATCGGGAATCTCGAACTCAATAATATTTGAATACTTTTGTTTTCCTTTTTCAAAAAAACAAATATAAATTTTATTATCTGAAATTCCAAAATAAAAATCTCCTTTTTCAGAGTTATTCATATTTTATTATTTTATTTTTAATTCTTAGATCGATAATCTTAGAACTAGCAAATTTTTTTCTATTTAACAAATTGTGACTGTAATTAATAATTTCCTTAGTGTACTTAATTGGAAATTTGATAATAACACTGTTATTTAAATTAATATCAAATCTTCCACTTTTAAAAAAAATAATTTTTTCAACTTTTTTATATTCAAATTTAGATGACTTTAGTAAATTAATTACATGAAATACTTCACTAAAATTATCTGAGCCTAAGACAATTGGTAAGCTATTATTTTTTATTTTTGTGTTCAACATTCTACCATTATCTCCTAGAATAATCTTAGAATCTTGAATTTCTATTATGCATAAAGGTTTTGCTGGGATAAAATCTAATATTAATGCATTTGGGTAATTTTTTTTAATACTTAAATATTTTATATCATTTCTATTAACTAATTTCGTAAAATAATCTTTTTTTAAAAAAAAAATATTTTTTCCATTGATATTTTTAATTTGGTTATTGATTTTTTTATTTTTATCATCAGAAAGTCCACTAACATATATATGTTTAACACTAAATATATTTACACTTATAAAATTATAATTATTAGTAGAAGTTAAAAATAATACTAAAAAGCTATAAAAAATTAATTTGTATTTTTTATCTTTTAGTAGATGCATCTTTTATCATCCAGTTTATTAAAGATTTAAAATTTATGCCTTTGTGTGCAGCTATTTCTGGGACCAATGATAAGTTAGTCATTCCAGGTTGGGTATTAAGTTCTAGTAAATAAAATTTATTTTTATAAAATTTAAAATCAGATCTTGTTATTCCTTTGCAACCTAATAATTTGTGGGCTTTTAATGCAATTTCATTAACTTTTTTAAAATTTCTTTTACTAAGATCTACAGGAATTATGTGTTTTGTTTTTGCATTTGTTTGATATTTTGCTTTGTAATCATAAAACTTTCTTTTTGGCCTTAGTTCTATTGCGCCTAATTTTTGATTTCCCATAATTGCAACTTGAATTTCTCTTCCTGAAATAAATTTTTCAATAAGAAATTCATTATAGTTCCTCATTTTTTTTAGATTTGCTGATAAAGATAATTTATTATTACATATAAATACATCTAAACTAGATCCTTCATTAATTGGTTTTATAACAACCGGGTAGCCTAGATAATTTTTAATTTTTGCAAAATTTATTTTTTTAGTGCCATTTTTAATTTTTAGGTAAGAAGGAGTTAATATTTTATTTTTTAAAAAAATTTTTTTAGATATCTCTTTGTCCATTGCAGACATTGAAGAAATGACACCTGAGTGCGTATATTTTATTCCTAATGTTTCTAAAATCGATTGGATATAACCGTCTTCTCCAAATCTGCCGTGTAAAGCATTAAATATTACATCTGGGTTAAAATTTTTTATTGTCTTAATAAAATTATAACATGGATCACAAAACTTCACTTTATGTACTTTTTTAATTGCCTTAATAACAGCTTTAGATGATTTAAGACTTATAACACGTTCTTTAGAATACCCACCGCCTAAAATTAAAATCCTTTTTTTTTTCAATTAACAATCTCCAATTCTAATTCAAGAGATATTCCAGTTTTATCTTTTACTTTGTATTTGACAAAATTGATCAAATTATTCATGTTTTCGAATGATGCATTTTTAGAATTAATAAAAAAATTGCTGTGCTTATCTGAAATTTTCGCATCGCCAAAATTTGTTTTAATATCTACACTTTCCCTAATAAGCTCCCACACTTTTTTTTTTGTTTGAGCTTTTGGATTTTTAAATGTGCTACCCCCAGTTTTTACTCTTAAAGGTTGTGAATTTTCTTTTTTTTGCTTAAATTTATTAACTGTATCCTCTATCTCTTTTCTATCTTTTTTAAAAGTTTTAAAAGACGCACTTAAAAAAATTAAATTTTTTGGAAGACTTATTTTTCTATACTCAAAGTTAATATTCTTTGAGTCAATTGTATATACTTTACCATCGTAATCCATAACCTGTACCGAGAGCAAAACATCTTTAAACTCTTTACCAAAACAACCTGAGTTCATCCTAATACCGCCCCCTACTGATCCAGGTATACACGATAGAAATTCCAGACCACTTAAATTATTATTGGTCGCAAAATCTGAGACATTCTTATCCAAGATAGAGCAACCGGCAATAACAATGTTGTCATTCATTAAAGATATTTTGTTAAAATTTTTACCTAATTTGATAAAAATTCGATTTTGAATATTTTCTGATATCAATAAGTTTGAACCTGCACCTAAAAGAAAAAAATCATTATCATTTTTTTTCAAATATACCAGAAATTCTCTTAATTCATCTAATGTTTCTGGAACAAAAAAAATTTTTGCATTTCCACCAATATTAAGCCAAGTATGATTCTTTAAATTATAATTTAATCTTATTTTACCTTTAATATTTTTTGTAAAAGTATCTAGGTCTTTTAACGTCATTGTCTCATTAAGTTGGGCAATTCTTTAATCCAGTTTGATATAGATCCTGCTCCCATTCCAATTGTTATTTTCTCATCATCTAAATATTTTTTTAAGAACTTTGCTAATTCATATTGATTATTTACCATAAATACTTGAACTTTAGATTTATTGGCAATTTGTTCTGCAAGTTTACCATAATTTAAATTTATTTTTAAGTTTTCTCCTGCTTTATAAATAGGACATAGAATTACAGAGTCTGCCTTTTTAAAAGATAAACAAAACTCTTTTTTCAAATCATTTAGTCTAGAAATTCTATGTGGCTGAAAAATACATATTATTTTTTTTTCTTTATAACTATTACTAACTCCATCTAAAACCTCTCTTATTTCTGTGGGGTGGTGAGCATAATCATCAAAAACTTCTGCGCCATTGTAAGTAAATATTTTGTTAAATCTTCTCTCTACACCTTTGAAGTTTTTTAGACTATTTTTCAATATAACTGGGGATATGCCAATAAAAAAGGATACAGCTATTGCAGCTGTAGCATTTTTTATATTATGGGATCCTATTAAAGGAATCACAAATTTTTTTAAAACAAATTTTTTTTTATTTGGAAGATTCATTTCAACATCAAAGATAGATTTATTTTTTTTGAATGAACAATTTTTAATTTTAAAATTTGAACCATTGTTAAATCCATAAGTAAGTATGTTTTTAATTTTACCTATTTTGTGAATATCTCTAATGTTCTTATCATCTAGACAAACAAATGTTTTACCAAAAGATGGAACTTTAAGCATAAATCTTATAAATTGCTTTTTAAGTTCATTTAAAGATTTGTAGTAATCCATGTGTTCTCTATCAATATTTGTTACTACGGCATAAGTTGATGGAACTTTTACAAAACTTCCATCAGACTCATCTGACTCTAATACACACCACTCGCTTTTTCCCAGTTTAGCTGAGTTTTCTAATGAATTAATTACCCCACCATTTATGATGGTTGGATCTAATTTAGCTTTACCAAATATAGATGCTATTAAAGACGTGGTGGTAGTTTTGCCATGAGATCCTGAAACAACAATGTTTTTTTTGAGTGATGTGATATGTGCTAACATATCTCCTCTTGTATAAATAGGTAAATTTTTTTTTTTTGCTTGCTTGATTTCAATGTTATTATTTTTAATTGCTGAGGAAATTACTAAAATCGTTGCTTTTTTGATATTTGATGATGCATGTCCTAAATAAAATTTAATTTGAAACTTCTTTAACCTTTCTATATTTTTATTAGAAGATTTGTCGCTGCCCTGCACTTTAAAACCTAGCCTCATCATTATTAATGCTAGTCCACTCATACCTATTCCGCCTATTCCAACAAAATGTATTATTTCGGATTTTGCTAAGTTTATATTCATTTTGAAATTAAATTGTTTAATTGATTAGAATTTGAATTCCAATCATATCTATTGTGAAAATTATTCATATTCTTTTTTTTTTGAAATATCAATTTTTTATTTTTAATCAAATTTTTAACAAATTTATATAAAAAATTTTTTTTTATATCAGTTTCCCTAATTAACCAGCCTAGATTTTTGTTAACATAATATTTTGCATTAAAAAATTGGTGATCATCTTTGGCATGAGGATAAGGAATTAATAAAAAAGGGGTTTCTAAAAATACTAATTCATTTACAGTTGATGCACCAGATCTTGAAATAGCAAAATCACATCTTTTTATAATTTTATGTAGGTCATGGTTATAAGAAAATGCATAGAAGTCTATATTATTTGAAACATAAAAATTTTTTAGTTTTTTTAAATTTTGAATACTTGTTTGATGATAAATTTTGATTCTAAATTTTTTTGATAATTTAATTAAATCCTCATTAAATAGTCTATCAAATTTTTTTGCTCCTTGACTTCCCCCTATTATCAATAAAGAAAATAATTTTAATTTTCTCTTCAAATTTTTTTTTGTTAAAATAATCTCTTTTCTAATTAAGGGATTAATTACTAAATTTTTATGACGCATTTTTTTTGGGAAATTTTTTATTTTTTTGTTATATGTAAATATTTTCTCACAAAAATTTAATAAAAATAAATTAGATCTACCTATAACTAAATTGGGCTCAAAGAGAAAAATCTTTAAATTTAAAAATCTAGCGGCTAAGCAAACAGGAACTGACATGTAACCTCCTGTTGATATTAATATTTCAATTTTATTTTTATTTAAAAATAAATATGACTTTATTATTGATAAACTAAATTTAATCAAAAATGGTATGAAACTTATTACATTGTTGCTCAATTTTGGTACTTCAATTTCTTTAATTTTGTATTTCCTTTTATTAATATAATTAATCCCCCTTTTATCGCTGGTAATTATAATCTGATTATTATGTGCTAAATAATCATATAAAATTTGTGCTGGAATTACATGACCTCCGGTACCTCCAGTGCTAATAATTATTTTTTTCATAAATTTAAATTTTTCTTTTAGTAAAGTTTAATATCAACCCTGCAAGAATTGAGGAGCTTAATATCGAAGATCCACCGTAACTTAAAAAAGGTAAAGTCATTCCTGTTGTTGGTAAAAATCTTATATTAACACCAAAATGAATTAATACCTGGAATATAATTAATAATATTGAGCCAATTAAAATAAGTTTATTAGTATTATTTTTTTCTGATGGTATTTTTTTAAATATTCTAAAAATTAAAAGTAAAAAAATTAATAAAATAAACAATATAAAAAAAACTCCAAATTCTTCAGAAATTACTGATATAACGTAATCTGTGTGTGCTTCAGGGACCCTGGTATTTAATGTTCCTTCTCCAATGCCTTTTCCAAAAAAACCTCCATCGCTTATAGCCTCTGTGGCTTTTTCTGATTGATAATTACCTTTTGATTTCACGTCAAAAAAAGCTGTTATCCTATATTTGATATATGAAAATTTTGGTATATAGAAAACTAAATAACCCACTATTGACAAAAAGATAAATGTTAAAAAATTAAATAAATATAAATTAATTCCTGAAACAAATATAAGACTTAACCATACACAGCTGATCAGTAAAGTTTGACCAATATCTGGCTGAAATACTAAAAATATTAAAATAGGTATAACAATCAAAGTGCTTAAAAAAAATTTTAAATAAATATTTGATGTAAATCTAGATCCAATTATTAGTGACAAAAAAATTATTAAAAATGGCTTTAAAAACTCTATCGGTTGAAACCTTGGTATAATCGGGAAATCTAACCATCTTTTTGACCCTTTAACTTCAACTCCGAAAATTGGGACTAATAATAACGACAGAAAAAAAATAATGAATACGAATATACCTATTTTATAAACATTTTTTTCAGGGATAGCTGAAAAAAAAATAATTAGAATTAAGCCAATAATCACATAAATAAAATGTCTTAGGAAAAAATAGTAGCTATTTGTATCTAATTTAGAAGAGGCAATTAAGGATGTTGATACTAGAGAAAAAAAAATACCTAAAATAATTAATAATATAAATAAAAAAAATATTACTTTATCTAAATTTTTCCACCAATCATAAATGAAATTATCGTAAAAATTTCTGCTTTCCATAAAAATTTGCCTTTTTAATTAATAAATTAAAATATCTTCCACGATGTTCAAAATTCTTGAATTGGTCAAATGAGGCAGCTGCAGGACTAAACAGAATAGTTTTTTCTTTTTTATCTTTTTTAATATCATTTTTAATTGTTAAAATTGCATTCTTTAAATTTTTTGAATATTTAAAATTAATTTTATTTTTGAATTCGTTGCTAAAATAGAAATTATTTGATCCAATTATATAAGCTTTTACATTTTTGTGATATTTTTTTTTTAAGACAAATTTATCTCCCTTCTTATAAAGACCACCAACAATCCAGTAAATATTTTCATACGAAGATAAGAGACCGTTAGTTGATGAAAAACTAGTAGATTTTGAGTCATTAATTATTTTTAGGTGAAGCTTATCATATATGATTTGTTTTCTAAATTTTAATCCTTTAAATGAATTAAGAGACTTAAATATTGTATTATTAGGAATTTTAAATTGCTTTGATATTTTATAAACAAAATGAATATTATTTAAATTATTTTTGTCTAATAAATAATCATTCTTTATTTTTCTTTTAAAAAAATCCATTTTATTATAATTTATTTTTATTATTTTAGATTTAAAATTTTTATTCGATATATGTTTACTAATTATAGGGTTATTTTTTTCTATAAATGAATATTTATTTTTTTCTTGCTCATAAATTAATTTAAGCTTTGCTTTTGTATAATTATTTAAGTTTCCATGTCTTTCTAAATGGTCAACGCTTAAGTTTAAAATTGCTGCATAATCAGTTCTAAAAAATTTATTATAAGATATTTGATAAGATGATGCTTCAACAATAAAAACAGTATTTTTTTTGATTTTTTTTTCTTGTAAAGGTGGTTTTCCAATATTACCAACTAATCTGACATCTATTTTTTGTGATCTGAAAATATTGTAAAGCATTTGGCACGTGGTAGATTTACCATTAGTTCCAGTAATAGTAATTTTTTTATTATGTGGATAGCATTTTTGAAAAATATCAAGTTCAGTAATTATTTTTTTCCAATTTTTTGTTAAATATCTTTTGAGATAGCATTTTTTAATATCTATACCTGGACTCAAAATAATATAATCGAATTTTGATTTAATAACATCATTTTTTTTTAAAAAAAAATTTTTATTCTTTTTATTTTTTAATGAATAATCATCATCAAAAATTTTAACAAAACTTTTTTTTTTTAGAAATTTTAGACATGAATTACCTGAAAGTCCTAAGCCATAAATAAGTATTTTTTTTTTAACAAAAAATTTAGAGAACATTATCTTAATTTTAATGTTGCAAGTCCAATCATTGCTAAAATTAAAGAAATGATCCAAAATCTTATTACCACAGTAGACTCTGGCCAGCCTTTTTTTTCAAAATGATGGTGTATAGGAGCCATCATGAATATTCTTTTTCCAGTTAGCTTAAAAGAAATTACTTGAACAATTACAGAAACAGCTTCTAAAACAAATAGCCCTCCTGTTATAGCTAAAACTATTTCATGTTTTGTAACAACGCCAACAGCACCTAAAGAACCTCCTAATGCTAAAGAACCAGTGTCACCCATAAATATTTTTGCTGGTGGTGCGTTAAACCAAAGAAAGCCTATTGATGCTCCAATGATCGCTCCACAAAAGACAGCAACTTCGCCTACTCCTTCAATGTAAGGTATTAAGAGGTATTCTGCAAAAATAATATTGCCTGATACATAACTTATAAATGCAAAACATCCTGCAACTAAAATTACAGGCACAGTAGCTAATCCATCAAGACCATCAGTTAAATTAACAGCATTAGATGAGCCAACAATTACAAATAAATAAAAAGGAATAAAAAACCACCCTAAATTTATTACTAAATTTTTAAAGAATGGTACGTATAGATTATTAGTTAAATGCGAACCAATAAATTTATATAATATTACTAAAGAAATTAGACTAAGTATAATTTGTATAATAAATTTTAATTTTGATGAAATTCCAGTAGAATTATTTCTTTTAATTTTTTTGTAATCATCAAAGGCCCCTAATATTCCAAATGAAAATGTTATAAAAATTAGTAACCAATTATAAGGGTTGTACAAGTCTGACCATAAAAATACTCCTCCAAAAAGACCTATCAAAATTAAAACACCTCCCATTGTGGGTGTACCTATTTTTTTAATAAGATGGTCTTTTGGTCCGTCTAACCTAATTGGATTTGTAATTTTTTTTGTAGAAAAATAATTTATAAACTTATCACCAATTAAAAAAACTATTACCATTGAGGTAATAACAGCTAGTCCTGTTCGTACAGTTAAAAAATTAAAGAAATTTAAAAAAGAATATGTATCAGAATAATTAGTTAATAAATCGTAAAGCATTATAGACTTTTAATTATTTTATTTAATCCTGTTGAATTTGATCCTTTTACCATTAAAAAACTATTATTTGGTAAATCATTATTTATTAATTTATAAATATCCATTTTATTTTTTAGTATTCTCCCTCTAATTTGTGGTTTTAATTTGTTAAATGTGTGTTTGATTTTTTCACCATAAATATAGGTTTTGTTTATTTTTGATTTATTTATATAATTTGCAATCTTGATGTGTAATTTTTTTGAATGTTTTCCTAGTTCAAGCATGTCGCCTATTAATAGAAATTTTTTGTGATTTTGCTTAAACAGAGCGTCGTACCTTTCTAAAGCAAATTTTAATGATAGTGGATTTGAGTTATAGCTTTCATCAATAAGTGTTAATTTTTTTGTTCCTTTTTTTAAATTAATTAATGATCCTCTACTTTTAGGAATATAAAATCCTGAAAATAAATTCTGTTTCAGACTTTTAATGTCAAAGTAAGCACTAAGGATACTTAATGATGCAAGGATATTATCAATGTAATTAGATAGATGTTTTGAAACTGAGAAGGATTTTATTATTCCTTTGATTTTAATATTAATTATAAAATTTTTTTTATATTTTCTTAGACTCAGAAAGACAACATCAGCTTTATTATTGACTTTACTAAATGTTAAAATTTTTAGTCCACGATTTTTTGATATTTTCAGAAAAAGTTTGTAATATCTATCATCCATGTTAATAACCATTGTTCCATTGGTGATAATATTATTTATTATTTCCGATTTAGCGTTTGCAATTTGATTTAAATTACTAAAATTTTTTATATGAGCATATGAAATATTTGTGATTAAACCAAGGTTAGGTCTAATTAACTTGGTCAAATAATCTATTTCACCTTTTTTGTCCATACCAACTTCTAACACAGCAAATTTTGCACTTTCCGGTGTGTTAAAGATACTTAAGGGGACTCCATACTTATTGTTAAAAGAGTTTTTCGAAAAATATGTTTTTTCTAGTTTTTCTAGACAAAAACCTGTTAACTCTTTTACAGATGTTTTTCCTGCTGAACCAGTTATTGCTATTGTGTTGATATTTGTTGATTTTCTAAAAGCTGAATTAACGCTATTAAATAATCTTAGTGGTTTTTTATAAAATATTATTTTTGAATTTTTAAATTTTTTATTTGATACAGCCAGAGCTGCGCCATTTTTTATTGCTTCAATTGCAAACTTATTTCCATCAAATTTTTTACCTTTAACTCCGAAAAATATTGAATTTTTTTTAATTTTTTTTGAGTTAATTGAAGCTGACTTAAGATTTTTCTTTTTATTGATAATATTGTGACCTAATACTTCATTTATAATATTTGTTTTAATTGAATTTGATAAATCATTGTTTTTTTTTTTAATTGCTTTTAAAATTTCAATTTTATCAGAAAAGAAAAATTTTTTTTTGTACTCTTGAAAATTTTCATGACCCTTTCCTGCTACTATTAGGACATCGCCTGAATTTAATTTTTGAATAGCTGTACTTATAGCTTTACCTCTTGAAGGAATTTCAAAAAATTTTTTTAATTTCAAACCTTTTTTAACTTGATCTCTTATTAGTTTCGGACTTTCAAAACGCGGGTTGTCATCTGTTAGATAAATACTGTTGAAATATTTTCTTGCTATAGCCCCCATCATTGATCTTTTCTTTTCATCTCTATTGCCACCACAACCAAAGACAAGAGAAATTTTACTTAAAGGGAATTCTTTTCTTATATTCAGTATTAAAGTTTTAAGAGCATGAGGTGTATGTGCATAATCTAGTATAACTTTTGCTTTGTTTTTTAAATTCCCAACTTTTTCAAGTCTTCCGCTTATTGGTTTAATTTTATATATTGATTTTATAATATTATTTATTTTTATCCCTGATAAATAAGCCGCAACTATTGCAAACAATAAATTTTTAATTTGAATATCACCTATAAGTGAAGTTTTAAATGTATAATTTTTTTTATTTATTGTAAAATAAATTTTTTTTTGATCATTAATCTTTTTTACATCTTTTATATTTATAAATGATTTTGAATTGCCTAAAGTATATTTTTTTAAATTTTTTTTCTTTGAAATCTTGTTTAATATAGTTGACTCTTTGATGCTATCTTCAAAAATTATATTGCCTTTACGACTCAATAATTCATTAAAGAGTTTTAGTTTTGAATTTAGATAATCTTTAAAAGTTTTATGGTAATCTAAATGATCTCTTGATAAATTTGTAAATATTCCTGACTTAAATTTTATATTATTTAATCGATACTGTCTTAGCCCATGACTTGACGCCTCCAATATTACATTATCAATCTTTAATTTCTTTAATTTATGCAGCAGTTTATGAATACTAATGGGATCTATAGTTGTATTATTTGTCTTTAGTTTAAGCTTTTTTGAAAACACACCTAATGTTCCAATTGAAGCAGCTTTTTTATTATTTATTGATAAAATTTGTTCATAGAAATTAGCAACTGAAGTTTTTCCATTCGTGCCTGTTACAGCTGTTATATTTTTAGGCTTTAATTTATAATATCGGCTGGAAACTTCTGATAATAATTTTCTAGGATTTTTATCTTTAATAAACAGAACGTTTTTTTTATCAAACCCCTCAAATTTTAAGTTTGAAATTATCGTCTTCGCTCCATTATTTATTGCATCATTTATATAATTGTTGCCTTTTGAATGATTACCATTTATTGCAAAAAAAATATCATTTGATTTACAAGCTTTGCTATTAAATTTTATATCTTTGAAATAAATTTTTTTATATTTTTTTTTTATATTTGTTAATACTTTGCCTAATAACATTAATTTAAATTCTTAGTACTTTGTGGCTAAAATAGGTCCTATTTTATCAATAATTTTTCCAGCTATTTCTACAGATGTCCATCCTGCGGTATTAAATGGGGTGCCTTTATAAGATCCAGGCTTATTACGATATTTATAAATGTAATCTTTCGAAAGTTTTGTATCTTCTAATAAAACTATTAAAACATACTTTGGACTCGAAATTGGAAATACAGAAGCAAAGGTATTAATTTTTTTTTTAGTGTATATCCCATTCTCAACTATCTGAGCAGTCCCTGTTTTTCCTCCTACTTCGTATCCCTCAACATCAGAAAGGCTCGCTGTACCTTGTTGGACAACTTTTCTAAACATTGCATTAATTTCCTCACTTATATCTTTATTTAAAATTTTTTTTTTTTTACCATAAAATTCTTTTTTGATAAGTGTTGGTTTAATTTCGTAGCCTCCATTTGATAAGATTGCATAACCTTTTGCCAATTGAATAGGAGTTGTAGTAATTCCATGTCCATAAGATACAGTTTTAAGTTTACAATTTCGCCATTTAAAGGGGATAGGTTTACCAATTTCATGAATATCAAAATTTAATTGGCCTAAGATTCCAATTTTCTCCAAAAAGTTTTTTAAGTTTTCTTGCCCTATAATTTGACCGATTTTTACTGATCCAATGTTACTTGAATAGATCAATATGTCCTCCACGCTTAAATTATTTGATAAATTTTCATCATACTCTGAGATAGTTCTGCCTCCACATTTCAATTTTTTTTCAAGATTTAAAAACAAGTCTTTTGTAGAAATTAATCCATAGTTTAAACCAGCTGCAATTGTAAATGATTTAAAAACAGATCCAAGTTCATATACGCCCTTTGTTGCACGATTAATATAATTAGCATCTGATATATCTTTCCTGCTATTTAAGTTAAAATCAGGTACAGATACTAAAGATAAAATTTCACCATTATTTATATTCATTAATATACCTGCTCCACCAACGTTACCAAAAATTTTTTGAGCATTCATTAGTTCATTTCTTATTATGAATTGTAAATTCTTATCAAGAGTTAATGTTAAATTGTATTTGCTTTTCTTAAGTTGTTTGTCAAAAGATTTTTCGATACCAGAGATACCATTGTTTTCATCATCAATTTGTCCTACAACGTGTGAAAAAAGGTTTTTATCTGGATATATTCTGGTAATTTTTTTTTCAAGCCTAATTGACTTTTCTCCTAAAAGTTTAATTTCATGATATCTTTCAGGTGTTATTTTTTTTTCAATATAAAAAAATTTTTTTCCATAAATTTTTTTTTTAATCATATCGAAATTTTTATTTGGAAAAGTATATTGGAGTTTTAGTAATAATTTTTTTTTATCTTTGACTAATATTGGATCTACACCAACATTTGTTGTAAACACAGATTTACTTATATAATCACCATTTCTATCAATGATGTCAGCTCTGTTTATTTGATTTGTCTTATATGTGTTATTTTGAAGAGTTTTTGTGGATAGATAAATGACCCTCGTTGAATATAAAATAAATAAAAAAAAAATTGCTATAAAAATAAATGTAACTCTATTAAGATTTATTATAAATTTGTCCTTATGAAAATTATCTAAGTTCGTATTTGATTTGCTAATTATTATTCTATTATTTTTATTATTCATTATAGTCTTTCAAAATAATAAATTTTTTAAATTTTAAGGTAATTAAATTTTCTTCAAAGAATATCTTTTTTAAATAAAACAACCTCTCGGGTGAACTTAAAAAATTGTTTTCTAATAAAATTAATTCTTTTTTATCAGATAATGTTTTGATATCTTCCTCAAGAATATAAATTTCTGATTCAAGCTCACGAGTAGAAGATTTTGTTAATGAGGTGAGCACAATCAAAATTAATATAAGAAAGATAATAAAATAATTTTTCATATTTTAGAGATCAACTTTTCAATTTCTAAAAGATAATTAAATTTTTCAAATATAAAATTTGTTTTTACACCTTTATTACTTATTCTTTTTACAGCTCTTAATTTAGCTGATCTAGAAGGTGGATTTTCTTCAATTTCTATTAGTGAAGGTGTTATTGGTTTTTTATTAATTAAATTAAAGGAAATATCTTCTTTAATGTAAATTGGTAAATACCTAGAACCTTTTTCAATTTTAGAAATGTTATTAAAAAAAAATTTACAAATTCTGTCCTCAATAGAATGAAACGTTACTGTTGCAATTATACCATTTTCTGTAATAAGATTACATGATTTAGACAATCCTAATATTAGCTCGCTTATTTCATTATTTACTAAAATTCTAAGTGCTTGAAAAACTTTAGTTGATTTATTTTTTCTTGTAAAATTTTTTTTAGTTGAATTAATCGTATTAACAAGATCCTCTGTAAGAATTTCCTTATATTTTCTTTGTTTAATTATATTTCTTGATATAAGTTTTGAATCTTTTTCCTCCCCAAAATATTTAAATATTTTATCTAAGTCATTGGCTGATAAATTTTTAATTATATCATGAGCTGAAAATTTATTGTGACCCATTTTCATATTTAATTTTCCTTTAAAATTAAATGATAACCCTTTTGATGAATCTTTTATTTGATCATATGAAAAACCAAGGTCAAAAATTATACCACTTATTTTTCCTTTGGTTGGAATAGTGTCTATTTCACTAAATTTTTTATTAAAAAATTCAAATCTATCTTTAAATTTATTTTTGAATTTCTTCGCGACATTTTTTGATTTTATATCTCTATCTAAAGCAATAACTTTAGTATTTGGAAATTCTAGTATTTTTTTTGTATACCCGCCTTGCCCAAAGGTACAATCAATAAAAGTGCCACCATTTTGAGGGGAAATAATACTTAATACTTCTTTAAGTAGCACCGGATAATGTAAACTCTTTTCCGGTAGAATGGTGGCACTCATTTATTTTTTCAAAGACCATTAATTTTTTTGTCTTCGTAAAAATGCGGGAATCTCTAATTCATCTTCTTCAGATTCTGTATCGAGGATTTGTTCATTAACTTCATTTCCTATTTCAGTTTCATTATTAAAAAGTTGCGGGCTCTCCTCACCTAACTCAAAATTTTCAAGTCCGTTTGTAATATTATTACTAGTTGTGTTTTGATTATTCTTAATATTCTCCTCTAGATTAAGTGGTATTTCTTCTCTATTTATAGATTTACTGCTCTCTGCTTCCTCACTTAACTCTTCTGACTCCAAATTATTTAATACCATATTCTCTTCAACCATAGAATTTATAAGATCATTTTCAGTATCTTTTATTTCCTCATTATTTACTTGCAAAGCGTTAGCTCCACTTGTGCTTGGTATAAAATTTGAATGATTATTATTGTAGTTGCTACTTTTTGGTACAACTGAAGATTCATAATATCCTGGATTTCTATTTTGTATTCTGTGAACCATGTTAATTACAGATTTAGATTCCGGCTGTTGTCCGTCAAGAGCTGTTGCAACAATTGAAACTCTCATAATACCATCAAGAGCAGGGTCGGTTATAGCACCTATAATAAGTTCTGCCTCTGGATCAACTTCTGCTCTTACTTTGTTAACAGCCTCGTCAACTTCAAAAAGTTTAAGATCTTTTCCACCAGTAATATTCACTAATAAACCTTTTGCTCCTTTTAAAGTATAGTCATCAATTAATTGATTTGTTATTGCCATTTCTGCTGCTTTAGCAGCTCTTCCTTCTCCCTCTGCTTCACCAGTCCCCATCATAGCTTTGCCCATTGAGCTCATTACATGCTCAACATCAGCAAAATCTAAATTTATAAGACCAGGTCTAACCATCAAATCTGTTATACTTTGTACTCCGTGTAGTAATACATGGTTTGAAAGTTCAAAAGATTCTTCAAAAGTTGTTTGATCACTCGCTACTTTAAATAAGTTTTGATTAGGAATTACAATTATTGTATCAACATGTTTTCTAAGCTCCTCTAAACCTTGTTGTGCTCTTCTCATTCTTGATGGGCCTTCGTATAAAAAAGGCAAAGTTACCACTCCAACAGTTAAAATATTTAGCTCTTTTGCTGCTCTTGCAATTACATGTGCAGAACCTGTTCCAGTTCCACCTCCCATTCCAGCAGTTATAAAAACCATGTTTGCACCTTGCAATATATTTATTATTTCGTTTAAAGACTCATCTGCTGCAGCTTGTCCAATGTCTAATTTTGATCCAGCTCCTAAACCTTTTGTTAAATTCAATCCAATTTGAATTTTTTGCGTTGCTTTACTATGTTTTAAATCCTGAGCATCAGTATTAACTGCAATAAATTCTACTCCTTGTAATCCACTATCAATCATACCATTGATTGCATTTCCTCCAGCTCCACCTACACCTAAAACTAATATTCTAGGTTTCAATTCTTTGATATCTGGTGTTTTAAAATTAATAGTCATATTTCCCCCTTTTAGTTATTTAATTGACGTTCCCATTTAAGGCTAGCTCTGTGAATATTTGATTTCCGTTTTGCAGTTACCTTAAATTTTTCGAAGTTAGCAGGTTCCCATATTTGAAATGTTTTTCCTTGCCCAACAAACAAAATTATATTCTTAATTTTTGCGTGTTTTAAAAGTTTAGTTGTTATTAAAATTCTTCCTTCGTTATCGAATTGCAGATTAATACTTTCAGAAAGGATTGAGGTTGCAAAATAATCTTTTTTTTCCTCGAATGGATTAAGAGAGTCAATTGTATTTGAAATTTTTTCTATTCTATCTTGAGGCCACGCCTCTATACAGCTATTGTTAAAAGATGGAAAACAAATAACCCCGTTATAGCCTAAATTTGATAAATAAGATCTAAAACTAGCAGGCACAGATACCCGTCCTTTTTTGTCTAGTTTGTTTTGATAAGTAGATAAAAACATATTCCATAATTTCCCTTATCCCTTAATTGGGAATATATGGGATATTATGGGTTTTTATAAGTACAGTCAATAGTTGTTTTTATTAATGAAAGAATTAGAACAAAAAAGAAACTAGAATATTATTATAGGAATGCCAGATAAACTATAAGCCGGGTTCTGTCATTTAAACTTATCATTTATCTAGGCTTTAAGTCTCCTTAAAGCTCAAGCAACCAACCCTGATGACTAACCAAAGACTGTTTTTTGCTATTAGCAATGTCATCTCTACTTGGTCTTGCTTCCAGTGGGGTTTTCCATGCGCTTATTGTTACCAATAAAGCCGGTGTGCTCTTACCACACCTTTTCACCCTTGCCTTGATAAGGCGGTATATTTTCTGTGGCACTATCCCTAGGGTTGCCCCCGCCAGGCGTTACCTGGCACTGTGTCTTTGCAAAGCCCGGACTTTCCTCTTTATATTTTATAAAGTGATAAGTCATTTATCTGGCAAATTGAAAATATATTATTTTTTTTGGTTTTCAATACTAATTAAACCTCTATTTATTTAAATTTTTTGCTATTTTTAAACATTCAAGGTCTGATTTTCCATTAATCAATTGTGGTCTAAATCGTCTTTGAAAAGCTTTAATAACGAATGAAATTGAATTAATTTTATTTTTTTTAAAAAAATAACCAATTTTTATTAAATTATCTAAAAATAATTTATTTTCTAAATTATTTATATCTTTAAGTCTATATCTTTTTAAAATTTTTTTATTTAAGGAATGCCACATACCAATACGGTATTTTGAAAAAAATTCCCAAGGAAATTTTTCGCCTGGATCTTTTTTTCGATCTGGAGCAATGTCTGAATGACCCAAATGGTGCTCTCTTTTTATTTTGTATTTTTTTGCTAACTTTAAAGATAAATATTTAACGGAATTTATTTGCTTCTTATTAAAACTCTTATACCCATATTGATGACCGGGGTTGTGGATTTCAATTCCAATTGAATATTTATTTAGCTTTTTTACTTTTTTCCAAGATGAAATTCCTGCATGCCATGAAGCATAAAGGTCTGGGACTAAATTAATGATAGATCCATTTTCTTTTATAAAATAATGACTACTTACTTTGGAGTTTCTATTAGACAGTCTTTTAAGTGCAGATTTTTCAGTCTTCATCCCAGTATAGTGAAAAATTAAAAATTTTATATTTTCTTTTTTTCTCTTAATTGCATCAAAATTTGGGGAATAAAAATGTTCAATTTCAATCATTTGAAGGTTTTTTTACATATAATATTATTTAAATTATCAATTTACTTTGCTAAAATATAGATTATAGAAGCTTAAATGATTAAAAGTTTTAAGATTATTATATCTGTTCTCACAATACAATTTTTAGTTGTATCAACTTCTTTGGGGGAAGAAAAAGAAGTCAAGGATTGTTTTGAAAAGATAAATAGAGCAACTTTTGCATTTAACATGGCCTTAGATAAAGTCTTATTTAGACCAGTTGCTTTAGGTTATAGAAAATTGCCCTCGCCTATTAGAACTGGAACTAGTAATGCATTAAATAATTTATCTAATTTAGTCACTATTCCAAATAATATATTACAGGGTGATTTAAAAGCAGCAGGCAACAATACGATACGTTTAATTATAAATACTACAATTGGAATAGTTGGAATATTTGATCCAGCTAACACTTTAGGTTTTGAAAAATTAGAAAAAGAGGACTTTGGTCAAACTTTTGGTGCAATGGGAGTAGGAGAAGGTTGTTACTTAGTTTTGCCAGTAATTGGTCCATCAACTGTGAGGGATGCTTTTGGCTCTTTGGTTTCAATGAGCGGTGGAGATGCATGGTATAACCTGACTGTCAAAAATGATACACAATACTTTAAAGAATCTGATTATTATTATTCTAAATTAACAGAAGGTGTAGACTTCAGAGCAAAAAATTTAGAAACTTTTGATAGTTTAGAAAAAACCTCTGTAGATTTTTATGCAACTGTAAGAAGTTTGTATCTCCAAGATCGAGATAGAAAAATAAACAATCTTAAAATTAAGACTGATACTTTAGACGACAGTGACTGGGACTCATTAGATAAATAAATAGCGAAATATGACAAATTTAAGAATAAAAATAATTATCGTAACACTATTTTTTTTTATTAACTTAAATTCAAATTCTATAGCAAATGTGTCCTCTGATTTTATTAATGATATTACTTCTAAAGCTAGTAATATTTTATCTAGCCAAGATACTGAGGAATTTAAAATCCAAGAACTTATTAAAATTGGACAAAACTCAGTTGATATAGATGGGATCGGATTTTATACTTTAGGTAAACATAGAAAAAATTTAAGTGATGATCAAAAAAATGATTTTAAAAAAATTTTTAGAGAATATTTCCTTAAAAGTTTTTCAACAAGATTAGTTGAATATAAAGAGGCAAAAATTGTTGTAATTTCTGAAGATGTTAAAAATGAGAAATATACAATTGTAAAAAGTAAGCTTTTAGCAACGTCCAATAGACCAGAAGTTGCTATCGACTGGAGGGTTTATACAAAAGATCCATCAAAACCGTTGATAAGAGACTTGATTATCGAAGGACTTAGTTTAGCTAGAACTCAAAGAGAGGAATTTAATTCTATAATTGTGAATAATGATGGTAATATAATTGCTCTTTTTACTAGTTTAAAAGAGTTTAATAATAAATAATCTAAAGAATAATTTTATAAAACTAAAAATAGATTTGGTGGGCCCGCCAGGACTCGAACCTGGGACCAATACATTATGAGTGTACTGCTCTAACCAACTGAGCTACAGGCCCTTAATTAATTTTATTTATATCAAAAAAAAAGTTTTTTCAATTTTAAATTTTTGGTGGGCCGTGTTGGTTACGCTCCAACTACCCCTGCAATGTCAATGCAGTACTCTACTATTGAGCTAACGGCCCTAAATTTAAAAATAATCTAAAAATTTTTTATTAAAATTATTTTTTAAAAAAAACATTCGTTTTTTTATTTACAGCATACATTATGGATAAGTTTAGAATAAACAAGCTTATATTGAAATCACTAAAAAAAGAACCTGAAGGTATAAGTGGTAAAAAATTAGTAATTAAAAAAGTAAAAGCACCAATTTGTAAATAATTTTGAGAGAGAATAATGACTTTTAAGTGTTGAAAAATTAACACAAAAAATACAGACAACAATAAAAAGGTTCCAATTAATCCATGCTCAGACAAAAATTCAAAATAAATTTGATGCGGATGTGTAACACAATAATAATTATTTTTTTTAACTTTTTCTTTTTCACCGCATGTTTCTATTCTATAATTTTTATTACCCACTCCTAATAAGGGATAATTTTTGAAAACTGCAAAACCTGACTTATAAAGTTTTATGTAAATATTATTTTCTAAATTTTGAAATTTTTTTTCTGTAAAAATTTTTGAAAGGATTTGACCATGATATCTATTTTTAAGATAGTCAGAATTGAGTACTGTTATTATAATTATAATTGGCAAAATAATTAAAAAAAGTAACTTTGTTTTTAAATCAAAAATATCAATTAGGTGTATAAACAATAATAAACCAAATACAGCTTTAATAGAATTAGATCTTTCACCTGTAATTATTATTGAAAAGATAAATATTAATATTATGGCCAAAAATATTATTTTTCTAAATTTTTCTTTTTTTATAATCTCCAATATTTGTCCCAATATTAAAAATATAAAACCATTTAAAAATGCACCGGCTATTGGTTCATCTTTAAAAAAGCTTACAACTCTAAGTCCATGAGGCTGCTCAACACCCTCTAAATAAATTGCTCCCCATCCAAAAATATTAGCTCCGGTAATTCTCTCAAAATTAACATCAAAAACGAAAATAAGAAAAATTATTGTCCAAAAATAAAATATTTTCAAATTTTTTTTTTTAATATAAAATAAGTAATTAATTGCCAAAAATAATATTATAAACCTGATAAAACCGAAATTTCTTAATACACTAGTTTCAAAATTTAGTGAGATAAAAGTATTTAATATAAGATATAAATATAAAATTAAAAAAATCTTAATAGTATTATTTTCCAGCAAATATTTAAAATGATCGTATTTAAAAAAAAAATATAAATATATAACACCTAATAAAACAATATTAACAATAGAGACTGCCGATCCAATAATTATAGATATAGGTAAAAATGTTAATAAAATAAAAAAAATATTATCTTTAATAATTTTCATATCATAAGCATTACAGTTAATTGTACAAAATTATCATAAGAATGCATTTGCTTGCCCAAAAATTTATTCCCTTTTTTTAAAAAATCTTCAAAACCAATCAAATTATTTTCAATGTGTATGTGCTTCATTACATTTTAAAATATAAAACTTTTTCTTATAACTATAAGTAATTTATTGCTCATTTGTAAGTTATGTTATTTTGTGAATTTTATTTTTATTATACCAATTTATTGTTTTCATGAGAGATTTATCGAAATTACTAAACTTAAAATTTTAATTAATTTTTTTATTTTATCAATATTTTTTAACTTTTCTAATTTTTTAAAGTTTTTATTGTTCTTTAAATCTATCTTAAAAAATTTGAAATTTTTTTTTCTATTTAGCTCAATTAATCTTTTTTTTTTTAACTTTTTAGAATAATAGCTATCAAGCTTATCTATGCCATAAACTTTATTATTATGATTTTTAATTAATTCTAAACATAATCTTGATCCAATAAATCCTGCAGCACCTGTAATTAAAATTTTCAAGAAAATAAAATTTTTTTAAAGTTTTTTATTGATTTGTACATAAATATAATAATTATCAAGATAATACTTTGGCCATTATTATATCTAATCTTTAGTTCTTCCATAAATAATTTTCTAAATTTAATTTTACTAGAGTAGCCTCCTCTCCTAAAATTACCTGTAATTTCATCTTTTTTTGTAGAAGTTCCTTTCATTTTTTTTTTTACAATCATTCTATAAAAATAATCATAATCAGCATGGTACTTATAATTAATATTATAAAGACCTATTTTTTTTGCTGAACTTCTTCTTAAAAAAAAACCTGAAGAATGGCTAGAGTAAAAACCCCAACTATAATAAATTTTCTCTGGTCTATATCCATAAAGAATACCCCAGTGTTTTTTTACACTTCCAAAAATAAAATCTATTTCTTTATTGTTTAACTCATTAATATATTTAGCTATAATTTCTAAAGCATTATCTAAATAAGTATCATCAGAATTTACAATTCCTATAAAGTCACCTTTAGCTAAAGACATACCTTTGTTAAATGCATCATAAATACCTTTATCTTTTTCACTTATCCAATAATCAATTTGACTATCATACCTCTTAATAATGTCTAAAGTTTTATCTGATGAGCCACCATCAATTATTATATATTCAAAGTTTCGAAATTTTTGATTTAAAACACTTTTAATTGTTTCTTCTAAAAATTTTTCATTGTTATAAACGACTGTAATTATTGAGAAAAGAGGTTTGAAATTAACAACGGATTCATTATTAAGTCTTTTTCCCCCTTGAATTACGTTTTTTTTTAAAAAATTTCTAAAATTAAGTTCATTATCCATAATCAAAATAATCTTTTATTAAGTAAATTTTTTAAAACATCATCTATACTGTTTTTAGCTTCCCATCCTAAATTTTTTTTAGGTTTAGGCGATGTTGAAATTTTATCATTAAATAACATTTTTTTGGCAAACCTGATGTTTGATTTGTCTAAAGAATTTAAAAAATTATTGATATGAACTGGCGCAAAAATTTTCGCATTAATTGAGTTTATAGTATTTAATTCATTTACCAAATTTACAAAATATCTTGATGGCCCTCCATATTTTTGATGTACAAAAATTTTGTGATCAAAAAAAATTTTCATAAATTTACAAAAAGATTCTTATATTTCTCTAAATTATTTTTTTTATCAAAGCGCCAAAGATTATTATAAGTTCTTCTTCGCATTTTATCACACTTAGATTTATTACTCGCATAAAAAAGAATTTTGTTAGCTAATTGTTTGTAATTCCTTATACCAAATAAGAGCCCCCCCTTCCCATTTAGTAAAATTTCAGATGGACCAGTTTGACATTTAGATGATATTATAAATTTTTTTAGAACTGATGCCTCTAAAAGAACATTAGGTAAACCTTCAAATGTAGAGGTTAAAACAAATACATGTGCTGACTTTATATATGGAAAGGGATTTTTTAAAAATTTTAATATTTTTACTTTTTTCTTTAAATCATTTTGATTAATAAAATCTTTCATTTTAAGATAATTTTTGCCTCTCCCAATTATAATTAACTTAAAATTAATTTTATTTTTTATTAAATTAACACCCTTTAAAAGAGTAAAATGGTCTTTTTGCTCTGTAAATCTTCCAACATTAATTAAATTCAAGGAATTCTTTTTATAAAAAGAATTTTTAATTTTTTTTTTTGATTGTTTAATAATATTTGCTTTATCTAGTGGATTATAAATAACGATAGCATTTATATTAAATTTTTTTTTTAATTCAAATTTAAATTCAACACTATTTACAATTGTTTTGTTTGCAAACTTTAAAAAACTTTTAAATATTTGTTTTTTAAAAAAATTATTTGACCAACCTATGGGTGCTGAATTAGACCTTAAAATTATTTTTATACCTAATAATTTACACAAGATTAAGCAGTATATGTTTGCTTGAAAGGAAAAAACGCTAATTCTTCTATCTCTAAGTAAGCAGAAAAACAAAATTATTAAACAAACTAAATATTTTATTTTCCTACTAAATATGGACCAAAAATTAAAATATGGAGTTATGATTTTGATCTTTTTGTTAAATCTATTTTTATATTCTTTTGAAGTTGTAACAAGATAAACATCTTTAAATTCTTTAGCAAAATAATTTGCAACTATGAATAAATTTTTTTCAACACCACCACCCTCGATTGATGGCATAAAAAATAAAATTTTTTTATTAATCATTAATATTTTATTATTTAAATACTTTATGTATGATAATCAATATATATGAAATTAATATCAATAATAATTCCTTATTATAAAAAAAGTAAATATACTCAAAACACTTTAAATTCTATATTTTCTAAATATAAAACGTTCAACAAAAAATATCGGAAAAAAAGATATTCAATCTATAAATAATGCTATAGAAAAAATTATTTCAAACATTGAATATAAAAATAAATGTATTCAAAAAGGATTAATTAGATTAAAAGAATTTTCTTGGAAAAAAAGCGCAACAGAAACTTTAATTGTATATAAAAAAATACTTTAAAATTTAATTAAATTTTTCAATCCATTCTACATCATTATTCAATGTATAACTTCCATAACAAAAAGCTCTTTCTGCAAGCTCATTATGAATAGTCTCAGCCTTATGAAATGAGACTGGATTTGATTGAAATATTATTAATTTACCAGCCTCGGGTTTAATTTTATGTTTTAGTAAAACATCTTTCATATCTGGCACCACTATTTTATAATTGCTTAATTTATTCTTATTTTTATAAATTTCCAAGCAACCACCATCATTTTCATTTAGGTCATTTAAATATAATAAAAAAACTATAATTCTTGAATTTTTGTCTCTATGGATTGGCGTAACATAACCTTTTTTAGCATAACAAAATATTAAATCAAAGAAATAAAAATTAAATAAATTTTGAAACCAGTTAGGTAATTTTTTATATATAAAACTATTCAACCGTTGAAAAAAATTGTGTTTATGAATGCCTCTTTTATACTCATAAAAATCTGGTTTAAATTTTTTTGGTAAATTTTTAATTTCATATTTTGTTGATGATTGAAGTGGTATATTTTTTAATTGTTTAATAAAATATTCAAAAGTACTCTTATTATTTAAAAAGTTATATATGTCATTAAAAACTTTATTTTTTTTTATAAAATCATTAAAATTTGTTGAACCTTTCCTAATATTTTTTCTACCACCATCTTTCATTTCGTCAAAAATAGATTTCTTTAAAATATCAGTTGCATTCTTGGACTCTTCAATATCAAGAAAATTAGTAAATTCTAATATAGGGTAAGGATCATTGTAAACCTTAACATTTGATAATCTTTTTTTTGATGTCATATCTTACCTTGTAATAAATTAAATTTTTTTATAAAAGATTTTATATTTTATTTTTTTAAATAATTTGATAATATTATAAATAAGAAAGTTATAAAGCCAAACTTTTTTTTTACTTACTTTGCTATCTTTCACTTTTTTTAAGATACATAAACCATTTTCATTTCCATTATATTGAAAATTAATAGAGTCAAAGTTTGAATAATAAAATTCTTCTACAGCTTCCCTAGACAAATCAGAAACAATTGAATTAGATAAACTTTTGATTTTTCTATATGGATAAGCGGAGGTATCATCTACAAAAATAAAACCTCCTACATTAATATTTTCGAAGTATGATTCTAATAATAATTTAATATGATTTGGTTCGTGATAGCTATCTATATATAATAAATCTATTCCTTTTTCAATTATTTCTGGAAATAATTCAAAAATTTTTTTTTTATTTATGTCATTAACTTGAGAAAAAAACCAGTTAGGATGACTTAAAATGTTTGAACAATCCTTGATATCAAAAGAAAAAACTTTACATCCAACCTTATCGGACGCTAATAGAAACGCTTTAGTGGAAGTTCCCCTGTCAACACCAAATTCAACAACTGTATTAAACTTATGATTCACAATAGCATAGTGCATAATTGAAAGGTGATTTTCTTTATCTGTTTCAATAATTCTAGATATTTGTTGATGTAAATCGTTATTCATTTTGAAAGTAATTTCCTAACATAATTTTTAATTGAGTGGGTCCTAGAAAATATTTTTTTGGACTCTTCAAGTGTTTCATCATTATTTTTTATAATTTTTGCCATACCTGATCCAACAAAGGAAAAAAAAACATTTATATTTTTTTGGTTAGAAATTATTATTTCATTAATCATCTCAAACGTTTCTCTATTATTGATCTCGCTATTAAAATGATTCCTATAATTATTTTTTGAATACGGAATCCAGCAAACATCATCAACAAACATATAGCCACCGATCTTTAAATTTTCATAGTAATGATAGATTATTTTTTTTACATGTTTAGCATTATGAAAAGAGTCAATTAAAATTGCGTCAAATTTTTCAGGAATATTTTTATGTATATACTCAAAATTATCGTCTCTGGATTGAATAAATTTCCATTTATCATTATTTGAAACTTTAGAGCAATCATCAATGTCAACAGAATAAATCTTTCCATTATTTTTGTCACATATTTCGATAAATCTTTTTGTGGAAATTCCCTCTCTAACACCAAACTCTAAAAATTTAGGATTTTTAATATTTGCTAGATCAGAAAACATAAAGTCATCAAGTTTTTTTGAATATTCATCAGACATTTGTATTTAAAATGTTGATTAATTGATTGTGGTGTCTAAAGGTTGTAAATTGCCTTACTTTTTTCTTTGAATTAATTTTAAAATTTTTCAAATTATTTTCATTTAGTTTTAAAAAATAATTAAATTTTTCGTCTAAAATTTTTGACGTTGTTAAATCAACTATCTTAATATTATGTATATTCATATTTTTTTTAAAAAAATTCCATTCACCAGCTACATTTAAAATGATTGGCTCAAAATCATTTTTGGAGTATTTTTTTAAATTTTCAGCAGAATTTATCATAGACCTTATAGTTGCTACTTTTGATATAAATGGAGACCAGTAATATACAAATTTCATAAATGTCTATTTAATTAGTAAAATGTGCATAATTCACTAATATTATAAAAAACTTTAAAACACATTATGCCTTATAAATGCTTTTATTAAATGTTTTTATAAATATATTCAACACTAATAAAATAAAGATCTTTAAATTTAAATAATTTTAATAGTATGAATTTTAATGATAAAAAATTTGTAATGGTATTAGGATCTAAGCCCTACTCAACCTTTCCTGATTTGCAGGTAGAAAAAATTTATGCAGCAAATGGTGCATCTGAAAGAGCAAATATTTACAAAAAGAAATATCCAAATACTCTGCTCTTCTCACTAATTGGTAGTAGAGAATTTGAAAAAAATGTTGATGTTCAAAAAAGAGTCTTGGAATCTAATCCTGATCAGGTAATTTCAAGATCAGGAT
Source organism: uncultured Pelagibacteraceae bacterium (assembly GCA_902571525.1). Taxonomy (GTDB): domain Bacteria; phylum Pseudomonadota; class Alphaproteobacteria; order Pelagibacterales; family Pelagibacteraceae; genus Pelagibacter. The sequence goes on from CACGCL010000004.1 coordinate 65,352, forward strand.
TGATAAATTTTAAAAAATATAATTTTTCAGATAAAACAAAATTTAAATATTTTTCTCCATTTAAACAATTTTTTTTTCAAAGTAAATTTTTTAAGTTTAATTTTATTGATATTTTAGTTAAAGAGACTTTTTATGAAGAAAAAATTTTTAATAGATTTTTACATTTTTTTAAATCTCTAAAAAAAAGAGAAATAAATGGAGTTTCAACCGGTTTTTTTTCAATTCTTTATGCATTAGAAATGAATAAAAATCATAATGTCATTATCTCTGGAATTGGTATGAGTGGTGGTGGACATTATTATAATAAAGACTCTTCAAGGTATCAAAAAAGATCAAATGTTGATAAAGCGTTAATTAAAAATTTAAGAAAAAAATTTAAAGATAGACTTTTTACTGCTGATAATGAATTATATGAAAACACAGGCATAAACTATATTGACTTAAAAACTTTTGTATGAAAAAAAAATTTGTTGATCCATATATTAAAAAGAAATTAAAAAAAAGCGATGAAGTTTTTCAATTTTTTCCAAATACACTAATACCTATGCCATCAGAGATCGAGATAAGTGAGTCTGGAACTTGTAATAGAAAATGTTCATTCTGTCCTAGAAGTGCAGAAGATTTTAAAGACGTTAAAGAATTTATTGATACTGAATTATTTGAAAAATTGATTTATGAGTTAAAAGATTATGATTACTGCGGGACAATTAGATTTTCAGGTTTTGTGGAGCCTCTTTTAGATAAAAACATTTTTAATCTTTTAGAAATATGCAAGTCAAAACTTGAAAAATCAAATATCGAAATGGTAACAAATGGTGACGTATTAAATTTTCATAGATTAAAAAAACTTTTTGAGTCTGGATTAGATAAGTTATTAATAAGTGTTTATGATGGTCCTGAGGATGTAATTAAATTTGAAAAACTTTGTAATCAAGCTAATTTAAAAAAAAATCAATATTTTATTAGACATAGATATTTACCTCCAGAAGAAGATTTTGGTATTACTTTAAGTAATAGAGCTGGAATGATGGCAAAAGCAGAATATAAAATTTCAGAATTAAATACTTCACTTAAAAAGCCATGTTATTATCCAAGTTATACTTTTTTTCTTGATTACAATGGAGATGTTTTGATGTGCCCACATGACTGGGGAAAAAAAAATATTCTTGGTAATCTCAAAAATAAAAATTTTAAGGAAATTTGGCTATCGAAAATTTCAAATATCAGTAGAAATAAATTGCTGAAGGCAGATAGAGACTTTTCACCTTGTAACGTTTGTGATGTAACTGGAACATTAATTGGGGTAAAACATGCCCAGGCGTGGAAAAAAATTGAAAAAAATAAAAAATTATAAAAAAATTTTAATTCTTGGAGCTAGTTCGGATATAGGAATTGAAATAACAAAAAAATTTTTAGAAAATAATTGGAAAGTTTATGGTCACTATTATTCCAACAATAGACCTTTCACTAAATTTAAAAAATCAAATTTTCATCCTATAAAAATTAATTTTTTAGACAAATCAAAAAATATAGAAAAAAGGTTAAATGTTATAAAAGATATTAAATTTGATGCTTTTATAAATTTAACTGGCTTAATTGATAATAAAACTTTTGAAAATTTTAAGATAAAAGATATGCTTAATACCTTTAGGGTAAATACAATTGTCCCTCTTTATATTCTTAAATTTATAGTAAAAAAAATGATCCAAAACAAATTTGGTCGAATTTTATTAACTTCAAGCATAGGAACAAAATTTGGTGGAGGAAAAAATACATTTAACTACTCAATTTCTAAAAAAGCTAATGAATTTATCCCAAGAAATTATAAAGACTGGGCAAAAAATAATGTTTTAATAAATTCTTTAATAATTGGAGTTACAAATACTAAAATTCATAAAAAGGTCTCAAGAAAAAATATTCTTAAGAGATCAAAATTAATACCGATGAATAGAATGGCCGATCCCAAAGAAATATCAGAATATGTGAGTTTTTTACTTAGTGAAAAAAATACCTATATTACAGGTCAGGTTTTATCAATAAGTGGTGGGGAATAATTTTAAAAGTAGAAAAATTGAAAAAAAAAATTAAAGTCTTACAAATTGTTGGTGGTAACTACTCTAATGGAGCATTTCAAGGTGCAAACATTCTTCATAAAACTTTAATAAATCAAGGGGTTGAGTCAGTTTTACTTAATGATACTTGCTCAATTAAAAAACAATATAATATAAAAATAATGAGTAATAATGTAGTTTTTATTATAGATGGGTTTTTCAAAAAAATTTTGTCCAAGATTTTTATTTATATAGAAAAATTTTTAAAATCTATTTTTCTTCATACTCCAAGGGAAACTTTCACAATTGGATTACTTGGTTTTGATATAACAAAATTAGATGAATATAAAAAAGCAGACATAATTCATATTCATTGGTTGAGTGAGGGTTTTATTAATATAAAGTCTTTATCTAAAGTCAACAAACCAATAGTTTGGACAATGAGAGATATGTGGGCATTTACAGGAGGATCACATTATCAAATGGATTTTCAAAAATATGAGCAAGGTCACATTTCTAAATTTCTTAAAAAATTAAAAAAAAAATATTACAATCAAAATTTTAATTTTGTTTCAGTTAGCAAGTGGTTAAAAAATGAAGCAGAAAATAGTATTGTTTTAAAAAGCTTTAATATATACCATATTGATAATAATATAGATTTTAATGATTTTAATTTTCTCCAAAAAGAAGATGCAAAAAAAATTTTAAACATAGATACTAATAAACAAATTATTTTATATGGAGCTCAAAACCCGCAAAGTAAAAGAAAGGGTTGGCAAATTTTTTTAAACGCAATTAAGAAGATAGATAATAAAAAATATTTTTTATTAATTTTTGGTAATTTTTGGTCACAAAAAGATCTTAATGATATTGGAATAGAATTTAAAAGCTTGGGTTTCATTCAAAATAAAGATTTATTAAGTGCAGCTTATTCAAGTGCAGATATCTTTGTTGCAACTTCAATAGAAGATGCTTGGCCTAAAACCTTTGCAGAATGTATGTATTGTGGTACTCCAGTTGTTTGTTTTGACAAAACTAGTATTTCTGAGATTGTAAAACACAAATTAAATGGTTATGTGGTAAGAAATTTAGATCCTAATTCACTAAGTGAGGGCATTGAGTGGCTTTTATATAAAATGAAAAATGATCCAATCAAAAAAGATGTGATTAGATCAGAAATTCTTAACTTTGATTCAAAAAAAATAGCGAAAAAATATATAAAGTTTTATGAGGATTTAGTTTAAAAAATAACTTCTTTACTTAATTTATTTTTTTAACTAAATATTATTTGATGTGTGGTATAGCTGGATATTTTAATAAAAAATCTTCTCATGAAGACATTCTAAATACAATAAAAAAAATGAACAAAATTCAAATTCACAGAGGTCCAAACAGCCATGATCATTTTTTGAATTCTGAAAAAAACTTAGGTCTAATTATGTGTAGATTATCAATTTTAGACTTGGAATTAGGAATTCAGCCGATGACATCAAAAGATAAGAGATATACTATAATTTTTAATGGTACTATCTTAAATTCACCAGAGCTTAGAAAAAAATTAGAAAAAACTGGAGTAAAGTTCTTCACAAATAATTCTGATACAGAGGTATTGTTACAAATGATAATTAATTATGGAAAAGAAGCGCTAAAAGAATTAAATGGATCTTTTTCTTTTGCATTTTACGATAATATTAGAAAAAAATTATTTTGCGCTAGAGATCGTTTTGGATTAACACCATTTTATTATTATTGGAAAAATGGCAAATTTTTATTTGCATCTGAATTAAAGGCTATATTGTATTCGAACCATTGTTCTAATAATATTGATATTCAAAGTTTAAATGATTTTTTAAGTTTACTTTGGGTACCTGGACCAAAAACAATTATAAAAGATATAAAAAAACTTCCTGCGGGAAATGTATTGGAATTAGATCTGAATGAAGAAAAATTAAGGATAGAAGAGTGGTGGGATATTGAAATTTTAGATAAAAATTATGCTAAATTAGATACATTAATCGAAGAACTAAGAGATGTTTTAGAAAAATCAGTAATTAGATCTACTTTATCTGATGTTCCTTTAGCTTGTGGCTTATCTGGAGGTTTGGACTCACAAGCTATAACGGGTTTATTAGCAAAAAATAATATCAATATAAATACTTTTACTCTAGGTTTTAAAGGATTTAAGTCAGGAGATTTAAATGAAACTAAACTAGCAAGTATAGCTGCAAAACATTTTAAAACAAACCACACAGAAATTGCAATGAATACAAAAAACTATTTTGAAGATCTAGATAAAATGATTTATCATTTAGATGAACCATATGGCGGTGGCTTACCACTTTGGCATATTTTAAAACAATCAGGTAAAAAATTTGGTGTAATTTTAACGGGTTTAGGAGCGGATGAGCTATTTGGAAATTTTGGAAGATGGACACTTTTAGAAAAAACGATGTTCAACTTGTTCAATAATAAATATCAATTTGACATGCTCTTTTTTAATAGAAAATACTTTTTTTCAGAAAAATTTAAAAGTAAGATTATCTTAAACAACTCAAGCAACCCAACAAGTCAATATTTGCTAAACATTATGAACAAAAAAAAATACTATGATATACGAAACAAAATTATGTATTTAGACTTAAAAACTCAACTTCAAGATGAATATTGCAATGTGGTGAATAAATTTTCCATGGCAAATCAAATTGAAGCAAGAGCTCCTTTTTTAGATAATGAGTTTACAAATTTAATGTTTAAAATTTCATCAAAAATAAGAACTTCAAAAAAAGATTTCAAATATCTTTTAAGAAATATTTTAAAAGGATTAATTCCAGACCAAAATTTACATAATAGAAAAATTGGATTTATTGGATTAGAGTCTCAAAAAATGA